>CBIHKW010000064.1:0-23318 GCA_966203835.1 uncultured Thermomonas sp.
GCTTGGCGTCGCCGCGTTCCACGGCCACGCCACGCTTGGTCAGGCCGTCCACCACGCCATCGAAGAACGCCTGGGCCAGGCCCGGCAGCGCCTTCACGGGCAGTTCTTCGGTACCCAGTTCAATCAGCAGCGGCAGCATCGCGCTCATGCCTGCACCTCCTTGGCGGCCACCGCTTCGAGGCGCTTGGCTTCATACAGTTTCGCCACCGCCTGGGCCAGCGCGCGCACGCGCAGGATGTAGCGCTGGCGCTCGGTCACGCTGATCGCGCGGCGCGCATCCAGCAGGTTGAACGAATGGCTGGCCTTGCACACCTGCTCGTAGGCCGGCAGCGGCAGGCCCACGTCGACCAGCTTCTGGGCTTCCTTCTCGCACGCATCGAAACGGTGGAACAGTTCTTCCACGTCGGCGTATTCGAAGTTGTAGGTGCTCTGCTCCACTTCGTTCTGCAGGTACACATCGCCGTAGGTCACCGGCGTGCCATCCGGCCCGTAGGTCCAGACCAGGTCATACACGTTGTCGCAGTTCTGCAGGTACATGCACAGGCGTTCAAGACCGTAGGTGATCTCGCCCAGCACCGGCTTGCACTCCAGGCCACCGGCCTGCTGGAAGTAGGTGAACTGGGTCACTTCCATGCCGTTGAGCCAGACTTCCCAGCCCAGGCCCCAGGCGCCGAGGGTGGGCGATTCCCAGTTGTCCTCGACCAGCCGCAGGTCGTGAACCAGCGGGTCGACGCCCAAGGCCTTCAACGAGTCGAAATACAGCTCGACGATGTTGTCGGGGTTGGGCTTCATCGCCACCTGGTACTGGTAGTAATGCTGCAGGCGGTTGGGGTTTTCGCCGTAGCGGCCGTCGGTGGGACGGCGCGAGGGCTGCACGTAGGCCGCGTTCCACGGCTCCGGGCCGAGCGCGCGCAGGAAGGTGGCCGGGTGGAAGGTGCCGGCGCCGACTTCGAGGTCGAGAGGCTGGATCAGCACGCAGCCCTGGGCGGCCCAATAGGCGTTGAGGCGCTGGATGAGTTCCTGGAAGGTCGGTCCCTGCATGGAAAGGCGCTGGCAGTGTGGGGACTCGGTAGTATAAGCGGCAGTCCCCGCCGCCCATGCCGCGCCGCCTGCTCTCATGAAGCACATGCCGTGAAGACCAAGCCCGATCCGCAGTTCCTGATCATCGAAACCGGCCAGCCGGTGCCGAGCATGCGCCGCCACGGGCGGTTTTCGCACTGGATCCGGGTCGCCGCCGGGCTGCGCGCCGATCAGGTGACAGTGGTCGATGTCGAAGCCGGCGAACCTCTGCCCGGCCATCAACCCTATACCGGCGTGCTGGTGACCGGTTCCGCGGCGATGGTCACCGACCGCCACGACTGGAGCGAGCGCACCGCCGACTGGCTGCGCGACGGTCTGGACACCGGGCTGCCGGTGTTCGGCATCTGCTACGGCCATCAGCTGATCGCCCATGCCCTCGGCGGCGAGGTCGGCGACAATCCGACCGGCCGCGAGATGGGCACGGTGCCGGTGGATCTGCATCCGGAAGCCGCGCACGACGTGCTGTTCGGCACGCTGCCGGCGCGGTTCGCGGCGCAGGTGACGCATCTGCAGACCGTGCTGCGGCCGCCGGCCGATGCCGCGGTGCTGGCGCGCTCCGAACAGGACAACTGCCAGGCCTTCCGCTGGCGCGATCACGCCTGGGGCGTGCAGTTCCACCCCGAATTCAGCGCCGTCCACATGCGCGGCTACGTACAGGCGCGACGCGACGCGCTGCATCGCGATGGCCTTTGTCATCAACGGATGACAAAAGAGGTCAAACCCACGCCGCTGGCGCGCGGGGTGCTGCGGCGCTTCGTGCGCCACGCCGCTACACTGCGCGGCCACTAGCGCGCTGTCGAAAGCAGGCCTGTCGCAAAGCAGGCCGCCCATCCAGCGATCAACCGCCAACACCCGCCACAGACACGAGGACGACGATGGAAATTCGCAAGGTGCCGGCCTCCGCCGGCGCGGAATGGCTGCTCGAGGCATTCCGATTGCTGCGCAGGTCGCCGGTCGGGTTCGGGCTGTTGATGCTGATCTACGCCGGGCTGTGGCTGTCCTTGGCGCTCGTTGTCACGGCCGCGCCGGGCGCGGCCGCTGCGCTGCAGCTGGTGTTCTTCGTGATCGGCCCGCTGATCATGGCCGGCATGATCTATGCGGCGCATGAAGTGGATGTGGGGCGCAGCGCAGCGCCGTCGCATCTGCTGGCGTCGATCCACACCGGCAAGGCCGGGCGGCTGATCAGCACGCTGATCCCCCAGGTGCTGATCCTGCTGCTGTGCTTCGCCCTGCTGTATGTACTGGTCGGCCAGGAGAACATCGAAAAACTGTCGGCGCTGATGGTGAAGCTGCAGGCCCAGGCCGAATCGGGCAAGCAGATCGATCCGAACCTGTTGCTCGACATGCCCATCGGACGGCTGATGCTGTGGATGGTGCTGGTGATCGGCATCGGCTTCATCTCGCTGTTCCTGACCCTCACCGTGGTGCCGGACATGCTGTTCACGGAGGTGCGTCTGGTGGCCGCGATGAAGCGCAGCTTCGGCGCCTGCGTGCGCAATCTGCCGGCGCTGCTCGTGTTCATGCTGTTGGGCACCGTGCTGATCTTCGCGGTGGCCATCGGTTTCGGAATCCTGATCGGCATCGCCGCGCTGGCGGCCGGCAACACCGCCATGCTCGTCGGCAACGCGCTGTTGAACGGATTCTTCGTGTGTTTCATCGCCTGCGCGATGTACTTCGCGTGGAAGCAGATGCTGGGCGACGGCGAAACGACCACGAACGCGGCCGCGGAACCCTCCGGCGTGGCGATGTAAATCCTCGCAGGGGCCGCCCTTCGCAGGGGCCCTGCGAAGGGGCTGGCGCCGCGTGGGGCTAACGCCCCTGCGGCGGCGCCGAAAGTTCCTTCGCGTCGAGAAACCCGCTGCGGTCGATGTCCTGACGGCCGAAGCGTTCGGCCACGCGCACACGATGCGCGTCGCGGGTAATCGGCTTGCCGCGGCCGCCGGGCTGTTCTTCCGGCGCCAGCAGGCCGTCGCGGTTGCGGTCCATGCCGTCGAAGGCATAGGTCAGCCAATTCTGGTATTCGAGCAGCGAGATCTTGCGGTCGCCGTTGATGTCCATGCGCGACAGATAGTCGCCGGTGCCCTGTGGCGCGGCGCCTGGGGCGGCGGCTGGCGCTGGCGCTGGCGCGGGTGGCGGTGCGGCGCCGGGCGACACCCAGCGCAGCTGCTGCGCGGACGCGACGGGCGTCAGCGCGAGCAGCAGACAGACGACAAGGACGGGGCGGACGGCGGGCATTGGCGAAGGGTGAGGTCTGCGCGGGCGGGATGCAACCGTCCGCCCTCGGTCGCTGCGCTCAGCCGCGGACCGGCTGCAGCGAATAGCCCTTCATCCGCAGCGAGAACGCCTGCAACGCCTCGATGCCGCTGGCCTCGGCCTCGCGGCACCACGCCTGCAGCTGCTGCAGGGTGTCGTTGGCGCTCTGGCTGCGGCTTTCCAGCACCGCGGCCAGCCGCGCGCGGTATTCGACCAGGGTGCGGATGCGCGGACGCTGGTCGACCCACTGCTGCAACTGTTCGCGGGCATCGGGTTTCAGCCAGCGGCCGTCGTCGACCAGGCCTTTCTCCAGCTTGCGCGGCAGCATCGCGCGCAGTTTGGCGCCGGCGATCCGGGCTTCGTCGCGCAGCGCCGGCACCAGCACCTTGCGCTGGTAATCGGTCATCGCCTGGAAGCGGTGGGTCAACAGCGCCTTCAGGGTGTCGGTGTCGGGCATCTGGATGTTCGGGCGGATGTCGAGACTGGGCGCGACGCGCAGCACTTTCGCCAGACCCACGGTTTCGAGGCTGCGGATCGCGGCCCAGCCGATGTCGAATTCCCAGCGGCGCAGCGCGAACTTGGCCGAACTCGGGAATGCGTGATGGTTGTTGTGCAGCTCTTCGCCGCCGATCCACACGCCCCACGGGGTGAGGTTGGTCGCGGTGTCGGTGGTCTCGAAGTTGCGGTAACCCCACCAGTGGCCCAGACCATTGACCACGCCGGCGGCCCAGAACGGGATCCACGCCATCTGGATCGCCCACACCGCGACGCCCATGGCGCCGAACAGCGCGAAGCTGACGAACAGCAGCAGGGTCGGCCCGGCCAGCGGATGGCGGGTGTAGACCTTGCGTTCGATCCAGTCGTTCGGCGCGCCCTTGCCGTACTGCTCGATCGAGGCGCGATCGCTGCGCGCTTCGCGGTACAGCTCGACGCCGCGCCAGAACACGTGGCCGATGCCCTTGATCATCGGGCTGTGCGGATCTTCCTCGGTCTCGCACTTCGCGTGATGCTTGCGATGGATCGCCACCCACTCCTTGGTGATCATCGAAGTCGTGAGCCAGACCCAGAAGCGGAAGAAGTGGGCGATGACCGGGTGGAAATCGACGCCGCGATGCGCCTGGCTGCGATGCAGATACAGCGTGACCGCGAAGATGGTGATCTGGGTCGCGACCAGCAGATAGATCAGCAGCGAACCCCAGCCGGGCTGGAGCAGGCCGGCGGCGAGAAAGTCGAACAGGGACAAGGACATGGCGCGGCGACTCGAAAGGAATCCGGAATGTAGCCCGGAAATGATGGGGGTGGCCGATGACGATTGCCATACGTTCGCACCCGTACGGTGCGACTGAAAGCGGTATGGGCGCCGCAGATTCACGCATTGCCGACGCGCCGCAAGCGGTTCGCGCCGCCCGGGCGGTCTGTGGAATCATGCCGACATGTCGATCTATGCCCTCAAACCCAAATTCCAGGCGCTGCTGCGCCCGCTGGTCCGCCGTCTGCACGCGCTGGGCGTCACCGCCAATCAGGTGACGCTGGTCGCCTGTGCGATCTCGGTCGCGCTCGGCGTGTGGCTGTACGCGGCGGCGCCCGGGCCGCAAGCATTCTTATTGGTGCCGCTGTGGATGTTCCTGCGCATGGCCTTCAACGCCATCGACGGCATGCTGGCGCGCGAATTCGGCCAGCAGTCGAAGCTCGGCGCGTATCTCAACGAACTCACCGATGTCATCGCCGATGCCGCGCTGGCGCTGCCATTCGCGGCGGTCGCACCGTTCGCGCCGGTGTGGGTGGCGACCTTCGTGGTGCTGGCGGGGCTGAGCGAATTCGCCGGCGCGCTGGGGCCGACGCTCGGCGCGACCCGGCGCTACGACGGCCCGATGGGCAAGAGCGACCGCGCCTTCGTGCTCGGCGCCATTGCGCTGTGGATCGGCATCGCCGGTCTGCTGCCGTCGTGGGCGGCGTGGCTGTTCCCCGCGCTGTGCGTGCTGGTCGCCTGGACCATCGTGCGCCGCGTGCGCAACGGGCTGCGCGAGGCGCGCTGAGCCTCGATGCACGCCGGCGAACGGTGCGGAGCGGTTGAGCCCGCGGTATCGAACTTCGATACTTGATCGAAATTGACCTGCGGCGCGTCCGCCGCGCCCCCGATACCGCGTCCCTCGTTGTCGGAACACCCCCACTCCGCGAGGACCGCGCCACCCCATGTCAGCTCTCACGCAAGACCCACGACGCTGTACCGAACACGGTTTCCCCACCCACGACGATGTTTCGCTGTTCTACCGCCACTGGCCCGCACAGGCCGATGCATCACGGGGCGCCATCGTCCTGATCCATCGCGGCCACGAACACTCCGGGCGCATGGCGCATCTCGCCGACGAACTCGGCCTGCCGGACTTCGACATCTTCGCCTACGACATGCGCGGCCACGGGCGCTCGCCCGGCGCGCGCGGCGACAGCCCGAGCTTCGCGATGTCGGTGCGCGACCTGCAGACCTTCGTCGATCACATCGCCGCGGTCCACGGCGTGAACGTCGCCGATGTCGTGGTCGTGGCGCAGAGCGTCGGCGCGGTGCTCGCCAGCACCTGGGCCCACGACTACGCGCCGAAGATCCGCGGCCTGGTCCTTGCATCACCGGCATTCAAAGTAAAACTGTACGTGCCGTTCGCCCGTCCCGGCCTGGCGCTGATGCGCAAACTGCGCGGCAATTTCTTCGTCAACAGTTACGTGAAGGCGAAGTTCCTCACCCACGACCCCGAACGCATCGCCAGCTACGAGTCCGACCCGCTGATCGCGCGGCCAATCTCGGTCAACATCCTGCTGGGCCTGTACGAAGCCGCCGACCGCGTGGTCGCCGACGCCGCCGCGATCACTTTGCCGGTGCAGTTGTTGATCTCCGGCAGCGACTGGGTGGTGCATCACGCGCCGCAGCATCGTTTCTTCGAACGCTTGACCAGCGCGCGCAAGGAAAAACATCTGCTGCCGGGTTTCTTTCACGACACCCTCGGCGAACGCGACCGCAAGCTCGCGACCGACAGGATCCGCAGCTTCGTGCATGGCCTGTTCGACGACCCGCCGGCGCCGGTGTCGCTGCGCGACGCGGATACCAATGGTTTCACCGCGGAAGAATCGCGCGCATTGGGCAAACCGCTGCCGTGGTACACGCCGCGCGGCGCGTACTGGGCGTTCACGCGCGCGTCGTTGAAACTCGGCGGCCTGCTGTCGCGCGGCATCGCGCTGGGCCACGCCACAGGCTTCGACTCCGGCAGCACCCTGGATTACGTGTATCGCGATCAGGCGCAGGGCGCGCCAGTGATCGGCACGATGATCGACCGCACCTATCTCGACTCCATCGGCTGGCGCGGTATCCGCGTGCGCAAGACCCACGTCGAGGAACTGCTGCGCAAGTCCTTCGCGCGGGTGAGCGCACGCGGTCTGCCGCTGCGGGTAATGGATGTCGCCGCCGGCCACGGCCGCTACGTGCTGGACGCCATCGCCGCGAATGCCGCGAAACCAGAATCGATCCTGCTCCGCGATTACAGCGACATCAACGTGCGAGACGGCCGCGCGCTGATCGCCGAGCGCGGCCTGGGCGACATCGCGCAGTTCGTGCAGGGCGATGCCTTCGACCGCGACGATCTGGCAAAAGTATCGCCAGCGCCGACGGTGGCGGTGGTGTCGGGGCTGTACGAACTGTTTCCCGACAACGATCAGGTCGCCGCTTCGCTGGCGGGCATCGCAGCGGTCGTACCGCCGGGCGGCTGTCTGGTCTACACCGGGCAACCGTGGCACCCGCAGCTGGAACTGATCGCACGCGCGCTCACCAGTCATCGCCAGGGTCAGGCGTGGGTGATGCGCCGACGCACGCAGGCGGAGATGGATCAACTGGTCGAAGCCGCCGGCTTCCGCAAGCTGGAACAGCGCATCGATAGTTTCGGCATTTTCACGGTGTCGCTGGGGGTGGGTGCGGGATGCGCTAATCAAACGCAAACACCCCCCGCTGCCTGCTGCGCTGGCATCGACCCCCTTTTTCAAAGGGGGTAAGCAACTACTGTGGTTCCAGTCGCACGGATTTGCACCAGCTCGATCCGCTTTCGATGTCTCTGCTTTTCCCCCCTTTGAAAAAGAGGGGCAGGGGGGATTTGCTTTTCAGGCCCCCGCACCATGGATAACAACACCCGCGTAGCCAAACGCCCATGGAAACAAGCCACCCTCTGGCTCGCCTTCCTCGCACCCTTCTTCTATCTGAGCTACGGCTTCGCGAACCATCTCGCGTCGCAGCGCAGCGGCGTGGGCGCGGTAGTGTTCGACTGGGAACGCAGCGTGCCGTTCGTCGCATGGACGATCATTCCCTACTGGTCGATCAATCTGTTCTACGGCCTGTCGCTGTTCCTGTGCCGCACGCGCGATGAGCTGCGCGCGCACGGCCGTCGTCTGCTGACCGCGCAGATCGTGGCGGTGAGCTGCTTCCTGCTGTTTCCGCTCGGCTTCACCTTCGTGCGGCCGGACAGCGACGGCATCCCGGGTATGTTCTTCGCCGCGCTCACCAGCTTCGACAAACCCTTCAATCAAGCGCCGTCGCTGCATATCGCGCTGCTGGTGATCCTGTGGGATCTGTATTTACGAAGTATGTCTCGGCGTCTGCTGCCGAGCGGCCTGCACTGGCTTCTGCACGGCTGGTCGCTGTTGATCGCGGTGTCGGTGCTGACGACGTTCCAGCATCATTTCATCGACATCCCGACAGGCGCGCTGCTCGGCCTGCTGTGCCTGTGGCTGTGGCCGCTCGACGCCGCCAGCCCGCTGCGCACGGCGCGGATCGCGCGCGAACCCAAGCGCTGGCGGCTGGCGCTGTTCTACGCCATCGGCGCGGCTGCGTGTTTCGGTCTGGCGACGCTCGGCGGCCTCTTGTTGTGGCTGTGCTGGCCCGGCGTCGCGCTGCTGATGGTCGCGCTGCAGTACGTGGCGTTCGGCGTCGAAGGTTTCCAGAAAGCCGCCGACGGTCGCGTGTCGTACGGCGCGCGCTGGCTGCTGGCGCCGTATCGGATCGGCGCGTGGATCAATTCGCGTCTGTGGACTGCGCGCGAAGCGTCTGCGGTGCGGGTCGCCGAGCGCGTATGGCTGGGACGCATGCCGACCGCCGCGCAGGCGCGTGCGCTCGGTATCGCGCGCATCGTCGATGTCAGCGCCGAGCTGTCGCCGCCGGCCGGCATTCCGACGCGCTGCGTGCCGATGCTCGATCTGATCGCACCGACGCCCGCACAGCTCACGGCCGCGGCCGCAGCCATCGAAACGCAGCTGCGCGACGACGGCGATGTCCTCGTGTGCTGCGCGCTGGGTTACTCGCGCAGCGCGGCGGCGGTCGCGGCGTGGCTGCTGCGCACCGGTCGCGCCGAGGATGCCGACGAAGCGATCGCGCGCGTCCAGACACAGCGCCCGCAGCTGGTGCTGCACGACGCGCATCGACTGGCCCTATCGCAGCTCGCTCTGTTACAGCCGGCACTGCACGCATGACGACGCCCACACTCGACGCCGCAGACCGCGCGCGCTGCGCAGCGATGGCGCGTTGGCTCGAAGCGTCTTCGACGCTGGGCGCGCTGGCGCTGTGCTGTGCGGTGGTTGCGGCGCTGGGCACGCTCGCGCATGCGTGGCGCGACGCGGCGTTGGGTTTCGCCCTGCTCGCGCTGGCATCGACGCCGGTCGAACGTTACCTCGCGCTGCGGATACGCTTCGATGCCGGGCTGTTCGCCGATCTGGCCAGCGCGCGGATCGATAGCCTCGCCGCGCTCGATGCCGGTCTGGCAGCGCTCGGCGTCGGCAAACACCCACAGCACACACGCACACTCGACGACAGACTCCAGGGCAGTCGGCGTCTGTGGCGGTCGCATGCGCTGATCGTCGGCCTGCAGGCCGCGTCCGTCGCGGTCGCGGTTGTGTTTGCCTGATTCGCGGATACCATCGTCGATCGAACCACGCACAGGAGTCGCCGGCCGATGCTGGAAAGACTGGTCGCCTCACTCATCATCGGTTTCGTGCGCCTGCTCACCGGCGCGCAGGCGTTCTGGCGCGGCGGTCGCCCGAACGCTGCTCAACGCATCTTTTTCGCGAACCACGCGAGCCATGGCGACTTCGTGCTGCTGTGGGCATCGCTGCCGCCGTGGCTGCGCCGACGCACGCGCCCCGTGGCCGGCGCCGACTACTGGAACAAGAGCGCGCTGCGGCATTTCATCGGCGGCCGGGTGTTCCGCGCGGTACTGATCGATCGCGAACGCAAGGAAGGCAGCCCGGATCCCATCGAACAGATGGTCGCGGCGCTGGCCGGCGGCGATTCGCTGATCCTGTTCCCGGAAGGCACGCGCAACACCACCGATGCGGTGCTGCTGCCGTTCAAAAGCGGCCTGTTCCATCTCGCGAATCAGTATCCCAACGCGGAACTGGTGCCGGTGTGGATCAACAATCTCGCCCGGGTCATGCCCAAGGGCCAGCCGATCCCGATTCCGCTGCTGTGTACGGTCACTTTCGGCGCCGCGCTGCCGCGCATCGACGGCGAAGACAAGGCCGCGTTCCTCGAACGCGCGCGCGCGGCGATGCTCGAGCTGCGTCCCGATCATGACGACGACAGCACACCATCCGATCTTCCGGAGTCCCGCTGATGCAGAACCCCTTCCCTTCGATGTACGCGCTGCCGATCTTCGCCGGTGCGGTCGCGGTGTTGATCGTCGCATCGATCATCGGCCTGATCCTGAAGCTGCGCTTCGCACCGGAAGAGCCGCACGGCGTCATCGACAATCTCAACAGCCGCATCCGCGCCTGGTGGTGGATGGTCGGCGTGCTGGCGGCCGCGTTCTGGTTCGGCAAGGGCGGCGTGATCGTGCTGTTCGCGCTGCTGTCGTTCTTCGCCCTGCGCGAATACATCACCCTGTGTTACACGCGCCGCGGCGATCATCTGGTGTTGATGCTGGCGTTCTTCATCGCGCTGCCGGTGCAGTACGCGCTGATCTGGATCGACTGGTACGGGCTGTATTCGATCTTCATCCCGGTCTACGCCTTCCTGCTGCTGCCGATCTTCGCCGCGCTGGGCGCCGACACCACCCGCTTCCTCGAACGCGCCTCGAAAGTGCAGTGGGGGCTGATGATCTGCGTGTTCTGCCTGTCGCACGTGCCGGCGATCATGACCCTGAACATCCCCGGCTACGAAGGCCGCAACCTGCTGCTGATCGCCTTCCTCGTATTGGTGGTGCAGGGCAGCGACGTGCTGCAGTACATCTGGGGCAAGCTGCTGGGCAAGCACAAGGTCGCGCCCGAACTGTCGCCGTCGAAAACCTGGGAAGGCCTGATCGGCGGCGTGGTCAGCGCCACCGTCCTCGGCGCCGCACTGCACGGCTTCACCCCGTTCACGGCGCTGGAAGCCGCGCTGGTCGCATTGGTGATCTGCCTGATGGGCTTCTTCGGCGGCCTGGTGATGTCCGCGATCAAACGCGACCGCGGCGTGAAGGACTGGGGCAGCATGATCGAAGGCCACGGCGGGATTCTCGACCGGGTGGATTCGGTGGTATTCGCCGCGCCGATCTTCTTCCACATGGTGCGGTATGGGTGGATTTGAACAGCAACCCGATCGTAGGGTGGAGTAAGCGCAGCGCAACTCCACCATCGCGAGCAACAAGCGCGATGCGTACCAAGCGGAGTCGGCGGTTACGCGCAAATAGACGGATGCGCATGCCTCGATTCAACGGTGGAAGTTGCGCGGCGCTTATTCCACCCTACTCGCCAACCAGCACGCGAGGATTTTACGCATGGGTTTCAATTGCGACTTTTATCTCTGAATTTCCAGACAATCCAGACGCCTGCAAGCACGATTGCACAATATGCAATGGCGACAAAAAATCGTCCGGCGACGGTCACAACAAAACCCAAATCTCTGTCGGGAACAAAAAACGCATCGCCAAGCATTGTCGAAAACGGCAAATAATAGTATTAATGGAGCATGAGCCACAGAGCGCCACGCTCAGGGTCGAAATTCTGCAAGACAGACAGCACCAATGGTGCGGCCAAAAAGAGTCCGGTCATCATAAAAGTTTTTGGATGTTTTCATCCTCACTTCTTTGGTCAGTTCGTTTGCGCGCAATTGAGTTATTTGTGCCGAACGACATCTATTACTCGAAAATCCTTCTTGTCTATTTTGTATTCGGCGCCACCACCTCTCAAGGTCTGCCCCATATATCGCTTTGGCGCGAATGTCACAACATAGAAATCTATCTCCTCGCGGAGAGTAATTTCATAATTCCCTACTTTTGCCAAAAACATGGATAGATCAGAAGATAGATCGGCCTGTCGTTCAACACTCTTTGAAAAATCACGATATGCAGCTTCGCCGGCAAGGAAAACTCGAGCCGATGACAAATCTCCCCTCTCGCTTGCCATAGCGCCTCCTAATAAAAGGCTGATTACGACGGCAATAAAAACCTTTTTGGCGATGCCTAAGTCTATTTTGAACATGTCGCCTCCGTGGATCACTTGCATTTGCAAGCATCACCGTTATTCGGTTTAGGATATGGCAAATTCGTGGTTTTCCCGGTGTTGGGATCGTATTTCTTGATCAAGCCCATGGGCGTACCAAGATAGCCAACATTTCCGCCAGGAGACACAACGTTGTCTGCCGTAATGCCCTGAATGTCGCCTGGATTTGAAAAGTTTTCGTTGTCATATCCGGGGTCGTTAGCGCCGTGAGTGTGGTAGTCACCAGCATTGTTCGGCCCGATAGGTCCCGGATTGGATGAATCCTTCGTACCCTTCACTGGAGCGGTATATGAAAAGGTTCCGTTGGGGTTTTTCTTAATTCTGCCTGCGTACTCGGCACCTGCTTTAATCGACGTGTAATTGATGTCGTTAATTGCATTGGCGCCCGCAATATCTCTCGTCGGATAGCAATCGCCGGGCTTGAGGCCGAGCGCATCAATGAACGACACTGGATTCCCCCCCACATACCCATAAGTGCTGATCCCGCCCCCAAGCCCGATCGGATCGCTCTGCATATAACGCCCGATCGTCGGCTCATAATCGCGGAATCCGTTCTGCCACAGATTCGACTCGGCGTCATGATACTGACCGGGGAAGCCAAGGTTGTACCCGCCGATACTGTCGACGACAACACTACGCTCGAACGCCTGATTCGCCGCGCGCCACACGACCTGTTTCGCCGCATTGGTCACGCCTTCCGGGCGACCCAGATGGTCGGCATGCACCCAGTACAAGGTGTTGCCCTTGACCAGGCCTACCGGTTGGCCGCCCAACCACAGATAGCTGGTCCACAGGCCGCTGTTGTTCTCGGCCATTAGCTGGTTCTGCCCGGTGTAGACATACCGGGCCGGAAGACCTGAGCCGGTCTTGCCGACGCGCTGGTCCAATGCGTTGAAACGATAACTGGTCACCACGCCGCTGCGACTGTGGCTGGCCGGTCGCTGGTAGGCATCGTAAGTCATGATGCTGTAGAGCCCGTCTGCGCCGTGCCAGCCATCGATATTGCCCACCGCGTTCGTGCTGAAGCTGCGATTGAGACCTGCGCCTACCCCCGACTGCAACCGGTGACTCGTGGCTTCGTATGCATAGGTCGTCGCCACACTATTGTCGTTGCGGCTGGTGCGATTGCCCACGCCGTCGTACACCAGGGTCATGGCATTGCCCGGCAGAGTCTGCGAGGTGAGGCGGCTCTGGGCATCGTATCCATAGGTCTGCGTCGCACCGGCATCGACGCCATTGACGATCTGGGTGATCTCATCGTTAGCGTTGTAGCCATACGCAAGATTCTGCGCATCTGTGCCCGGCGCATTGGTCACGATGCCGGTGATGCGGCCATCGAGGTCGTAACCGTAGCTGCGCGCAAGATTGTTGCCGTAGGTCCAATTGCCGATTCCGCCGAACGGCTGATAATTGATCGAGCCCGCCACGATCTGGGTCGCGCCGTTGACGGTTGCGGTCATCGTCGTCAGCTTGCCATTGCTGTAACCGTAACCTGCGGAAACACCGCTGGGATAACTGATTCCGGTCAAACGCCCCATGTTGTCGTAGGCATAGCCGGTGTAATCGCCGGCCGTCGGCGTCCATTCCAGCTCACCCTGCAGTTGGCCGAGAGGCGTGTACAGAAACTGGTGCGTGCCGGCGTTTGTATCGGCATTGCACAAGCGACCTTTGCCGTTCTGACACCAGTCGTAACCGAAGGCGCGGCCTTGGGTGCTGGTGCCATACGAGGTGAGCCGTCCCAGCGCGTCGTAGACATACGACAGGGTGCTGCCATCATTGCGGGTGGTCAGCGTTCGCTGGCCGTAAGCGTTGTACTGGAAGGTGCTGCTGCCGGTGTCGGGGCTGTTCTGCGCCCAGAGTTGACCGAAACCGTCGTAAACGTAGGTGGTATTGAGATTGCGCGGGTCGATGACCTTGCTGATGCGGTCACCGGTATCGTATTCGAATTGGGTCAGGGCCGTCAGCGGGTCGATCGAGGTCCGCAAGCGGTCCAGCGGGTCATAAGTCATGGTGGTGACCCGGTTCGACGAATCGGTGACCGTTTTGACGTTGCTGTTGTCGTCGTAGGTATAACGGACGTTCTGGCCATGGTTGCCGCGACTTGCGCGCACCCGGCCAAGCTCATCGTAGTCCACAAAGGCGGTCTGCGTGATGGTAGGTACTTCAACCCAGACCTGCTCTTCTTCCATGCATTCCGGGACACCTTCAATCGTCATCCAGTGCTTGCACTGGGTTTCGAAATGGCCAACCAGCTTACGACTGTCGATACGGGTGACATTTCCCATCAAGTCGTAGGTATAGAGCTGATCCTCTTTGCTAGCGCCTCCGCCTACCGTGCCGTTGGCGGGGCGCCAAGTACGGGTGAGACGTCGGGCGGAATCATATTCGTAGTTGGTGATGGCACCATCGGCATTCGTCACCGATGCCAGTAGGCCTTGTGCGCTGTAGCCATTCACCGTATCCGCCGCTATGCCAGCGATCCAGCGCCGCACTGTGATCGTCCGGCCCTGCGCGTCGTAAATGAAATCGGTGATGTCGCCGTTGGCGCCGGTGATACGGCCCGGCTGACCGAGGCCATTGTGGTTGGAATAGACCGTCGCATGGCCAAGGCTGTTGACCACGGACACCAGATCGCCATATTCGTTATAGCTGGTGACGACAGCATCGCCACTGCCCGCGATCGGGCCATCCACGGTCACCGTCGCCAGCATGCCATTGGCGTGCTTCACATAGGTATACACAACCGTGCGCGACTGATTAGCGACACCATTCGCGGAGAGGTTGGTTTCGGTGATCGAGGCGTGGCGATTGTCGGTGGTGTAGGTGAACTCGGTCCGTTTTTGACCGACGACCGTCACGCTGACAAGGCGGTTCCGCGCGGTGTCCCAGGCATAGTCCGTGGTGCGGGCCTGCGCGGTACCGGACGCATCGACCTGCCGCACGAGTTGACCCTTGGCGTTGTAATCGTAGTCGGTGACGTTGTTGTTGAAGTCCTGCACAAGGTCTTCACTGCCGTTGGCATCCAGTGTTTTGTAGCGGACTGCCGCAGGGCAATACTGCGCGCCCAACCGATTTGAGGCCTGTTCTCGGCCATTGGTGAACGAGAACGACGTGGTAAGACCAAGCGGATTGGTGACATCCGCTGAGGTTTCGCTCGGGTCGCCGGTACCCAGATAGTTGAAACTGTAACGATCGCGGCCGCTGCCGTGCTCGCTGGACGTGGCCTTGCCGCTGACGCTGTAGGTGAAATAGGAATAGCGCACCCCGCCGATGCTCTTGCCGGTGAGCGCACCGGGGAAACGCGAGTCCTCATAGTGATAGGCGATGGCCGTGCTGGGCGTGCCCGGCTTCGATGTGGCCGAAAGCAGATGCAGGCCACTGCCGAAATGGTTCGCGAGATAGGCGTAGCCGTAATAGTTGCCGGCAGGGTCACGCACCGAGGTCAGCTGACCATTAGTCCAGACGAAATCAACATAACGTCCGGACGTATGGGTAACCCGGACCGGGTAACTACCGCTGTAGGCGTAGGTCCAACCCACACCGGTTTCGCTTTTGACTTCCGCGACATAACCGGCCGAGGAATATTTTTCGACATCGTTATCTTCGCCGTAGAGAACGAAACTGCCGTCGACCTGTTGCACGATCTTCGCGACCGGATTGGGCTTGTCTTCGTAGAAGATGCCATCGGTCGCATTCTTGACGAACTTGATCGTACGCGCATCCGGCCTATGCGCGTAGATGACTGTATTGACGCCGATTCCGCAGGCGCCGCCCCCGGGCCGCGGGTAACAGGCATTGATCTCGGCAGTACCGAAACTCAGCTTGTAATCGAAATTGCTGATCCATTGTTTGCCGAATAGACCAACGCCATCCCAGTACTTGTTGTACTCGCGATGCAGGAACAGGGCGGCTTCACCTGCGCCGACGAAATCGGTTTCCGGCTCGATTTTGTTGCCGGTGGAAGCGATGATGGGGTTACCGCAAGGGGTTTCCTTGTTGCCGGCAACGGATGCCCCACGGTTGCCTTTGAATCCGCCGCCTGCACCGCCGCCGCCGCCTTCGAGCTCGTTACGAAAGCTGCCCAGCTCAATTCCAGTACATGCCATTTCTCGCGTGACCCAACTCTCAATGACTGTGCCTCCTTGGGTCGCAGTCCAAAACATCCAATCCGGCGCACAACTCCGCCCAGCCACCGCTTCCCCGGAGAAAGTCATCCCCGCGAAACCCACACCCGCCAGAAAAAGCGTCACAAAAGACCGGCGCACCACGGAAGGCGATTTGGGATCGAAAATTCTGGACGTATGCATACAGCCTGTTTGGTGATGGGCAAAGAATTCGTGGAATCTACGCCTCTTCTCCCAAGGCTACAATCTGACGTCCGCCCACTTGACGTGATTCACCAGCGCCTCGTCCCCTTCTTCCCAGCACCCCATGCCCGAACTCCCCGAAGTCGAAACCACGCGCCGCGGTCTGGCGCCGCATCTGGAAGGCCGTCGCGTGGTCGGGGTGACGCTGCGTCGGCCGGATCTGCGTTGGCCGATTCCGCATGAGATTGAGACGCTGTTGCCGTCGCAGACGATCCTGTCGATCCGGCGGCGCGCGAAGTATCTGCTGATGGAGACGGCGGCGGGTTCGGCGCTGTGGCATCTGGGGATGTCGGGCAGTCTGCGGGTGTTGCCGGCGGACACGCCGGTGCGGGCGCACGATCATGTGGATGTGTTGATCGCGGGTGATGCTGCTGTGTTGGCGGCCCCCACCCCAGCCCTCCCCCGCTCGCGGGGGAGGGAGCAAAGCGGGCGGGGGAGGGAGAAAGAAGAATTGCAGGTCGCGCGCGTGCTGCGCTTCAACGATCCGCGGCGGTTCGGGTGTCTGCTGTGGCAGCCGCCGGGCGAAACCCACGAGCTGCTGCGCGGGTTGGGGCCGGAGCCGCTGTCGGACGACTTCAGCGGCGATCTGCTGTTCGAGCGCAGTCGCGGGCGCAAGGTGCCGGTGAAGGCGTTCCTGATGGATCAGAAGGTCGTGGTGGGCGTGGGCAACATCTACGTGGCCGAAGCGCTGTTCGCGGCGGGGGTGTCGCCGCTGCGCGCGGCGGGCAAAGTGTCGCGCGAACGCTACGACGCGATCGCGACCGAGATCCAGCGGATCCTCACTTATGCGATCGCCCGCGGCGGCACCACGCTGCGCGATTTCATCAGCCCGGACGGCGCGCCGGGTTACTTCGAGCAGGAGCTGTCGGCCTACGGTCGCGGCGGCGAGCCCTGTCCGCGCTGCGGGCGGCCGCTGAAGCAGGCGATGCTGGCACAGCGGGCCACGGTCTGGTGCGGGCATTGCCAGCGATGACGGGGCCGGCCGGGGCTGGGGTATAGTCGCTGTCCGAACGTTGGGGCTCCGAGCCTGTCCATGAGCGAAAGCGAACACGCCGACATCACCCAATGGCTCGACGCCGCCCGCGACGGCGACCGCGCCGCGCTGGATCGCGTCCTCGGCACGCTGTATCACGAGTTGCACGCGATGGCGCGGCGCCAGTTGGCCGGCCAGTACGGGCAGACGCTGGATGCGACCGCGCTGGTGCATGAGGCCTATCTGAAGCTGATCGGCCGACGCGACGTGCAGTTCGACGACCGCGCGCATTTCTTCGCCTACGCCGCCTCGGCGATGCGCAGCGTGGTGGTGGATTACGCCCGCCAGCGCCTGGCGCAGAAGCGCGGCGGCGACCTGCACCGGGTGACCGAGCTGCCGGACGATGTGGAAGGCGGCCTGCGTCTGGACGAGGACATGCTGGGTCTGGACACCGCGCTGACCAAGCTGGCCGGCGTGGACGCCAAGCTGGCCCAGGTGGTCGAACTGCGCTATTTCGCCGGCCTGTCCGAACAGGAAATCGCCGAACTGCTGAAGCGCTCCGAGCGCAGCATCCGCCGCGACTGGCAGAAGGCGCGGCTGTACCTGCTGGCGTCGCTGGGCGACGAGAACGGCGAGCGTTAAGCGCACAACGTTCAAGCGTATGCGGTCGCGCGCGGCGCGTGCGACCATGATCTTCCCGCTCCGGACCACGCCGCCGACCGATGGATGCCGAACGCTGGCAGCGCCTGTCGCCGCTGCTCGATGCCCTGCTCGAACTCGATGCCGAAGGCCGCAAGGCGCGGCTGGAGACACTGCGCGAGGAAGATCCGGCGCTGGCGGATGAACTGCAGGCGTTGATGACGCTGGAGGACGACAACGAGGACTTCCTCTCCGAGCCCCTGGTGACGCCGCCGCCGATGGCGAAACCGGACACGATGATCGGGCCGTACAAGCTCGACCGCATGCTGGGCGAAGGCGGCATGGGCCAGGTGTGGCTGGCGCGTCGCGCCGACGGCCTGTACCAGCGCCGGGTCGCGCTGAAGCTGCTGCGCCCCGGCCTGGCCGACCCCAACCTGCGCCAGCGCTTCACCCGCGAACGCCAGATCCTCGCCCGCCTCGGCCACCCGCATATCGCGCGGCTGCTGGACGCCGGCATCAGCACCGACAACCAGCCTTACCTCGCGCTGGAATACGTCGAAGGCGAACCGATCACCGACTGGTGCCGCAGCCGCGATCTCAACATCGAAGCGCGGCTGAAACTCATCCTGCAGGTCTGCGAAGCGGTCAGCCACGCGCACGCGAATCTGATCGTGCATCGCGATCTGAAGCCGTCGAACATCATGGTCACGCCGCTGGACGAAGTACGGCTGCTGGATTTCGGCATCGCCAAACTGCTGGACGGTTCGGAGCCGGGCCGCGACAACACCCGTACCGAGGTGCGCGCCTTCACCCTGCACTACGCCGCGCCGGAGCAGATCCGCGGCGAGCCCGTCACCACGATGACCGATGTGTATTCGCTGGGCGTGGTGCTGTACGAGCTGCTGGCGGAAACCAAGCCCTACCGGCTGAAGCGGCAGACCGACGCCGAGTGGGAAGAGGCGATCCTGATTTCCGACCCGCAGAAGCCATCGGCCAGCCTGCTGCGCGAGGCAGACAGCGACCCGTCGCGCACGCCGGCGCTGCGTCGGCGCGCGAAGGAAATCTCCGGCGATCTCGACAACATCGCGCTGAAAGCGCTGTCGAAGCGCCCGGAGCACCGCTATCCATCGGTGGAAGCGATGGCGCTGGATCTGCACCGCTATCTGGAAGGCAAACCGGTGCTGGCGCGGCCGCAGAGCATGGCCTACCGCACCCACAAATTCGTACAGCGGCATCGCTGGGCGCTGGCGACCACCGCGCTGATGCTGGTGGTGCTGACCTCGGCGCTGGTGCTGGTGACCTGGCAGGCGCGGCAGGCGGTGCGCGAAGCCAGCCGCGCGCAGGCGCTGCAGCGCTTCGTCACCAATCTGTTCGAACAGGCCGGCGGCGGCGACAGCGACGGCAAGCCCGGGCCGCTGGATGTGCGCAAACTGCTGGAAGCCGGCGAGCAGCGCGGCAACCAGGAACTCGCACGCGAACCGCTGGACCGCGCGGAACTGTTCGGGGTGATCGCGCGGCTGCGCCTGGGGCTGGGCGATTACCGCGAAGCCGAGCGCCTGCTGAAAACCCAGAGCGCGATCATCGATGGCCTGACCGATCCGCCGGACAGCCTGCGGCTGGCATCGGCCACCGATTACGGCCGCACCCTGCGACTGCTGGGCCGCCCGGCCGTGTGCGTGGCGCGGATGCAGCCGCTGGAGGCGGATGCGCGCGGTCACCAGCGCCAGTTGCCGGTGCAGGCGGCCGACTTCTATTCCGAATTGGGCCGCTGCCAGCGCGACGAGGGCAATCCGCGTACGGCGCGACTGCTCTACCAGCGCTCGCTGGAAGTGCGGCGCAACGCGCTCGACGACACCGCCGGCGTGGTCGAGAACCTCGCCGACCTGGCCGATCTGGAACGCGACGCCGGCAACACCGAAGCCGCGCTGCTGGGCTTCCGCAACGCGCTGGCGCAGCTCAAGGCCAGCGCCGGCAACCGCCACCCGCTGGCGGTCGGCCTGCTGCAGCGGCTGTGCGATCTGGAGCGCAACGCCGGGCAATTGGTCGTCGCCGAACGCGACTGCTACGACGCATTGAGCCTCGCACTCTACCGCTATGGCGACCAGCATCCGTCGAGCGTCAACGCGCGCCGACAACTCGCCGCGATCCACGTCGATCTGGGCCGCTTCCGCGAAGCCGGCGACGCCTATCGCGCCAGTCAACGCTGGCTGATCTCGCGCCTGGGCCGACAGCATGTGGACGTGGCCCGCGACGACAACAGCCTGGGCATCGTGGCCTGGGAAATCGGCGACACCGATGCCGCGCTGCGCCATCTCGACCGCGCGCTGGCTGTGCTGCGCAAGGATCCGACGTCGCAGTACTACCAGGGCGTGCTGTTCAACAAGGGCATGGTGCTGCACGACGCCGGCCGCGACCGCGCCGCGCTGCCGCTGCTGCTGGACGTGGAGCGGCTGCGCATCGCCAGCCTCGGCAAGGGCCATGCGCGCATCGGCGACACCGAACGCATGATCGGCGAGGTGCAGGCCGCACTCGACATGGACACCGAGGCGCGCGCGCGTCTTACCGCCGCGGTCGAACTCACCCGCGCCGGCTACGGCCCCTCGCATCCGCATACGCGCCGCGCCGAACTCTCGCTGGCGCTGTTCGATCTGTCGCGCAGCGATCTGCCGGGCGGCGACCCGCCGCCGCCATCGGCGCTCGCCGAACTGGAGGCATTGGCGGCATTGCCGAGATCCGACCCGGAACTGCGCAAGGTCGCGTGGCTGGCAGCGACCGCCATCGCCCTGCAGCATTGCCGCGCACCGGGGATGGGCGACGGGCCGCAGATGCTGGACGATATCGCCGAGGAAATCGAAATCGCGCTGCCGGAAGGCGGCGTGATCGCACGCACCTTCGAACGGGAACGCGGCCGCTGCCGCTGACAGAGCTTATGGAGTACGACCGCATGACACCGATCCGACCGCTATCGATTTCGCTCGCGCTCGCCGTCTCGCTGTTGACCGGCAGCGGCTGCGCCCGCTCGCAACCCCATGCCGACGATGCGCAGACCGGCTCGACCAAAACAGGCGCGATCGAGGGCCGCATCCTGCATCCGGCGCACGTCGTGCCCGCACTGCGCATCTGCGCCATCGGCAGCGGCGCACCGGCGGAAGCGAAACGCATCTGCCTCGACACCCGCTCGAGCCAGGACACCTATCGGATCGGAGGCCTGCCGCCGGACGAATACGTCGTGATCGCCGTCGCGGGCGCAGGGGTGTACCGCATCGGTGGACATATGCAGCAGGTACAGTGCATCCGCGCGCCCTGCCCGGACATGCCGGCCTCGGTGACGGTCGCCGCGGGCGCGAACGTCACCGGTATCGACATCAAGAATTTCTACGAGAAGCGCGACGATTTTCCGGCGATGCCGGTCAAATGAATGCTATCGCAGCATGGCGCGCACTACCGCACGCATTGGGATCGATGTGAAAAGCTTCAAGCCGTTTGCCCGTGTCGCCGTGCTGGCAACTTGTATTTCGCTCGCTGCGGCCTGCGGCAAGCATGACCCTGCGGGAAACGAATTCGTCGAGTACGACGACGGCGTGCTGATAGTGGAGGGCCAATCGTTCGAACGCGAACCATCGTTCGACGACAAAACGTTTCCTGAACTGCCAGGGCGCACCGTCGTGCAGCCCAAACCCGGCAACGAGCCGGAAGCCCTGGAATTCGTCCGCCGTTATGGGCTTTCGCTGGAAGGACGGAGCCAAGAGGGCTGGCTGCTGGTGAAGGTGCCCGACGGCTACGAACAGCAGTGGGCAAGTGCGTTCACGCGGGCAAGTACAGGCCGCATCCATGCCACGACCGATACCAGGGCGTCGCCAACGCCGATCGCGACGTTGGAGCCTTCAGCCGATCAGGCGGCGCAGGCCGGCCCCGGCGCTGCAGTACCCAGCGGAGAACCTTCGGACGCGGACGTCAGGCGTCTGGCCGTCGAGTTGTACGCGCGCATCGAACGGGCCGGAGGTTTTCCTGCGACCGCTACCGCCACGGGACAACAGCTCCTCATCCGCAGCAAGATCTTCGATGCGCAAAGCAGTCGTGCAAGCAATTGCCGAAAGCCCGACCCGGCGAGTGGGAGTGCGTCGCGTCACTACGCGTGGGCATGTGCAACGGCGACTGCAACCCTGCCATGGAAGAACCCCTGCAAAAGGCGGAGCGCATCCGGATCCGATGGGATCCGTCGGGGCGCTGGGCGCTGGATTGACGGATTTCCATGAGCACTGTCGCACCGCGTGATGGCTCGACCGGACATCCAGCGGTGCATTGTCATCAATCGAAGTTGGAGAGTCGGATGCGAAAAAATATCGTGTTGCTTGCCGCAGTCGCTTTGGGCGCCCTCGGTGGATGCGCGCGGGAGGATGCCGACTGCGCTGCGGCGGAAAAGGCCCTCGGATCGGCCGCCTATCGCGCTGAGCTGAAGAAGGCCGTCGAACGACAATTCGAAGCTGGCGAGCTGGGTCCACTTTTCGAGATCGGGGGGCAAAGCGACATGCCGGGGAAGTATTCCGTCGTACCCGCGCCGGAGTTCAGAGCACTCCATTCGAAGCCATTGCACCAGCGGATCATTGTCGACGCGCGGCACAACATCGCCGCCGTATTCGTCGGCTGGGCGAAAAACCGGGGCGTCGTCATCGACGTGCAGCCGAACGACGCCATTGTGCCCACCATCGAATACGGCGACGGCGTGTCCTTCATTTGCGGTCCGGAATCAAGATAATTTCCTATGGCATCTCAAATCGCGTGGGGATGGATGAGAGAGTCGTTGGCAGCGTCCCACCTTGTTAATACTCATCTTTTACAAAGATTCTCTTCTCTGCATCAAAGATGCCAAAATAGTCAAGCCTCTGAATTACATCGAATTAATAAAAAGTGAAGAGTAAAATAATGGAATTATCAGTCTTAGTATTAATTATATCAGCGCTAGTATTTTCAACGGGCGTAAATTCAACCCCGACGCGCTCACAAGAAATAAATATTGAGAAAATAGACGACTACCTCAATTATGTTGAAACAAACAATGGAGGAATTGGCAGCGTCTCAATTTTCAAAAATGGACAGGAAATTTACAACAAAAGTTTTGGGCAAAGAAATTTGCCTGCGGTAAGTTATAACGAAAAAACCAAATATCAGATCGCTTCAGTAACAAAACTGGTTACAGCAATCCTAGCTTTTAAGCTAATTGAAGAGGGTCGATTAAATCTAGATGATAAGCTATCTGAATATTATCCAGAAATACCTAACTCAAAAAAAATAACCATCCAAAACTTACTAGAGCACTCGAGCGGATTAGGAAATTTCGCGATAAGAAATGGATCTATTTGGGTCATTGATAAAGTGAATCAAGAAGAAATTTTTGAAGAAATAAAGAAACAAGGCGTTAATTTTGAACCCAGCGAAAAGGTTGCTTACTCCAACTCAGCATATTTTTTGCTGAGAATGATCCTCGAACGAAAATATGAGGATGA
>CBIHKW010000065.1:0-23159 GCA_966203835.1 uncultured Thermomonas sp.
ATCATTATCTTCTGCAAGTTGGAAGCGTTTCAAAAATTATGAGTTTCGGGTTTTCCGGGGCGATGCTAATGTCATGGCTCTTGCTACTCATCTATTACGTTCAATGGAGTATTCGGAAGCTTCCAGATGCTGAGCTTGGTGATTGCAATTTTATAATTTGCAATGGATCTCGCTGTGTTTGCCCTTTGTTTTGATTTTTAGACTTGCAACTAGATTTGTCAGCTTGTGGCTAAAGTACTCATGAATACATCCGATGATTTACTTCGCGACGCCGTCGTCTTAGCCCCCGGTGAAGGACGCGCATACCCCATGGGCCGCATCGGCGCGGTCTTCAAAGCCGATAGCGATGAGACCGCTTCGCGTTACTCGATTTCCGAATGGTGGCTGGAGCCACACACCCAGGGTCCGGGCGCGCACGCGCATCCCGAGGACGACGTGTTCTACGTCATCGAAGGCACGATGAGTTTTCTGGTGAACGATGCGTGGATCGACGCCGCGCGCGGGTCGTTCGTGCTGGTGCCGGGCGGCGCGATCCACGATTTCGAGAACCGCAGCGATGCGTGCGCCGGGGTGTTGAATCTGTCGATCCCCGGTGGCTTCGAGCAGCATATGCCGGGGATCGTCGAGTGGTTCGCTGAACACCCGCCGCAGAACGCGGGCGACTGACGCACAGGTCGACACTTCTGCGCCTGCTCAAAATCCTGGGTCTGGAAAGAATCTGTCATCCCGAACGAGGGCGAAGCCTGAGGAGGGATCTGCTTCTCGCCGATAGTGCGCAACAGCAGATCCCTCCGCCCGCTGCGCGGGCGTTCGGGATGACAAAGGCTTATGGGTTTGCGCAGAACATTTTGAACAGGCTCTCAGGTCGACGCGATCACCAATCGGTCGGCTTGTAATCCTTGAGGAACTGGCCCCAGACATGCCGGCCGGTGTTGATGCCGTCGATGATCGGATCGACGATGCGCGCGGCGCCGTCGACGATATCCAGCGGCGGGTGGAAGCGTTCCTCGATGACCTTGCGTGCCGCGAGATCCGCGGGATCTTCGTCGGTGACCCAGCCGGTGTCGACCGCGTTCATGTGGATGCCGTCGCCGTGATAATCGGTCGCCGCGGTGCGCGTCATCATGTTCAACGCGGCCTTCGCCATGTTGGTGTGCGGATGGCGGGTGGTCTTGAACTTGCGGTAGAACTGGCCTTCGACCGCGGAGACGTTGACGATGTGTTTGTCGCGCGTCGGCGCTTCTCCGTCGCGGGTGCGCAGCATCAGCGGTTTCAGACGCGCGTTGATGATGAAGGGCGCGATCGCGTTCACCAGTTGCACTTCCAACAATTCCACAGATGGCACTTCGGCCATCAGCAGTCGCCATGAATTGCGGGTGCGCAGATCGATCTGCTGCAGGTCCTGATCGAGACGACCCTGCGGGAACAAATGTTGCTGGCCGACCATTTCTTCGGCGAGCAGCGGAATCTGCGACAGTTCGGCGGCGCGGGTGATGCCGGCGAACGCATTCCCGGCGAGCGCGTCGCGGCCATCGCCAAATGTCATCTGCGACGCGCCATCCGCGCCTTCGGGCAACATTGCGTAGCGACGCAGGCCTTCGTAACGGCCCAGCAGTTTGCGCAGATGCTCGGGCACCTCATGCGCGGCCGCGGTTTCGCCGTCCATCATGTGCGCGTAGAACTCCGGCGGGCGACGCACGGTCTGGCAGGCGTTGTTGATGATGAAATCGAGGCGGTCGCGGGTCGCCACCAGTTCGCGGCAGAAGGCTTCGACGCTCGGCGTATGGCGCAGATCCAGTCCGAAGATTTCCAGACGGTCGGCCCAGTCGCCGAAATCCGGCTCTTCGGCATAACGCGCGGCGGAGTCGCGCGGGAAGCGCGTGGTCACGATCAGCGTCGCACCCGCGCGCAGCAGCTTGAGCCCTGCCTGATAACCGATCTTGACCCGGCCGCCGGTCAGCAGCGCCACGCGACCGCGCAGGTCGGCGGTTTCGGTGCGCTTGACGAAATTGAACTCGGCGCAGGTCGGGCACAGCTGATCGTAGAAATGATGGATCAGCGAGTATTTCTGCTTGCAGACATAGCAATGCTGCGGTTCGACCGATTCGCGCGGCTCCGGAGCATTCGTATCGCGGTCGTCGGCGACGAAATCCTGTGGCGGAAAATAATTCGGCGTGGTGAACACCGGCCGGCGGCGCAGTTCGCGGATGCCGGTCTCGTGCAGCACCGCTTCCTCGCGTGCGACGTGCGCGGCGTTGCGCTCGCGCTCGGCGGCCTTCATCTTCTGCCGGCGCAGCACCGGATCGGGGTGGTAGACGCTCGCTACCGCTTGATGCAGACGCCCGCGATCCTCGGCGGGTAAGCGGTCGAGCAGGTCGCGGTCGGCGGCGATGGCGTCCAGAAAGGCGATACAGGCGCGGGCATCGGCGGCGAGCTCATCAGCAGCGCGCGGCGCGTCGATCGCGGCGTCCTGCGCGGGGTGTGACGATGAAGGCATTGCGGTCCAGGGTTCGATACGGCGACAGGCCGCCAGACCGCCTATTGTCGCGCGGATGGCTGCGACGTGCATGGGGCGCCATTCCCGCGCTGGGGATCGGAGGCCGGATCGGGCCGGGAATTGCTTGGAAATACAGGCTCAAGCGATGGTTTCGACTTGCCTCCGGCTGCCGAATCCGATGAGCTCGCCGTCGCGCGGAACCCGCAAGCGCGCGCCCAGACCCGCCTGCTGGGCCGCCAGCGCGAGGTCGGCGCGGGTTTCGGGGCAGTGGCTGAGCGCCTCCAGATGATTGGCGACCACGGTGCCGGGCGCGATCCTGCACAGCGCGATCACGTCCTCGATGCCCATGATGATCTCGCCGCCGAAATCGAATCGCGCGCCGCCCGCAGGCACGACGCAGATCTGCGGGCGATGCTCGGCGATGAATGCCTGGACTTCGGGCGTGAGCACGGTGTCGCCGCTGAGATAGAGGCTGGGCTCGCCCGGAAGCTCGATGAGATAGCCGACGCCATGCTCCATGAATCGACCGATCAGACCGCGGCCATGCACGCAGCGGGCCGTGCGTATCGTTCCGCCGAAGAACGGCGAAGGTTCCTGGTGATTCTGCGGCAGCGGCTGCGCGTTCAATCCTCTTTCGCGCAGATGCTCCGCATCATGCGGTGTGCAGATCACCGGAATCCGTTTCTCGCGCAGCCAGCGCTTCGCCGCCCTGTCCAGGTGATCGAAATGTCCTTTCTGGCAGTGGGTGATCAGACAATGCGTCACTGTTTCGAGCGCTTCGGCGGCGGAGTCCGGCAGATCGCCCAGCGGATTGCGCTGTCTTGCGCCGAACACGCGCAGCGGCGGCAGTGCGCTGCGCGGTGCCAGCATCGGATCGACGAGGATGCGGTGCTGGCCGGATTCGATGATGATCGTCGCGTTGCGGAGCTGATGGATATTCATGGCGCACCTGCAGGAAGTGCCTGCATTGTGTTTCCGCGGTGCTGGGCCGACAATGGCACGAATCGACAGTATTCACTCGATTTCCGCCACATCTCAGGCAATGAGAATTCCAGGCGAGGAGGGTTCCAAGCGAATGAGAATCGGTTTGTTGGCGTATCCGGAATGCCTGCCTGCAGGTCTGTTCGCGTTCGCGGACATGTTGCACGCAGCCAATCGCCGATCAGGGAAGCCGTTGTTCGAAACGCATTTCGTCGCATTGCAGGCAGGCACAGTCGCTTGCGCGCACGGGGCCAACTTGCAGGTGGCGCGGTCCTTCGAACTCGACACGCTCGATGCGCTGCTCATCCCCGGGTTCTGGGCCGAATCG
Source organism: uncultured Thermomonas sp. (assembly GCA_966203835.1). GTDB lineage: Bacteria > Pseudomonadota > Gammaproteobacteria > Xanthomonadales > Xanthomonadaceae > Lysobacter_I. The sequence continues at coordinate 3,807 of CBIHKW010000065.1, forward strand.
GCGCAGCAGGTGGAAACGGTGATCGCCGCGCAGCGGCCGGTAATCGCGGCCTTGGCGACGTGTCCGCAAACCCTGAAAACCTGGGCTTATTGCAGCGGTGTAGGTTTGCTGGCGGCCAGCGGGCGACTGGATGGCCGGGCCGCGACCACCACGTGGTGGTTGGCCGAAGCGATGGCACGCAGCTATCCGAAAGTGAAATGGCAGTGCGAGCGCGACATGGTGTCCGGCAGGCAGTCGGTGACGGCCGGCGGCGTCAACGGCCATTTCCAGATCGCGCATGCGCTGGTGGAGCGTTGCGTGTCGCCGGCGGTGTTCCGCGATCTGGTCAGGTTGATGGTGCTGCCGCGTCCGGTGCAGCCGCACGCGGCGTTCCGGTCGATGAGTCTGATCGAACAGGGCAGCGAGCTGCTGCGCCGGTTGCATGCGCTGGTCGAGCGGATGCCGGCCGAACGCGCCACTGTGAAGATATTGGCCGAACAGTTGGCGATGTCGGAAAGAACGCTGGCGCGGAAAGTGAGCGACGAGACCGGCGTTGCCGTGGCGAGCTATGTCCGCCGGATCAAGCTCAATCAGGTGAGCGAGCGACTGATGTTGACCACTGCGCCGGTCAGCAGCATCGGCGCCGACCTGGGTTTCAGCAGCGAATCGAATCTGCGCAGGATGTTCAAGGAGATGACGCGGATGACGCCGCTGGAATACAGGCAGCGCTTCGCGCGGCACTGAGCGGCGGACAGCGACGCGCGATCATCAGGTTGTTTTCAACAGTCTGTCAGGCGCTCTTCGCCAGCTCCGTCCAGTCGTCGTGCAGGCCGCATTCGCGCTTGAGCCCGAAGAAGCGGGTGTCTTCCGCATCCATGCCGTCTTCGAGGCGACGGGTGGTGTGGATGTCGCCGATGGAGACGTAACCGTCGTGCCACAGCGGGTGATAGGGCAGATCGTTGGCTTCGAGATACTGCCAGATATCGCGGTCGGTCCAGTCGGCGATGGGGTGCAGTTTCCAGCGGCCGTCGCGGAGTTCGAGGAAGTCGATGTCGGCGCGGGTGCTGGCCTGGCTGCGGCGCAGGCCGGCGATCCAGGTGCGTACGCCGAGTTCGCGCAGCGCGCGCTGCATCGGTTCGACCTTGCGCAGTTGGTTGTAACGCTGGATGCCTTCGACGCCGTTTTCCCACAGCTTGCCGTGGCGCGCTTCCATCCACGCGATGCCGACCTGCGGGCGGTAGACCTGGAGGTTGAGCGACAGCCGCGTGCTGAGTTCGTCGACGAAGCGGTAGGTTTCCGGGAACAGATAACCGGTGTCGATCAGGATCACCGGGATGTCCGGCTTCGCCTGTGTGGTCATGTGCAGCGCGACCGCAGCCTGCGCGCCGAAGCTCGACGACAGCGCGTGATGTCCGGCGAGGTGTTCGACCGCCCATTGCACGCGCTCCGGCGCGCTGCGCGTCGCCAGCCAGCGGTTCAGTTCGGCGAGTGCCTGCGGCGATTCCGCCGCGGTGATCGGGTCGGGAAGGCTCATGCGATCAACTCCAGTGGCAGCGCCTTGCTGCTCACAATGTTCCTGCGCAACAGAAAGTCGCCGAAGCGTTCGGCTTCGATGCGCTCAGCGGCGTATTGCCCGAACAGCGGATCGAGGATGTCGAGAATGGTGGCTTCGTCGATGTTTTCGCGGTACAGCGTGTTCAAACGCTGGCCGCGGTGGTCGGCGCCCAGCATCAGGTTGTAGCGGCCGGGCGCCTTGCCGACCAGCGCGATTTCGCCCAGATACGGCCGCGAGCAGCCGTTCGGGCAGCCGCTGATGCGCAGGTGCAGGTCGTTGCCGTCGAGACCGTTTTTGGCCATCACCGTTTCCAGGCGATCGACGAACGCGGGCAGATAGCGTTCGGCTTCGGCCATCGCCAGACCGCAGGTCGGCAATGCGACGCAGGCCAGCGCGGCTTTGCGCAGCGGCGAGGCTTCGCGATGCGTGTCCAGCGCGTATTCGCCGATCAGATGATCGATCAGTGCACGCTGCGCGTCGTCGAGATTCGCGATCAGCATGTTCTGGTTCGCGGTGAGACGGAATTCCGACGGCCCGCCGCCGGCGTCGAGCAGCTTGGCGATTTCGCGCAGGCCGGTGAGGTGGCGCGCCCCGTCTCGGTCCCAGATGCGGCCGGAAAGAATGCGCAGGGTCAGGTGCCAGCGGCCGTCGTCGCCCTGGTGCCAGCCGAATTCGTCGGCGTTGTGTGCGAACGCGAAGGCATGCGTCGGCGCGAAGGCGATGCCTGCCCGGCGCGCCACTTCGAGCTTGAACGCTTCCAGACCATGATCGTCGATGGTGTACTTCAGCCGCGCGCGCTTGCGCACCGCACGGTTGCCCCAGTCGCGCTGGGTGGTGACCACGGCTTCGGCGACCGGAATCACCTGGTCCGGGGCGATGAAGCCGATGACATCGGCGATGCGCGGGTAGGTTTCGGCATCGCCGTGGGTCGCGCCCATGCCGCCGCCGACGCTGACGTTGTAGCCGAGCAGGGCGCCGTCGTCGTCGAGGATCGCGATGAAGCCCAGATCCTGCGCGAACACGTCGACATCGTTGCTGGGCGGCACCGCGAACGCGATCTTGAACTTGCGCGGCAGATAGGTGGCGCCGTAGATCGGTTCTTCTTCTTCGCCGCTGCCGGCGACTTTTTCCTCGTCCAGCCAGATTTCGTAGTAGGCGCGGCTGTTGGGCAGCAGATGCTTCGACAGCGCTTCGGCCTGCGCCTGCACCGCGGTATGCACCTGCGAGAGATACGGATTGGAGGCGACCGCGATATTGCGATTGACGTCGCCGCAGGCGGCGAGGGTGTCGATCAGCGCGGCGTTGATCGCCTGCATCGTCGACTTCAGTTCGCCCTTGATGACGCCGTGGAACTGGAAGGCCTGGCGGGTGGTGATGCGCAGGCCGCGCTCGGCGAAGGTCGTCGCGATGGCGTCGAGCTTCAGCCACTGCGCCGGGGTGACCACGCCGCCCGGGGTGCGGGTGCGGATCATGAACGAGAAGTCGGGTTCGAGCTTCTGGCGGCGGCGCTCGTCGCGCACGTCGCGGTCATCCTGCTGGTAGCTGCCGTGATACTTGATCAGGGTCTGATCGTCGTCGGCCAGCGCGCCGGTGATCCGGTTCGACAGCGATTCGACCAGCGTGCCGCGCAGACGGCCGCTCTGCTGTTTGATGTCTTCGACCGAGTGCGCGCTCATATCAGGATGCCCATATCAGTACACGTCCCGCGAATAACGACCCTGCGCCTGCAGGGTGTTGAGGTAATCGTTGGCGTCTTCGGCCGACTTGCCGCCGTGGGTGGCGATCGCGTCCAGCAGCGCGGCATGCACATCCTTGGCCATGCGCGTGGCATCGCCGCACACGTACAGATGCGCGCCGCCTTCCAGCCAGTCGAACAGCGCGCGGCCGTGCTCGCGCAGCTTGTGCTGCACGTAGACCTTGTGTGCCTGGTCGCGCGAGAACGCGAGGTCGAGGCGCTGCAGTTCGCCGCGCTTGAGCGCGTCCTGCCATTCGATCTGATAAAGGAAGTCGCTGCGCGCGTGCGGGTTGCCGAACAGCAGCCAGTTGCGGCCGGAGGCACCGATGACGCTGCGCTCCTGCACGAAGCCGCGGAACGGGGCGACGCCGGTGCCGGGGCCGATCATGATCACGTCGCGCGCGGCGTCGACGGGCAGGCGGAAGCGTTCGTTGCGTTCGATGTAGACCGGCAGCGACGCGCCTTCTTCACGAGTGGAAAGGTGATGCGAGGCCGCGCCCCAGCGCAGCGCGTCGCCGTGCCGGTATTCGATATGGGCGACGGTGAGATGCGCTTCGTCGCCGACCGCTTTGCGGCTGGAGGCGATGGAATACAGCCGCGGCTGCAGCGGACGCAGGGCTTCCACCAGCGCCTCGGCGGTCCACGCGCCCGGGTGTTCGAGCAGCAGATCGACGATCTGCGACTGCGCCATCAGCGCGGTCAGGCCTTCGCGCTGGTCGGGGGCGAGCAGGCGATTGAGCGCGTCGCTGCCGGCGTGCGCGGCATGGGTGGCGATGAACGGGCGGCTTAGACGGGTGATCTCGCGCTTGCGGCCCAGCCACTCGCGCAGCGGCAGGGTGTCGCCGCCGTGCGCGACCGGCGCCTCGGCGTCGATCTCCAGCGCGTCGGCGATGGCCTGCACCAGCGCCGGCGGGTTTTCGATCCATACGCCGAGGGCGTCGCCGGGTTCGTAGTCGAGACCCGAGCCTTCCAGCGAAACTTCGAGATGACGCACATCGCGATCCGAGCCGCGGCCGGTGATCGGCAGGTTCGCCAGCAGTTCGGCCGCGAACGGACGCTCGCGGGTCCACGCCACGGGTGTGGCGATATGCGGGCGCAGCGGCGTGACACTGGCGAGCTGCGGCCGCGGCTTCAGGGCTTCCTTGGCTTCGACGAGCACCTGGGTGGACCACGGCGCGGCGATGGTTTCGATGTCCAGGTCGGCGTCGGCGCGGGCGACCCAGCGCTGCGCGCCCAGGGCTTCGAGGCGAGCATCGAGACGCTGACCGATGACGCAGAACTGCGGGTAGCTGGAATCGCCGAGGCCGAGCACCGAGAAACGCAGCTGCGGCAGCTGCGGAGCGCGCTTGCCCTCGATGAATTCGACCAGAGCGCGGGCGTCGTCCGGCGGGTCGCCGTCGCCCTGGGTGCTGATGACGATGGCGAGAAAGCGCTCATCCTTGAGCTCCCGAGTCGAATAGGCGTCGGCGCGGAGCAGGCGGACCGGCAGGCCTTCTCCTTCGAATTTCGCGGCCAGGGCTTCGGCGATACGCTTGGCATTGCCGGTCTGGCTGCCGTAGACCACGGTCAGGCGGCTGCGGTCGGCGGTCTCGACCGCAGCATGCTCGGCGGCGACAGGGGCGGCCGAGACCGCGCCGCTCTGAGCCCGGGCAAGGCCGGCGGTATACCCCGACAGCCACCACAGACCGGCGCTGTCCATGCCATCGACCAGTCGTGCGATCTGGGCGTAGGGCTCCGCGGAGAGCGGCGATTGGGCGAGCGTGGCCGGGGAAGCGGCGGTATTGGCGGGAGACATGGCGCAGCCTGGGGACCGGAAAGGGGGAAAACGACGAGGATCCAGCCTAAGCCCCTGTATTTTCTGGCGGAAAGGATCGGTCGTTATGCGCTTATGCCGGCGCGCACTTTCGGGGCTGGGGGGCGTCACGGATACTGGAAAGCCTTCAGCGGCTCCTCCCCTGCATGGAACTGCCCCCGGATTTTCTGCTGTATGTCGTCATCGGCTTTGCCGCACAACTCATCGATGGCGCCCTGGGAATGGCCTATGGCGTCACCGCGTCCAGCCTGTTGCTCGGCTTCGGCGTGCCGCCCGCGGTGAGCAGCGCCACCGTGCACGCGGCCGAGTGCTTCACCACCGGCGCTTCAGCGGTCTCCCACCATGCCTTCGGCAACATCGATCGTAAGCTGTTCCGGCGTTTGCTGCTGCCGGGCATGCTCGGTGCGGGCATCGGCGCCTATCTGCTGACCACCATCGACGGCAACGCGCTCAAACCCTGGATCGCGGGCTATCTGCTGTTGATGGGGGTGGTGATCCTGTTCAAGGCGTTTCGCGAACTGGTGCCGCGCGAGGTCACCTCGCACGTGTCCACGGTCGGCTTCTTCGGCGCCCTGCTGGACGCCATGGGCGGCGGCGGATGGGGGCCGATCGTCGCCAGCAACCTGATCGCCCGCGGCCATGAGCTGCGCCTGACCGTGGGCAGCGTCAACGCGGTCGAGTTCTTCGTCACCCTCACCGCATCCATCGTCTTTCTCATGACCATCGGCACCGGTCACCTGGACATCGTGCTCGGGCTGGCGCTGGGTGGCGTGGTTGCGGCGCCGCTGGGTGCCTGGCTGATCCGTTTCGTCCGTCCGCGGGTGCTCATGCCGTTCGTCGGTGTACTGGTGATCTGCCTGAGCGCCCGTACCCTTTACCAGAGTTTCGCCGGCTGATGCGCGGCCGTTGAGATCACTACCGTTGAGATCACCACCGTCGAGATCCTGCAGTCGCAGCCTTGGCGACGCCATTGCGATACGGTTAAAGTCGGCCTGCACGGAATGCAGGCGACTTCGCCGCCCATACCTCCACAGGACACCATGTCGTATCCAGCGTTGAGTCACCTCGATCGGCTCGAAGCCGAAAGCATCCACATCCTGCGCGAAGTCGCGTCCGAATTCCGCAACCCGGTCATGCTGTATTCGGTCGGCAAGGACAGTTCGGTGCTGTTGCACCTGCTGCAGAAGGCGTTCGCGCCGGCGCGTTCGCCGATCCCGCTGATGCACGTCGATACCGGCTGGAAGTTCCGCGAGATGATCGCGTTCCGCGACCGCCGCGCCGCAGAGACCGGCATCCCGCTGCGGGTGCATACCAATCCCGACGGCGTGGCGCAGGGCATCGGCCCGATCACCCACGGCGCCACCGTCCATACCGATGTGATGAAGACCCAGGGGCTGAAGCAGGCGCTGGACCTGCACGGCTTCGATGCGGCCATCGGCGGCGCGCGCCGCGACGAAGAGAAGTCGCGCGCGAAAGAGCGCATCTTCTCGTTCCGCAGCGCGCAGCATCGCTGGGATCCGAAAAACCAGCGGCCCGAACTCTGGAGCCTCTACAACACCCGCATCCACAAGGGCGAATCGGTGCGCGTGTTCCCGATCTCGAACTGGACCGAGCTGGACGTGTGGCTCTACATCTATCGCGAGAAGATCGAGGTGCCGTCGCTGTATCTGGCGGCCGAGCGCCCGGTGGTGGAACGCGACGGCGCGCTGATCATGGTCGACGACGAGCGCCTGCCGATGCGCGATGGCGAAACGCCCGCCATCAAGCGTGTGCGCTTCCGCACCCTCGGCTGCTATCCGCTGACCGGTGCGATCGAATCCGAAGCCGACACGCTGGAGAAGATCATCGCCGAGATGCTGGTCGCCACCACCTCGGAACGCCAGGGACGGGTGATCGATCAGGATCCTTCCGCTTCGATGGAGAAAAAGAAGCAGGAGGGTTATTTCTGATGTCCGCCATCATCAATGACATTGATCGCGACACCAATCGCGAAGCCGATGCCGCGGTCGCGGCCTATCTGCAGCAGCACGAACACAAGCAGTTGCTGCGTTTCATCACCTGCGGCAGCGTCGACGACGGCAAGAGCACGCTGATTGGCCGCCTGTTGCACGACACCAAGCTGCTGCTGGACGACCAGTTGGCGGCGCTGGAAGCCGACAGCCTGCGTCACGGCACCCAGAACGGGCAGATCGATTTCGCGCTGCTGGTCGACGGCCTGCAGGCCGAGCGCGAGCAGGGCATCACCATCGATGTCGCCTACCGCTTCTTCAGCACCGACCAGCGCAAGTTCATCGTCGCCGACTGCCCGGGCCACGAGCAGTACACCCGCAACATGGCCACCGGTGCGTCCACCGCCGATCTCGCCATCGTGCTGGTCGATGCGCGCAAGGGGCTGCTCACCCAGACCCGCCGCCACAGCTACATCGTTTCGCTGCTGGGCATCCGCCACGTGGTGCTGGCGGTGAACAAGATGGATCTGGTCGATCACGACGAAGCGGTGTTCGAACGCATCGTCGAGGATTACCGGGTGCTGGCGGAACAGTTCGGCATTCCGCAGGTCACCTGCATCCCACTGTCCGCGTTGAACGGCGACAACATGCTCGCGCCTTCGACGCGGATGCCCTGGTACACCGGCACCACGCTGCTGGCGCATCTGGAAACCGTGGATGTTGCGGGCGCAGGCGAAGCGGCCGACGCCGCGTTGCGCCTGCCGGTGCAGTGGGTCTGCCGCCCGGACCAGAATTTCCGCGGCTTCGCCGGCACCATCGTGTCCGGCACGGTCGCGCCCGGCGACGAGATCGTTGCGTTGCCTTCGGGCCGTCGCTCGCGTGTCGCGCGCGTGCTCGGCGGCGATGGCGACCTCGCGCGCGCCGGCAAGGGCCGCGCGGTCACGCTCACGCTGGAAGACGAAATCGACATCAGCCGCGGCGACGTGATCGCCGCCGCATCGTCGCCGCCGGAAGTGGCCGATCAGTTCGCCGCGCACGTGCTGTGGATGGGCGAACAGCCGCTGCTGCCGGGGCGCCCGTATTGGCTGAAGGTCGGCGCGCGCACGGTCGGCGCTTCGATCACCGAGATCAAGTATCGGGTCGACGTGAATTCGCAGGATCATCTGGCCGCGAAGTCGCTCGATCTCAACGAAGTCGGCTACTGCAACCTGCATCTCGATCAGCCGATGCCGTTCGAGGCTTACGCCGACAGTCGCGAACTGGGCGGCTTCATCCTGATCGACCGCCAGACGCACGCCACGGTCGCGGCCGGCACGCTCGATTTCTCGCTGCGCCGCGCCGCCAACATTCATTGGCAGCATCTGGAAGTCGACAAGGCCGCGCGCGCGCGGGGCATGGGCCAGTCGCCGCGCTGCCTGTGGTTCACCGGTCTGTCGGGCTCGGGCAAGTCCACGGTCGCCAATCTGGTCGAGAAACGGCTGATGGCGATGGGCCTGCGCACCTATCTGCTGGATGGCGACAACGTGCGTCATGGGCTCAACAAGGATCTGGGCTTCAGCGACGAGGACCGCGTGGAGAACATCCGCCGCGTCGCCGAAGTCGCCAAGTTGATGGTCGATGCCGGCCTGATCGTGCTGGTCAGCTTCATCTCGCCGTTCCGCGCCGAGCGACGGATGGCGCGCGACCTGTTCGATGGCGGCGAGTTCATCGAAGTCTTCGTCGACACACCGCTGGCAGTGGCCGAGGGCCGCGATGTGAAGGGTCTGTACGCGAAAGCCCGCGCCGGCAAGATCCCGAACTTCACCGGTATCGATTCGCCGTACGAAGTGCCGGAAGCGCCGGAGATGCGGCTCGATACCGTGGCGCAGACGCCGGAAGTGCTGGCCGAAGCGGTGGTGGAGCGGTTGCTGGGCGGTTGATGCCGTCGTTCCGTAGTCTGGATGCGATCCGGGATCGCATCCAGACTACGTGGACATGCCGGTCGATTCCCGTCCTGCATTGAGAGCGTTCACAGGACAGCAAGCGCTTGGCGGGGAAAGACTGCGGCAATTGCCAAGGCAACTGCGATGGCGGCGACAAAAAAGCTGATCGACTTGGCACGGCGCCAGGCGCCGGTAAGGAACATAAGCAGCGCCGCACCCGTATTCGAGACAAGCCCCATCGCGACCACGCCCCAGGGAAAGCGCCCTTCAGCGATCGTCCAGAACCCGGAGGCATAGCCGACGAGCAGTGCCAGGATGGCGACGCCATAGAGACGGAAGATCGTACCGGCACCATCCCCGGACACGCGGAACATCGCAGCCAGACGCTGTTCCGGCAGCAGGAGGAAAGGCGCTGCCGTCAGTAGTGCTGTGACCGCAATCTTGACGCCAAGGATCAGTCCGATGATGGTCATGAATGTGAGTTCCTGATTTTTGAACGCGGATATGGATAGGCAATCCGAGTTCGCATGTCGAAATCGGATTGTCGAGTTCGTATTGTTGGGATCGTTTGCGTACACGGCCCCAGCCCGGATCGGGCCGATCCTGACGATCGAACATAGCGTTCGTCGATATTGGCGTAAATGACAATTTCCGCCTATATTCCGCCAATGTCCCGGGAACCGGCCAATCCGCAGCGTCGCTGCATCTTCATCGTCTATGACGGATTCGAGTTGATAGATCTTTCGGGGCCGGCGGCGGTCTTTTCCGTGGCGAACGCACTCTCGAAGACGCCGCTGTACGGCATCGTCGCCGTGTCGCCGGAGGGTGGGGCTGTCGTGAGTGCTTGCGGCATTGCGGTCGACACCGTGCTCAGCGGCCGCCTGCGCCTGCGGCCCAACGACACGGCCCTTGTGATGGGGGCCGAACACATTGCTTTGAAAGCCGCGATGGCCGAGCCGGCAATCGCGCGGATCCTGCGTGCGGCGTCGAAACACGCCGAACGCTACGGATCCGTCTGCGCCGGCACCTGTGTGTTGGGTGCTTGTGGATTGCTGGAAGGGAAGCGAGTGACAACGCACTGGCGGGGCTGCGAACAGCTGATGGCGTTTGCCGCCGATGCGCGCGTTGAAGCCGATGCGCTGTACGTCACCGACGGGCGTTTATGGACGTCCGCGGGGGCTACTACGGGCGTGGACATGGCGTTGGCGATGGTTGAGCGCGACCACGGAGCGGCGCTGATGGGCGCGGTGGCCAAGCATCTCGTGGTGTATGCGCGTCGTCCTGGGCATCAATCGCAGTTCAGTTCGCTGCTGGAGGCGCAGACCGCGGCCGATGGTGTGTTCTCCGAGTTGGTTGCCTGGCTGACGCGCAATGCCGATCGTGCGATCAAGGTTGCCGATATGGCGGCGAGGGCGAAGATGTCGGAGCGTTCGTTCTACCGCAAATTCACGGATGCCACGGGTGTTGCCCCCGCAAAGTATCTGGAAGCGCTGCGACTGGAGAATGCAAAGCGCTATCTGGAGGCGGGAGAACCGGCGAAAGCAGTCGCACAACGGGCTGGCTTCCGTTCCGAATCCTCGTTCCGTGCCGCGTTCGCGGCGCGTTACGGCATCAGCCCCGCGCAGCATCAGCGCATGCATCGAACCGACCTGTCGACGCCATCCCTCGGAGGCGACGGGCACAAATAAAACGCCCGGCGGTGCGCCGGGCGTTCGGTCGTGCTGAACAGGTTTCCGCGTCGCGTCGCGTCGCTGCGCGTGCGCCTTTATCTTTTCTTGCGGATCATCTCGAACAGGAAGAGCAGGCCGATGGCGCAGACGATCGAGACGATGAAGCCGGTCATGCCGCCTGAGAGGCCGAGCATCGGCGCGATGTAACTGCCGACCCAGGCGCCGGCGATGCCGAGCAGAATGGTGAGAATCCAACCCATCGAATCCGCGCCCGGTTTGATGAACCGCGCGACGATGCCGATGACGGCGCCGATGATGATCGTATAAAGAATGCCGGTCATGACTGTCCTCTCGTCTGTGGATGGAGGTTGCGGCCATTTTGCGACCGCAGTCGCATCCTAGCAGCCGGGAGCCTTGTAGAGCGGCCTTCAGGCCGCTGCTCCTGAATGCCTGTCGAAATGCCCGTCGATCCGCGAACAAAGCAGCGGCCTGAAGGCCGCTCTACGGGATCGACCGGTGTTTCGTTTCCACCAGCCTTGGGCACGGCTTGAGGACCGTCGTCTGTCGGGTTCTGCCTGGGCTGGGTCGGCGCTCAACAGCAACCATGATCCCCATGCTGCTCACCGCCCGCCACCGCGGCCACGCCGACGGTTTCGCCGCGGACGCTGGCGTTGCGGTGTTCGGCCAGCACTTTGGCCACGCAGGCGGTGACCCGCTTGCCCATCGGGATGTTCAGGAATTCGTTGGGGCCGTGGGCGTTGGAGTGCGGACCGAGCACGCCGGTGATCATGAACTGCGCGCCGGGGAATTTTTCGCCGAGCATGCCCATGAACGGAATGGTGCCGCCTTCGCCCATGTACATCGCCGGCTTGCCGAAAAACGCCTGGCTGGCGTCGTCGATCGCCTGTTCCAGCCACGGCGTCATCGTCGGGGCGTTCCAGCCGGTGGAATCCTTCTCCAGATGCAAGGTGACTTCGGCGCCGTTCGGCGGGTCGTGCAGCAGCGCTTCGCTCAACAACTCACCGGCGCGCTTGCCGTCGAGGGTCGGTGGCAGGCGCAGGCTGAGCTTCACCGAGGTGAAAGGACGCAGCACGTTGCCGGCCGACGACAGCGCCGGCAGGCCTTCCGCGCCGGTGATCGACAGCGCCGGGCGCCACGTGCGGTTGAGCACCAGTTCGGTCAGGTCCGAATGCATCGGGGTCATGCCCGGCAGGAACGGAAACTTGTCGAAGATCGCGGTGTCCAGCACTTCCGCGCAGGTTTTCGCCTGCACCATGCGATCGGCCGGCACCTCCACGTGCAGGCCGTCGAGCAGGATCCGGCCGCTGTCCTGATCTTCGATCCGCGACAGCAACTGGCGCAGGATGCGGAAACTCGACGGCACCACGCCCGAGGCGTCGCCGGAATGCACGCCTTCGCTCAGCACCTTCACGGCGAGGTTGCCGCCGGCGAGGCCGCGCAGCGAAGTGGTACACCAGAGTTGTTCGTAATTGCCGCAGCCGGAATCCAGACACACCACCAGCGAAGGTTTGCCGATGCGCGCGGCCAGATGGTCGACGTAGGCGGGCAGGTCGTAGCTGCCGGATTCCTCGCAGGCTTCGATCATCACCACGCAGCGCGCGTGCGGCACGCCCTGTTCCTGCAGGGCCTGCACCGCGGCGATCGAGCCGAAAATCGCGTAACCGTCGTCGGCGCCGCCGCGGCCGTACAGGCGGTCGCCCTTCAGCACCGGCGTCCACGGGCCGAGGTCGTCGTCCCAGCCGGTCATTTCCGGCTGCTTGTCGAGATGGCCATACAGCAGCACGCAGTCTTCGCCGGTATCGGCATCGGCGCTGGCCGGGATGTCGACGAAGATCAGCGGCGTGCGGCCTTCGAGGCGCACCACTTCGACCTGCATGCCGGCCACGTTCTGCGCCCGCGCCCAGGTTTCCATCAGCTTGACCGCATCGTCCATGTAGCCGTGCGCGGCCCAGTCGCTGTCGAACATCGGCGACTTGTTCGGGATCCGGATGTATTCGATGAGTTGGGGGACGATTTCGTCGTCCCATTTGGCGCCGATGAATTGCTCGATTGAAGCCGGCTCGATTGAAGCCGGCTGGATGGAAGCCTGATCGACGTTGCGGATAGCCATGGCGCTGGGAACCGATGTTTGAAGAGTGCCGCCATTGTACGCCCCCGATCCGGGCGACCCGGTAGATCCGGCCCGGCCAGCGCTTGGCCGGACCGTGTAGGAATTTTCCGACACCCGCGTGCGGCATCGGCTGGCCCCTGTCCGGGTGGTTCGGCGATGTGGCCGGGCAGGGCGAATCCGGAAACTGTCCCTGTCGACGCAACACACCGGCCGCATCGAAAAGCCCGGCAGCACACCAACCGACATCCCCGATTCAATCCAATCCGACCCAACCAAGGAGCAATGCCATGAACCTGTTCAACCTCAAGTCCCTGATCGCCGCCACCGCCCTCTCGCTGGCCCTCGCCGGCAGCGCCTTCGCTGCGGAAAAGGTCAACATCAACACCGCCGACGCCGCCACCCTCGATCGCGTGCTGGTCAACGTCGGTCCGAGCAAGGCGGAAGCCATCGTCGCCTACCGCAAGCAGCACGGCGCCTTCCGCAGCGCCGAGCAACTGGCGCAGGTCGACGGCATCGGCCTGAAGACGGTCGAAAAGAACCGCGAGATGATCGTGGTGGGCGGCGGCGCCGCACCCGCCAAGCCGGGCGTCGCGAAAGCGCCCGCTGCTCCGGCGAAGAAGCGCTGATCGATTCCTTTCCCATCGACGACGACGGGCGCGAGCGATCGCGGCCGGCGGCGTTCGCGTGAGGGCGCTCGGCTACACGAGCCCCGGCCGCCCCGGAGGTTCGAATGTCCGCCCGCCTGCGTCTGATTCCCGCACACGATTACCGCCGCGAACGCTGGCGCAACGGTTTCGGCTGGACCCGCGAGATCCTCCGGTTCCCGGAGGCGGGAGATGAGTGGGATTGGCGCTTGTCGATCGCCGAGATCGAACGCGATGGGCCGTTTTCAACGTTCGCCGGCATCGACCGCGAACTGGTGCTGCTGCACGGCAACGGCGTGCGCCTGCGTTTCGACGATGGCGAGGTGCGCGATGTCGAGCCGCCGCACGGGCGCGTGCGCTTCGCGGGTGAACGCGCGGTGTCCGGCGAACTGATCGACGGCACGACCCACGATTTCAACCTGATGTGGCGCCGCGACCGCATCGACGCCGAACTGTGGCACCGCCCGCTGGTGGGCTCGATGGTGCTGTTCGTCGAACCGGGCGAAACCTGGGCCGTGCATGTGCTTTCTGGCCACACGCAGGCCAGCGACGGCAGCGACCACGAGGCTGCGGCGATGGGCGACACATTCTTATTGACTGCGACCACGGCGCGCGCGCGTTTCGCGCTGGATGGCGGCGGCGAAGTGCTGGTGATCCGGCTGCGGCCGCGCTGAGCGGGCGGCGGATCCGCCTTCTCTGAGTCGCTCCCAGCCACGGCGACAATGCTTCGGCGCTTCCAGGGGCATCTGCCGGTATCGACAAAGCGATGGCCGGCATCCGACACGCGAAGACTGGCCGCGTGACGTGCGGTTTGCGTTGGAGTGAAGGTGGCTATGGAACTTTTGAAGCATTACGACTACGGACGTCGACGACATGGCAACCATATGCAAAACCTATCAGTCGCGAATCGAAGAGGAATTCTGGGAACCGTTCGACGATTGGATACGGACAACCGAAGAGAAGTGCGAGGAATACGACTGGTGGAATCCGATCGGCTGGTTCTGCTGGCTGGTGACGATATTCGTCAAGATCGTCAAATGGGCGGTTCGCATCGTTGTGACCATCGTGTTCCGCACGATCTGCGAAGTCGTGAATCTGTTCGTCAATGTCGCCGCGGCGGTTCTCAATTTCGTTCTCGCCATCCCATTCGTCGGCCCGTTCCTCAAGGCGCGTTGGCGTACGATAGTCACCGCCGTCAGTTACGTGGTCGGGTTGGCCGACGGCTTCGCGCGGATCATCGGTATCCGCATCACCAAGCACCTGCGTGTCCATGTGGTCCCGCTGTGCGAAGGCGACATTCCTTTGGCGAACCAGCAGCATCTCGAAGCGGTCATGGCCGAGACCGCGCGTATTTTCTACGCGAGAGCGCAGATCAGGGTTCACACCACATTCCATGAGCCGATCCGGAACGCGCCCGAGCATGCCCTGCGAATAGGCACTGGGGTCGAGCTCTTCAAGGACGAGTCTTGGATCAACGGCAGTTGGCATCAACTTCAAACGATCAAAATGTTCGAGTCGAATGTCTGGTCGTTGTTGGCGGTGGGGCATCCGATCATCGTGTACGTCGTACGCGAGGTCGGCGACGACGGTCCTGGCAATGTGATTGGCGCTTCTGGAGGGCCTTTCGTGGATTGGGTTGCGGTTGAGCGCGATTCGGTTATTTCCGATGTCGTTTTAAACCCCGTTGTCGATGCACCGACGCTGCCATTCCCTCCCACGGTCGCGTCGTCTCCAAACGTGACCGGAATGCGGAATCCGAAGTATTTGAGGCACGGAAAGTATGTTGTTGCGCATGAACTCTGCCATGCGCTCGGCCTGATGCTCCATATCAACAGCGGCGAAGGCGAATTGATGGACGCCGGCACAATCACCGGAGACGCCCTGTCGCCGTTCCAGGTGGGGATCATCCGCAACAGCGCGCCCGTGACGTTTCTCTGATCGCATTCCGACCGAATGGCTTGACCCGCCGGGTGTGCTGGGTAGGATGGCGCAGACGCTCGATTGGATGCTCCCTTGGATATCGCCTTTTCGTTCGGCACGACACGCGCCTCGAAGCGTCGTCTGTGCGCGGGCTACCTGCGGTGAGTCTGTTGCTGGTCCGCCACGGACAGGCAAGCTACGGCGCCGCCGATTACGACAACCTGTCCGAACGCGGGCGGCTGCAGTCGCGGCGGCTCGGTGATTGGCTGGCGCGCGGCGGTCATCGTTTCCAGTCGGTAGTGGTCGGCGGCATGCGTCGGCACCGGCAGACTGCCGAGGGTGTGGCCGAGGCCTTCGCGGCGCAGGGGTTGCTGCTGCCCG
Organism: uncultured Thermomonas sp.; assembly: GCA_966203835.1. GTDB lineage: Bacteria > Pseudomonadota > Gammaproteobacteria > Xanthomonadales > Xanthomonadaceae > Lysobacter_I. The sequence goes on from CBIHKW010000065.1 coordinate 19,506, forward strand.
AGCCCGTGGCCGACGCCGGTTTTGCCGAGTTCGATCATGAGGCGGTGTTCGGCGCCTATCTGGCGCGCGATCCGGAAGATCCGATCGTTGCAGCCAGCCGCAGCGGCCAGCCGCGCGACGTGGCGGCGATGCTGCAGGCCGCGCTGTTGGCCTGGGCGAACGACGAATTGCCGGGCCTGCCGGAAAGCTGGGCCGCGTTCGGCCAGCGCGTGCAGTCCGCGGGCGAACGCCTGGAAGCCTTGGCGGGCGACGGCGAAGCGCTGGTGTTGAGCTCCGGGGGCGTGATCTCGCGGCTGGCGCAGATCGCGCTGGACGTACCCAACGCGCGCGCCGTGGAACTCAATTTATCGCTGCGCAACAGTGCGCTGTCGGAGTTCCATCCGCACGGCAGTCGTTTGCGAATGAGTTCATGGAACGCGCTGCCGCATCTTCACGGCGAACGCGATCTGTGGACTTACTACTGATGCCGCCTTCACGCATGCTTCCGAGTACACCATGAGTAACCCACGATGAGCACCGAACGCATCGCCACGCTGTTTCCCTTCTCGGACCGCTCGCGCGAACTGCAATCGGCGGTCGCAGGTTTCGTCGCGGAGAGGATCATTCCGGCGGAAATCGCATTTCATGCGCACGCCGCCGATGCGCAGTTGCGCTGGACGATTCCGCCGCTGCTCGAGTCGCTGAAGGCCGAAGCAAAAGCGCAGGGGCTGTGGAATCTCTTCCTGCCGGATGCGACGCATGGCGCCGGTCTGAGCAATCTCGACTACGCGCCCATCGCCGAACTCACCGGCCGCAGTCTGTTCGCGCCCGAGGTGTTCAACTGCAGCGCGCCCGACACCGGCAACATGGAAGTGCTGCTGCATTTCGCGACGCCGGAGCAACAGGCGCCGTGGCTGCCGCGATTGCTGGCGGGCGAGATCCGCTCGGCGTTCGCGATGACCGAGCCCGATGTAGCCAGTTCCGACGCCACCAATATCGCGCTGCCGATCGTGCGCGACGGCGACGAATTCGTCATCAACGGCCGCAAGTGGTGGACCACCGGTGCCGGCGATCCGCGCTGCGCCATCATGATCGTGATGGGCGTGACCGACCCGGATGCGCCGGCGCATCGGCGCCAGTCGATGGTGCTGGTGCCGATGGCGACGCCGGGCGTGCGCGTGCTGCGGCCGCTGACGGTGTTCGGCTACGACGATGCCCCGCACGGCCATGTCGAAATCGAATTCACTGACGTGCGCGTGCCGGTCGCCAATCTGCTGCGCGAATCCGGCAGCGGTTTCGAGATCGCGCAGGCGCGGCTGGGACCGGGACGCATCCATCACTGCATGCGCCTGATCGGTCTGGCGCAGCGCGCGCTGGAACTGATGGTCGCGCGCGCGCGCAGCCGCGAAGCCTTCGGTCGTCCGCTCGGCGGGCACGGCATGGCGCAGGAAGCGATCGCGCTGTCGCGCTGCGAGATCGAACAGGCGCGGCTGCTGACGCTGCAGGCCGCGGCGGCGCTCGACGCGCACGGCAACAAGGGCGCGAAGGATCTGATCGGCATGATCAAGATCGTCGCACCGCGCATGGCCTGCGCGGTGATCGACCGCGCGATGCAGATCCACGGCGGCGGCGGGCTGTCGCAGGATTATTTCCTGGCGCAGGCCTACGCCGGCGCGCGTTCGCTGCGCCTGGCCGATGGTCCGGACGAAGTGCATATCGCCTCGTTGGCGCGTTCGATGCTGAAAGGCTGAGGCTTGCGATGACCCATGCCCATCCGCTCGATCTGCCCGCAGAATCGTTGGCGACCTATCTCGAAGCGAACGTCGCCGGTTTTCGCGGCCCGCTGACCGCGACCAAGTTCAAGGGCGGCCAATCCAATCCGACCTATCGGATCGATGCGGCCAGCGGCACCTATGTGCTGCGCCGCAAACCACCGGGGCAGCTGTTGCCGTCGGCGCACGCGGTGGATCGCGAATTCCACGTGCTGCAGGCGCTGCACGGCACCGCGGTGCCGGTCGCGCAGCCGCTGCATCTGTGCAGCGATGCGTCGGTCATCGGTTCGATGTTCTATCTGATGTCCTTCGTCGACGGCCGGATCTTCTGGGATCCGTCGCTGCCGGACATGGATCCGGCAGGCCGTAGCGAGATATATACCGGCATCATCGACGCGATGGCAGCCTTGCACACGGTCGACCCGGATGCGGTCGGTCTGGGCGACTACGGCAAACCCGGCAATTATTTCGAGCGCCAGATCAAACGTTGGACCGAGCAATACCGCGCCAGCGAAACGCGGCCGCTGCCCGCGATGGATGCGCTGATCGACGCACTGCCGGCGCGCTGCCCGGCCGACGACGGCGTGGTCGCATTGGCGCACGGCGATTTCCGCATCGACAATCTGATGTTCCATCCGGAATCGCCGCGCGTCATCGCCATCGTCGACTGGGAATTATCGACGCTGGGGCATCCGCTCGCGGACCTGGGTTATTTCTGCATGGCGCTGCGACTGCCGCGCAATCCGGCGCTGCCGGGTCTGGCCGGATTGGATCGCGCGGCGCTGGGGATTCCCGACGAAGCCGCGTTGCTCGCGCGCTATTCGCTTCTGACCGGCCGGCCGATTCCGGCGGACTGGCCATTCGTGCTGGCCTTCAGTTTCTTCCGCCTTGCCGCGATCGCGCAGGGCGTGGCCAAACGCGCGGAGCAGGGCAATGCATCGAGCGAACAGGCGATGCAGGCCGGACGCATGACCGGGATGTTGGCGACGTTGGGGTTGGAAGTGTTGTCGATCCCGTAGGAGGGCCTTCAGGCCCGAGCTCTGCGAAAAAAGCTCGGGGCTGAAGCCCCTCCTACGAGGTATCTGCCGTGCAAATCCGCTCGACCGGATTCGGTCTAACGGTCGTCGCGCACCCAGATGCCGCCGTGTTCGATCTTCACCGGGAATTTCGCCACCGGTTCGTAGGCGGGCGCGCACAGTGCGGTGCCTTCGCGCAGGTCGAAGCGCGCGCCGTGCAGCACGCAGGTGATGCTGCCTTCCACCGGGTCGACTTCGCCGGACGACAGCTCGAATTCGTCGTGGGTGCAACGGTCTTCGAGCGCGTAGAGTTCGCCGTCGAGATTGACCACCAGGATCGGCGTGTCGTCGGCCCAGGCCACGGCTTTCTCGCCGGGCAGCAGTTGTCCGGTCGCGCAGACGAAGGTCCAGTCGCTCACGGCTGCATCTCCAGTGTCTTCTCGAGAATTTCGAACTGCAGGTCGTCGCGCTTGGGCAGACCGTAGCGCGGATCGCCGTAGGGAAATGGTTTCCTGATGCCGGTGCGGACGTAGCCGCGTCGTTCGTAGTACGCGATCAATTCCTCGCGACTGTCGATCACGGTCATGCGGATGCGCGAGCAGCCCAACGTGTCGTGCGCGATGCGTTCGGCTTCCGCCAGCACGAGCTTGCCGATGCCGCCGCCCTGCAGATCGGGATCGACCGAAAACATGCCGAAATAGGCGGTGGCGATGTTGTCGTTCGTGGCTTGCTTCGCGATATTCGCGCAGGCGACCAGACGCGGCCGATCCTCGTCGCCGCTGTCGGTCGCCAGCAGGATCGTACTGCCCGGCGTATCCAGATCGGCGCGCAGCATCTGCGCATCGATGCGTTGACCATCGAGCAGATCGGCCTCGGTGGTCCAGCCC
>CBIHKW010000066.1:0-23133 GCA_966203835.1 uncultured Thermomonas sp.
CCGCCGCCGCCCTGGCGGATGCCGTAGAGCAGATGCGCCAGCGCATCCCGATGGTGTTCGCTGAGGAACACGTAATGCGGGTCGGGCGTGATCGAGAACGGCGCCTGTTCGAGGCCGTAGTACTCCAGATACATGCGGGTCCGGTCTGTCTGGGTTGGGTGGCTGCCGCAGCGAGCCCGCGCCAAGTTATACGCTATTTCTATGGTCGGGTAAGCAGTCCGCGAAGCGGGCATGCAGTGGCGAAATCTGTTTCTGCAGGTCGCCCTTGCCGGTGAGTATGCACAGGTGCATCACCGAGATGACGACGAGTCCGTTACTGATTTTGATGAGTTGTTCGATGAATTGGATCGGATAGCCTCCACGATGTCGTGCCAGTGGATGGATTCCGGCATGGATATATGAGTTCAGGGGCTTCCAAGAGTGTTCTTTGAATTCCGAAAGCGAACCGAATGGTATGAGTGTTGCTGGGTTTTTCCCGAGTGCGTCGAGCATCTTTGTGGCCGTCGGCATTTTGTCCGCAAAGTGTTGTGTGTCCGTGGTCAATCCTGAGGTGATTTTTTCCAGGTCATCGTCCGACGCACAGTGAAACGTCCATATGGCTCTAAGCAAAGTCTCGAACTGGATTCTCATGAGAGCGATGCCGGAAGCATGAAGTTCATTCTGAGCTAGTGTGCGTACGGAGTCGGCATGCTCCAGCGAGAGCGCGCAGAAATCGGCGCTTGCAAGGAGACGACGAGAGTCGTCGTATAGCGGATGGTCAGCAATTTCAAGCAGAGTCTGCAGTAGCAAATCTGACCTCTGGAAAATCGGGTGTCCTTCCATGTCGTGCTTTATCTCTTAGTCGCCCACGACCTTGGATTCGCCGGTGGCCAGGATCTCGGGGTGCTGGATCTTCTTCGGCCGCACCAGCAGCGGGTAGATCAGCACCGCGCCGAGGATGATGGCCACGCCGAGATAGAAGCGCGGGGTGAGTTCGCGCTGTTCGTCCAGCAACAGCATCGCCAGTGCGATCGCGTAGACCGGTTCCAGATTCACCGCGAGTTGGGTGCCGAACGCGCTGAGGTGGCGCAGCGCCAGCAGCGACAGCACGAACGGCACCAGGGTGCAGGCGACCGCGAGCAGCACCAGATAGGCGCCGTCGTGAAGGTCGGGCAGCAGGAACGGGTTGCCGCCGAAGGCCGGCGACAGCATCCCGGACAGCGGTGCGATGACGGTCATCGCCGCCACGCCCGCAGCCATTTCCAGCGCCGTGACCGACAGCGCGTCGCCGTGTTCCACCAGTCGTTTGTTCAGCGAATTGAAGAAGGCCACCAGCAGCGCCGAAATGGTACCGACCACCACGCCGATCAGCATGCCGTCGGGAATGCCGTCGACCACCAGCGCGACGCCGGGCAGCACCGTGAGGCCCAGCGCGAACTCGCGCTTCGACAGGCGTTTGCCGGTGAGCCAGGGTTCGATCAGCGCGGTGAACACCGTGCCCAGCGCCATGCAGGTGACGCCGACCGAAGCGTTCGACAGCTTGATCGCGGCATAGAACGTCAGCCAGTGCAGCGCGACCAGCACGCCCACGCCGGCGTAGCTCCAGAGCAGGCGGGCGGGCATCGCGCGCAGTCCGCGCCACACGCGCGGCAGCAACATCAGCAGCACGACCACCATCAGCATGCGCCACCACACCAGCGGCAGCGCCGGCATGCTGATGAGTTTGCCGAGGATCGCGGTGAAGCCCCACAGGATCACGCAGAAATGGATCTGCAGCCAGGCGGTGCGGGTGGCGGCGCGGCTGGTCGTCAATGTGCGGGTCATCGCGGGCCTGCTGTCGGAGGTCGCGCATTATCGCCGGCTCCGCCGCGTTCTTCGGCGCTGGCCGCCAGCAGCCAGTCGACGAACGTCTGCGCGGCCGGACGCAGGCGGCGATGCGAGGGATGGACGACGAAATAACTCCAGCGGGTCGGCAGCAGCGGACCCGGCAGGCGCTGCAGGCGGCCGTCGCCGAGCCAGGGTCGGGCGATCTTCTCGCGCGCCAGCACCGCGCCCAGGCCGTGCGCCGCGGCTTCCAATGCGTCGGTGCTGTCGCTGAAGGTGAGGCGTACGTCGAGCTGCGCGCCGTGGACGTCGGCGGCGCGGAACCAGTCGTGCCAGCCCTGGCGGGCGAGATCGGCCACCAGCGGCAGTCTTGCGATGTCGGCAGGCACCGACACCCGCGCGGCCAGCTCGGCGGAGGCCATCGGGAACAGGGCGTCGTCCATCAGGTGGTGTGCGTTGAGCCCAGGCCAGTGTCCGGGACCATGGCGTATGCCGAGGTCGGGGCCGCCCTCGTCGAAGCGGGTGAGGCCGATGCCGCTGTCGAACACCAGCCGGATCTGCGGGTGCAGCGCGGCGAAGGCGGGCAGACGCGGCAACAGCCATGTGTAGATCAGCGAGTGCAGGGTGGTGATGCGCACCCGGTCGCGGTCGTCGCGCATGGCGTGCAGGCCGCGCAGCACGCCGTCGAGGTCGGTCAGGGCGCTGCCCGCAGCGTCGGCCAGCAGCCGACCCTCGGCGGTGAGCGTGACCCCGCGCGCGTGGCGCTGGAACAGGACCACCCCGAGCCGGCTTTCGAGTTTGCGCACGTGGTGGCTGATCGCGCTGGCGGTGAGGTGCAGCTCTTCCGCAGCGTGGGCGAAGTTCTGGTGGCGGGCCGCGGCCTCGAATGCGGCCAGCGCGGGCAACAGTTCCGGTCGGATGGTCATGCGAGCCTCAAATTTCGCTGTTGTCTGGCCTCGAAAGTATGCGCTTGTGGCCGCGCGGGCGGAAACCATAATGATCGGCACCTCTCCCCCACGACAGGCTCCGCGATGCCGACCCTCCTGCGTTATGCCGCTTTCACCGACACGCCGCTGGGCGGCAATCCCGCGGGCGTGGTGCTCGATGCGGGCGGGCTGACCGATGCGCAGATGCAGGCGATCGCCGCCGAAGTAGGCTATTCGGAAACCGCGTTCCTGACGGCGGCCGGCCCGGGCCGTTATCACGTGCGCTATTTCAGCCCACGCGCCGAAGTCCCGTTTTGCGGGCACGCCACGATCGCCAGCACGATCGCCTTGTTTCACAGTGCCGGCGAGACTTCGCTGCGGCTCGAAACGCCGGTTGGCGAAGTGCCGGTCACGGTGTCCGTGGGCGCCGACGGCCCGCTCGCGACCTTGACCAGCGTCGTGCCGCGGGTCGAGTCTGCTCCGCCGGAACTGGTGACTGCGGTCCTCGCCGCATTGGGTTGGCGCGAGGACGAACTCGACCCGGCACTGCCGCCGCGCGTGGCCTTCGCCGGCGCGCGGCATCTGGTGCTCGCGGCGGCGACGCGCGCCCGTCTTGCCGACCTCGACTACGACTTCGACGCGCTCGAACGCATCCAGCGCGAACACGAGCTGACCACCGTCGATCTGGTCTGGCGCGAGACGCAAATTTCGTTTCATGCGCGCAATCCGTTTCCGGTCGGCGGGGTGGTCGAAGATCCGGCGACCGGTGCCGCCGCGGCCGCGTTCGGCGGTTATCTGCGCGCGCTCGGCCTGGTGGAGACGCCCGCGACCATCGAAATCCGCCAAGGCGACGACATGGGTCGGCCTAGCCGGCTGCGGGTCGAGATCGGCAGGGAAGGCGGTATCCGGGTCAGCGGACAGGCGGTTCGGATCGATGCCGCCGCCGATGTTCAGGACAGCGATTTGCGGATAGCGGCGGCCGTTACCTTCGATCAGGATCTCCGCGCATGAGCACCACCAATGCATTGCAGACACCGCTCCCGGCCGTGGAGGCGCCCAAGGCCTGGCTCACGCCGCTGGAGCTGTGCGTGCTCGGTGCGATCTGGGGTGCATCCTTCATGTTCATGCGCGTGGCCGCACCCGAATTCGGCGCGACGCCGCTGGTCGCGATCCGCCTCGGTCTGGGCGCGCTGATCTTGCTGCCGTTCCTGTGGATCGAGCGGCGTGCGTTCCCTCGCCAGCTGTGGCCGCGGCTGGCGCTGATCGGCGCGATCAATTCGGCGATTCCGTTCACGCTGTTCGCCTGGGCCGCGCAACGCGCGCCCGCGGGCGTCGGCGCGATCACCAATTCGATGGCGGTGTTGTTCACCGCGCTGGTGGCCTTCCTGTTCTACGGCGAACGCATCGGTGGGCGTCGCGTCGTCGCGCTGGTCGCGGGTTTCGCCGGGGTGATCGTGCTCGCCAGCGGCAAGGTCGGCGGCGCCAGCATCGGCTTGCCGGTGGCGGCGGGTACGTTCGCCGCGTTCCTGTACGGCATCGGTGGCAATCTGGTGAAACGACATCTCGCCGGCCTGCCGGCGACGGCGGTCGCGGCGGCGACGCTCAGCTGCGCGTCGCTGCTCAGCGCGCCGTTCGCGATCGCGCAGTGGCCGCAGCACGCGATTTCGGCGAAGTCCTGGGTCGCGGTGGCGTTGCTCGGCGTGCTCTGCACCGGCATCGCGTTCGTCATGTATTACCGGCTGATCGCACGGATCGGCGCCAGCCGCGCCGCCACCACGACCTACCTGGTGCCGCTGTTCGGCGTGGGCTGGGCGTGGCTGCTGCTGGACGAACCGCTGACCGTCGCCATGGGCATCGCCGGCGCGTTGATTCTCGGCAGCGTGGTGTTGAGCCAGCGGCAGAAATAGCGGGCTGTTGTAGAGCGGGCTTAAGCCCGCTGAGCGGTGAAGCTGCGTCATAGGGTGCGCCACAGGCGCACCCTATGACGGGATTTTCGACGCCGACAAGATGTCGTCGGCTCACCAAGTCGCAGCGGGTGCGGCCGGTGTCGCCACCCGTCGCGGTATGCCCTCATCGTCGAGCAGACGTTCGATCCGGGCGAAGACTTCCGGGCGCGAGAAGGGTTTCTTCATGAAATCGTCGGCGCCGATGCGCTGTACGTAGAACTGCTCGGTCGCCAGCGCATTGCCGCTGATCATGATGATCGGCACCAGCTTGGTGGCGGGCTCGCGGCGCAGCGCGCGCAGGGCGGCGAAGCCATCCATGCCGGGCAACACGATGTCGAGGAAGATCAGGTCCGGCACCAGATCGCGCGCCAATTCCAGCGCCTCTTCGGCGGTGTAGGCCTCCAATGTCTGGAAACCGTTCTGCTGCAGCATCTTGCGCAGCACGGCGACGATCGTGGTCGAGTCGTCGACGATCAGCACCCGGGTGCCCGGGCGGACGTTCAATCGCGGCTTTTCGCGGCGTTCCGGTCCCTCATAACCATCGTCCACCAGTGGCGGCGCCACCGCGGCTTCGACCAGTTCCTCGGGCGTGGCGGTCTCGGCCAAGGCATCGAGTTCCTCGGGCGTGGGCGTCGGCGGGCGAGGCGGCAGCGGGATGGCGACGGGCTGCGGCGCAGCGACCGGTGCTGCGGGCGTATCGCGCCCGCGCAGCGTGTCGCGCCAGCGTCTGACTGAATCGAAAATACTCACGCATTACTCCCCACGTATCACTCCAACGACCGGTTGCCGGATGCCGCCCCATTCTCTACATCAAGGCTAATGAACGGCAAACCCGGTCCGGGGCGGACGCGCGAAGCATAGCGGCCCGGGAGCGGGGCGGCCAAGCCGGCGATGGCCCCGATGCGAGGGCCATCACGGTATTGGCGACATTCGTTCGACCGGGGCTTATTGGGTCGCGCTTACTGGATGGGTTCGTCCAGCATCATCGCGCGCACGAAGCGCACCGGCGGCGCGCCGTAGGACAGCACCTGGTCGTGGTAGGCCTTGAGCTTGAAGTCCTTGCCCTGCTTCTGCTCCATCGCCTTGCGCAGGTCGAAGTGTTCCTGCACGCCGACGAAGTAGGTCGGCAACTGCGCGCTGCCCAACTGCGCGCGGACCCACTTGCCTTCGGCCTCGCGCTCCTGCTGGAAGGTGCGTTTGACCATCAGTTCCATGGCCTGCTCCTTGCTCCAGTTGTCGACATGCACGCCCTGGTCGAGGATCGCATTGGCCACCGCGCGCAGGTAGAACTTGTGGCGGACGAGGTGGAACAGCGGATCGTTGTCGAGATAGCCGGCGTCCATCATCACCGACTCGGTGTAGACCGCCCAACCCTCGGCGAACATGCCCGAGCGCAGCACGCCGCGCAGCGTGGACGGATAGCGCGCCGAGAACGCGCCTTCGAGGTAATGGCCCGGCATCGCTTCGTGGATGGACAGCAGATGGATCATGCGCGTGTTGTATTCGCGCAGGAACGAATCGGTCTGCTTGTCCGTCCACTCGTCGGGGATCGGCGAGATCGCGTAATAGGTCTTCAGACCCTTGTCGAGCGGGCCGGGCGAATCGCAGTAAGCCACCGCCACGCCGCGCTGGAATTCCGGCATCAGGATGATCTCGACCGGATCGTCCGGCACCGTCACCAGATCCTTGGCGCGGGTGAACGCGGTCGCTTGCGCCAGCGTCTGCTTCGCGGTTTCGACCACGGCGTCGCGCGCCGGCTTCTCCGCATAGGCCAGTTCCAGCGCCGCTTCGATCGCTGCCTGCTGCTGCTCGTCGCTGGGATTCGTGGCGGGCATCTCCGGCGCGTTCGGCTTGTCCTTCAGCACCTGCTGCGCGATCTTGTACATCTCGCCGCGCACGCGCACCAGTTCGGCCTCGGCGCGCTGTTTGATCTCGGCGCGCGACAGCGTCGACATCAGCGCGACTTTCAGTTTCTCGTCATAGAGCTTCTGACCGACGCGGAAGTCGCCCTTGGCGCTGGGCACCAGGGTCTTGTCCAGCCACAGCTGATGTTCGGCGACCGCTTTGCGCAGACCTTCGATGGCCGCGTCGAGGCGCTTGCGGTCCTCGCCCTGCAACTGGTCCGCGCTGGGCACGATGAACTGTTCGACCAGCGAAATCACGCCGGCGTTCTGTCTGGCGACGGTTTCGGCGTGGATCTTCGGCACGCGCGCCGGGTCGATGTTCTCGCGCATCTGCGCGAACAGCCCCGGCAGTTTCTCCATGCGCGCGGTCGCCGATTTCAGGCGCTCCGGCAGCGGCGCGAACTCGCGCGCCATCAGGTTGTAGATCGCGCCGCCGGCGAGGCCGCTGTAGACCTGCGGATCCCAGGCCCAGGCCTGCAGCGTGTCCACGGTCCAGATATCGGACTGGATCTGGTTGCGCAGGATCGCCGCATCGATCTGGTTCTCGCGCGACAGCTTGCTCGCGTCGATGGCATCGAGTTCGGCCAGCATCGCGTTCGCGAACGCGACGTAAGCCGTGCGGCCCGCGGCGCTGAGGTCGTCGATCTCGGCATCGAAACGGTGATCGCCCTGCTGCGTGGCGCCGACCGGATTGAGTTTGAGAAAGCCATCGAGCCAGCGTTTGCTGAGATCGGCGAATTTCGCATCGACGGCGGCGTCGGCGGTCGCTTTCGCGGCGGTCGGCGCGGCGGGGTCGGCGGAAGCGCCGGTGCCCGAGCCGTTGCAGGCGGCGAGCGTGGCGGTGAGCAGGGCAACAGCGAGCGGAGTCAGGCGCATATCGAGTCATTCCGGCTGAACGAAAGCGCCAAGGATAGGCTGGAACGTCACCGTCCGCATCTGCCATGCTCGCGCCGGAATGCTGCAGGTCGCGGCGGGCTCGCGGACTGTCGAAAAACAGCCTGTTTCAACATCATCAGCCGGGGGAATCAATGCAATATCGCGGTCCGCTGTGGGCGCCGTTCGGATTCGAAGTCGGGAATGGAGCCGGGAATGGAGTCGAAGCGCACGACGGTGTACGGAAATGATCGGGCGTAAATCGCTCGCGCTGTCGACCCTGTTTGCTGCCCTGTGCATGCTGCCGGCGTTGGCGTGGGCAGGCTGTCCACCGCAGGGGGCGTCCGATGCATCGCTGGTCGCGCTGAAGGCGGCCGGTTTCGAGGTCGCCGACGCGCGCACGCGCGAAACGCTCGCCTTCGATCTGGTCGACTGCCTTGCATCGCCGGATCCTGCGCTGCGCGACGGCATCGCCTACGAAGGCCTGCAGCACTGGTTGCGCGCCAAAACCTTTTCGCCGGAGACGCGACGCGCGCTGCGCACGAAACTGTTCGCGCTGCTCGATGCGCCCGACCCGCAGGGCGTGGCGCGACCATTCGCGGCGCTGGCGTTGTCGGAAGTCGCGCGCACGGATCGCGTCGAACCGTGGATGCGCGACGACGAGCGCGCTGCATTGATCGAACGTGCGGCGAAATATCTCGAATCGGTCGACGATTATCGCGGCTACGGCTACGGCGCCGGCATCGGCTGGCGCCATGGCGTCGCGCACGGCGCCGACTGGGCGATGCAACTGGCCTTGAATCCTGCGCTGGATCGAGAACAACTCGACCGCTTGTTGCAGGCGGTGGCGGTACAGGCAGTGCCCGCATCCGGGCATGCGTATGTGTTCGGAGAATCCGAACGGCTCGCCAGGCCGCTGTTGTTCGTCGCCAAACGCGATCTGCACAGCGAGGCGGAGTGGAGCGCATGGTTTGCGGCGCTGTCGTCGCGATTGGGCGATCCGGCGTTGGCGTGGAAGGATGCGGGTTGGCTCGCGCGACGACATGATCTCGCTGCGTTCCTGCATGGGTTGTACGTCGAAACGGATCTGAGCGAAGACCCGGGCATTGCACGGATGAGGCCGGGCGTGCTTGCGGCGTTGAAGGCGTTGCCGTGATGTCGCTGGTTTTTCTGTAGAGCGGCCTGACCAGCCATTCGGCTGTTGAAAACCAGGCCGCTGTCGCTTTTTCGGCAAACAATTCAGCGGACTGAAGTCCGCTCTACAAGTGCGTCAAGCGTTCGCGTCCGCTGTAGACATTCATCCGCCCGTCGCGCGCGAACGCGATCAGGGTGATACCCGCGGCTTCGGCGTGGCGGATCGCCAGATCGGTGGGCGCCGACATCGCTGCGACCACGGCGATGCCTGCGTTCGCGGTCTTGTGGACGATTTCGTAGGACGCACGCGAGGTGATGGCGAGGAATCCGCCGTCCGGGTCGATGCGCGGCGTTGCGCGCAGCATCGCGCCGATGAGTTTGTCCACGGCGTTGTGGCGGCCGACGTCTTCGCGTACGAGCAGATGGCCGCCATCGACGAAACCAGCCGCATGCACACCGCCGCTGCGCGCGTTCAGGGGTTGCTGCTGCGCCAGCCGTGCAAGACCGTCGTGGATGCGATCTGCGCTCAATTGCGGGCCGATGCCGACCTTTCGTGCCGGCCGCAACGCGGCTTGCAGGCTCGATGTGCCGCATAAGCCGCAGCCGCTGCGGCCTTCGAGACCGCGCTGACGCTGTTCGATGGCGTCGAAGCGGCGCTGCGGGATCGCGGCATGCAGGGTGATGCCGTCGTCGCTGCTTACGATGTCGACCAGCGAGAATTCTTCCGCGGTCTCGACGATGCCTTCGCAGATCGCGAAGCCCAGCGCGAAGTCTTCGAGGTCCGCGGGCGTGGTCATCATCACCGCGAACGACAGATCGTTGTAGAGCAGGGCGACGGGGGTTTCTTCGATCACCCACTCCTCGCGAAGACCGCTTTCGTGTTCGCCGATGTGCAGCGCCTCGTGTGCGCGCAGGCCGGTGTTCACGCCGCGCCTGCGCACAGCGCGCGTCCGCGTTCGGTCAGCCGCAACAGCAGGCGTTCGCCATCGCGGCGCTGCGCCACGAGATCGAGCCCGTCGAAACGTGGGTCGTCGCCCAGCGCAACCAGCAGTCGCTGCAGTTCGCTGGCGCTCAACGACAGCCGTTTCGCGGCGCGCGGCAGCGACATTTCGCTTTCCGTCGCGAGCAGCCGGATCAGCGCGAGCGCCGCGTCCTCGCTCATGGCGTTGCAGGGTGTCCCGCGCGACGCAGATAGACCGGGATCGATTTCGAGACCGGTGTGCGCGCGCGTTCGGCGTGGCTGCCGAGCGGCACCAGTGCGTTGGTTTCCGGGAAATATCCGGCGAGACAGCCTGCGGGGATGTCGTATTCGATCAATCGAAAATCGTGTGCGACGCGCTCGCCGTCGTTCCAGACCGACACCAGATCGACGTGTTCGCCGTCGCTGAAGCCGAGCGCGTCGAGGTCGGTGCGCGAGATGAAGCAGACGCGGCGCAGGCCATGCACGCCGCGATAACGATCGTTGCTGCTGTAAACGGTGGTGTTGTACTGGTCGTGCGAGCGCACCGTCATCAGTTGCAGGTGTGGCGTTTGTTGGGGGTGGGGCGGGAGCGGCTTTGGTCGGGGGGCTTGACGCCCGGGCGCATGGGGGGGCGGCGGGAGGGCGGCGCCCCCCGCTCCCACAGGAGGTTGCACCAGCGGATGCGCGAAGAACATCGCCTTGCCCAACGTCGTGGGAAACGCCCGCTCGCGGCACGGATGATGCAGATGGAAGCCGCCTGGATGCCTCACCCGCGCATTGAAGTCCTCGAAGCCCGGAATCACCTTCGCGATGCGCTCGCGGATGCGATCGTAGTCCTCGATCAGCGACAGCCACGGAATCGTGCTGTGCGGCAGCGTCGCCGCCGCGAGCCGCGCGACGATCGCGGGCTCCGACAGCAGTTCGCGCGATGCCGGCGCGTTCATGCCCGAGGACAGATGCACCATGCTCATCGAATCCTCCACGGTCACCGCCTGCAGGCCGCCGGTCTGCAGATCGATTTCGGTGCGGCCGAGGCAGGGCAGGATCAGCGCGTCGCGGCCATGCACGAGGTGCGAGCGGTTGAGTTTGGTGCTGACCTGCACCGTCAGCGCGCAGCGACGCAGCGCGGCGTGGGTGACGTCCGAATCGGGCGTGGCCGCGGCGAAATTGCCGCCCATTGCGAAGAACACCTTGCCGCGGCCGTCGCGCATCGCTTCGATGGCGTCGATGGTGTCGAAGCCGTGCGCGCGCGGCGGGTCGAACGCGAATTCGGCGCCGAGACGGTCGAGAAACGCGGGTGCCGGTTTTTCGTAGATGCCCATCGTGCGGTCGCCCTGCACGTTGGAATGCCCGCGCACGGGGCAGGGGCCGGCGCCGGCCTTGCCGATATTGCCGCGCGCCAGCAGCAGGTTGGTCAGCATCTGGATGGTGGCGACGCTGCGCCGGTGCTGGGTGATGCCCATGCCCCAGCAGAAGATCGTGGCGTGGCTGTCGAGATAGATCTGCGCCGCCTGCTCCAACTGCGCTCGGCTCAGACCGGATTCGCGTTCGATGTCCGGCCACGCCGCGTCGCGCACGCAGTCGGCGAAATCGTCGTAACCGTGGGTGTTGGCGGCGATGAAGGCGCGATCCAGTGCGCCCAGCTCCAGCGCATGCGGGTCGACTTCCATGTCGGCGCGTTCGACCACCACCTTGGCGATGCCCGTCGCCACTGCGAGGTCGCCGCCGATCTTCGGCTGGAAATAATGCGAGGCGATGGCGGTGGAACCGCCGCTCAGCATTTCCGACGGCGACTGCGGATCGGTGAAGCGTTCCAGCCCGCGCTCGCGTAGCGGATTGAACGCGACGATGTTGCAGCCGCGCTTCGCCGCGCGGCGCAGTTCGCCCAGCATCCGCGGGTGATTGGTGCCGGGATTCTGGCCGAACACGAAAATCGCGTCGGCCTGCTCGAAATCGTCCAGCGTGACCGAGCCCTTGCCGCTGCCGATCTGTTCGTTCATCGCCACGCCCGAGGGCTCATGGCACATGTTCGAGCAGTCGGGCATGTTGTTGGTGCCGTAGGCGCGCACGAACAATTGATACAGGAACGCCGCCTCGTTGGAGGTGCGTCCGGAGGTGTAGAAGATCGCTTCGTCCGGCGAGGCGAGGGCGTTCAGCGCGTCGGCGATCCGCGCGAACGCCGCGTCCCAGCCGATCGGCTGGTAACGGTCGCTGGCCGGGTCGTAGGCCATGGGCTCGGTCAGCCGGCCCTGCGCTTCGAGGAATTCGTCGGTCTGTTCGGCTAGCCAGGCGACGCTGTGTTGGGTGAAGAAATCGGCGGTCACCCGCTTCGAGGTCGCCTCGTTGGCGACGGCCTTGACGCCGTTTTCGCAGAATTCGAAGGTCGAATGCGGGTTGCGGTCGGGCCAGGCGCAGCCCGGGCAATCGAAGCCGGTGGGCTGGTTGGTGCGCAGCAGCGTGCCGGGGCCGCGCAGCACCGCATCCTGCTGGCGCAGCGCCTGCCAGGAGGATTTCAGGGCGTCCCATCCGCCGGCGGGTTTGTCGTAGGGCCGGATCGGGGCGTCGTTGTCTTGATGCTCTGCCATCCGGGCATGCTAACGCAGGCGATTGCCGGTCGCGTCGTTCTCCGCTGGACGCCGCGAACGCACCCGGCGTAGATTGTCGGCTTGGCTGCGGAGGGCGGATGATCGGATGCGTCCATGGATCCGCCCACTCGCGGCACGGCGCTCGCGCCATCCCCCAGCCCGGACCCGATGAAGCAGGACCGTTTTTGTCTGAAGCCACCACCAGTCTCGATGTCGCCCTGAACCACGCTTCGCGCCTGCTCGGCAGCGACCCCGAATTGGCCGGGCAGCAGGCCGTCGAGATTCTGCGGGTGGTTGCGGCGCATCCGGCCGCGCTGCTGGTGCTGGCGTCTTCGCATCGCCTCTGCGGTCGCTTGGACGAGGCGCTGGGGATTCTGGAACCGCTTTCAAGGCAGCAGCCGCGCGCGGCGCAGGTGCATTGCGAACTCGGGCTCGCGCTCGGCCGCAGCGGTCGCGGCGACGATGCGCTCGCGTCGCTGCGTCGCGCACTGGCGCTGAATCCTTCATTGCCGCAGGCCTGGCTGGCCTTGGCCGATCACCTGCGCTGCATCGACGATGCCAAAGGCGCCGACGCCGCTTATCTCGCCTACGTCCGTCATTCCGCACGCGACCCGCGGCTGCTGCAGGCCGCCGAAGCGCTGGGCGACAACCGTTTGCCCGACGCCGAAGCGCTGCTGCGCGACTGGTTGAAGCAGCACCCGACCGATGTCGCCGCGATCCGCATGCTCGCCGAACTGGCGGTGCGGGTCGGACGCAGCGAAGAAGCGCTGCATCTGCTCGAACGTTGTCTCGAACTCGCGCCCGGGTTCCGCGAAGCGCGCCAGCATTACGCCCTGGTGCTGCATCGCGACCAGCAGTCGCAGCCTGCGTTGCTCCAGCTCGAAACATTGCTGGCCGACGATCCGCAGAACCCCGGCTGCCGCACGCTGAAGGCGGCGATCCTCTGTCGTCTCGGCGAATACGATGCCGGCATAGAGCTGTACGAAGCGATCCTCGGCGAATACCCGAACAACCCCCGCGTGTGGATGAGCCACGGCCATGCGCTGAAGACCGCCGGGCGCCAGGACGACGCCATTGCCGCCTACCGGCGCAGCATCGCGCTCGATCCCGGTTTCGGCGAGGCGTATTGGAGCCTCGCCAATCTCAAGACCTTCCGCTTCGGCGACGACGAGATCGCGGCGATGCGCGGGCAGCTCGCGCGTACGGATCTTGATGCGGAGCATCGCTTCCATTTCGATTTCGCGCTCGGCAAGGCGCTCGAAGATCGCGCCGACTACGCCGACTCGTTCGCGCATTACGCCGCCGGCAACGCGCTGCGGCTGAAGACCATGCCCTACCGCGCCGGCGACACCAGCGCGCGGGTCGCCAAAGCGAAGCAGGTCTACACGCGAGAATTCTTCGCCGAACGCGCGGGTTGCGGCGATGCGGCAGGCGATCCGATCTTCATCGTCGGTCTGCCGCGTTCCGGTTCGACGCTGATCGAACAGATGCTCTCCAGCCATTCGGCGGTCGAAGGCACGATGGAATTGCCGGAAATCATCGCGATGACCCGCGCGCTGCGTCGCGGCGCCGAGTCGTCCGCGAGCTATCACGACGTGCTGGCAGAACTGCCGGCGGAGATGTTCGCCGAACTCGGCCGGCAGTATCTGGACCGCACTCGCGTGCAGCGCAAGACCGGCGCGCCGTTGTTCATCGACAAGATGCCGAACAATTTCCTGCATCTGGGCCTGATCCAGCTGATGCTGCCGAACGCGAAGATCGTCGATGCGCGCCGGCATCCGCTGGCCTGCTGTTTCTCCGGCTTCAAACAGCATTTCGCGCGCGGCCAGAATTTCAGCTACAGCCTCGACGATCTCGGCCGTTACTACTGCGATTACGTCGAATTGATGGCGCACTTCGACGACGCATTGCCCGGCCGCGTGCATCGCGTCGTCTACGAGCGCATGGTCGACGACACCGAAACCGAGGTCCGTCGCCTGCTGGATTACTGCGGCCTGCCGTTCGAGGACGGTTGCCTGCGCTTTTTCGAGAACGATCGGCCGGTGCGCACCGCCAGCTCCGAACAGGTGCGCCGCCCGATCAATCGCGACGGCATCGATCAATGGCGACACTACGAGCCGTGGCTCGATCCGCTCAAGGCCGCGCTGGGGCCGGTGCTTGAGATGTATCCCGCAATACCCGATTTCCGCTCCGGCGCGTGAGGCTCCGGAGATTCGCAAGCGTTTGTTTCAATCGTACGACCATCATTCGATACACCACGACCTGGGGAGAGAGCAATGCGCCAGAAACACCGAGTAGGGACCCGAAACACTGCCGTCGGCCGAACGTCCGGGCTGGCGAGGATGCCGTTGACTGCCGCGATCTATGTCGCGTTCGGCAGCATGGCGTTCGTCGGCGCGGCTGCCGCGCAACAGGCTGCCGCGCAGGAAGCCGAGGACGGCGCGCCGTCGCTGGAAACGATCACCGTTACCTCGCAGAAGCGCACCGAAAACGCGCAGGACGTGCCGATCAGTCTGAACGTCATCGGCGCGCAGCAGCTCGACGAACTGCAGGTCAACGATTTCGAGGATTTCGCCAAGCTGCTGCCGAGCGTGTCGATCTCGCCCAACGGCCCGGGTTTCGGCCAGGTCTATATGCGCGGCGTCGCCAGCGGCGGCGACGGCAATCACTCTGGCCCGCTGCCCAGCGTGGGCATCTATCTCGACGAGCAGCCGATCACCACCATCCAGGGCGCGCTGGATCTGCACGTCTACGACATCGAGCGCATCGAAGCCTTGTCCGGCCCGCAGGGCACGCTCTACGGCGCCAGCTCCGAATCCGGCACCCTGCGCATCATCACCCGCAAGCCCGATACCGCCGGTTTCGCTGCCGGTTACGGCCTTGAAGTCAACGCCATCGATGGCGGCGGCATGGGCCATGTCGCAGAAGGCTTCGTCAATATTCCGATCTCCGACAACACCGCGATCCGTCTGGTCGGCTGGCAGAAGAAGGACGCCGGCTGGATCGACAACGTGTACGGCGAGCGCACCTACCCGACCTCCGGCATCACCCAGAACAACGCCGATCGCGTCGAAGACAACTACAACGATGTCGACACCGTCGGCGCGCGTCTCGCGCTGAAGATCGACCTCAACGACAACTGGACGATCACGCCGACGATCATGGGCCAGAACCAGAAGGTCAACGGCAGCTTCGGCTACGACAACACCATCGGAGAAGGCAAGATCAGTCATGCCTATCCCGAGTTCGGCGAAGACCGCTGGGCGCAGGCCGCGCTGACCGTGCAGGGCAAGATCGGCAACTTCGATCTGACCTACGCCTTCGCTCACCTCAAGCGCGACGTCGATACCGAAACCGACTACAGCGATTACGGCTTCTGGTACGACACGCTGTTCGGCTACGGCGCGTACTTCTACGACGACAACGGCGATCTGGTGAACCCGGCGCAGTACATCCAGGCGCAGGATGGCTACAAGAAGACCAGCCACGAACTGCGCCTCGCCTCGTCGCAGGAAAACCGCCTGCGCTTCGTCGCCGGCCTGTTCTGGATGGATCAGTCGCACGATATCGAACAGCGCTATCGCATCGACAATCTGGCGTCGAGCCTGTCCGTGCGCGGCTGGGAAGACACGATCTGGTTGACCAAGCAGAAGCGCAAGGACCACGACGAAGCGATCTTCGGCGAACTCGCGTTCGACTTCACCGACAAGCTCACCGGCACCGTCGGCTTCCGTCACTTCCGTGCGGACAACGCGCTGGAGGGCTTCTTCGGCTTCGCCAACGGGTATTCCTCGCAGGGCAGCCAATTGCCGCAGAACCGCTACGGCGAAGCGTCATGCATCGTGCAGTTCGGTCCCGACCCGGCCAACTGGCCGTCGTTCGACGGTGCGCCCTGCAAAGTGTTCGACAAGGACGTGCAGGAAAAGGACACGCTGGGCAAGGCGAACCTGGCATACAAGTTCACGCCGAACAAAATGATGTATCTCACCTGGTCGGAAGGTTATCGCCCGGGCGGCATCAACCGTCGCGGCACGCTGCCGCCGTACCTCACCGAGTTCCTCACCAATTACGAACTCGGCTGGAAAACCTCCTGGCTCGACAATCGCTTGACCTTCAACGGTGCGGCCTTCCGCCAGATCTGGGACGACTTCCAGTTCTCGGTGTTGGGTTTGAACGGTCTGACCGAAATCCGCAACGCCAACCAGGCGCGTATCCAGGGTCTGGAAATGGACGTGAACTGGGCCGCGACCTACAACCTGCGCCTGTCGGCAGGCGTGGGCTTCTACGACGGCGAACTGACCGAAGACTATTTCAGTGGCACCGATCTGCAGGCACCGAAGGGCACCCGTCTGCCGGTCACCGCGGACTACAAGGGCAACCTGACCGCGCGCTACACCTTCGACATCGCCGACTACGAAGCCTACTGGCAGGGCTCGGTGGTGCATGAAGGCCGCCGCACCTCGGATCTGCGCATCACCGAACGCAATATCCTCGGCGATCTGCCTTCGTACAGCCTGGTCGATTTCGCCATCGGCGCGCGCAAGAACAACTGGTCGGTGGATTTCTACGTCAAGAATCTGCTCGACGAGAACGCGCAGTACGGCCGCAACGTGCAATGCCCGGAACAGGTATGCGCGGCGCAGGTCTATTCCGTCGGCGCTCAGCCGCGGACCTTCGGCATCAAGTTCAGTCAGGAGTTCTGACCGGACGCGAAGTCGCGCCAGAAAGCCGAATCAGGCCGCCTCCGGGTGGCCTGATTTTTTCGGAAGGTGTTGTTATCCGAAAAACGAGAAATCAATCGAGGTGTGTTGCGGCTGAAGGCGAGCGCGAAGACCGTTCCCGGTTTTTTCTGGCTTCATGGGGTGACGTAGCAAGGTGGTTGTTGCGGATCAGGTCTAAATATTCGTTTTCTTTAGGCATTCACAAGGAGGGTTGTTGTATGGACGAGAGCAGGGTCGGACAGGAAATTCAAAAACTCTGGAGCGATTTTGTTTCTGCGTATTCGAGTCGTGACGATGGTTCCTATGATCTTCATCTTCATGACTACGCTGGAAAATCGATTTTCAAGGCT
The DNA here is from genome assembly GCA_966203835.1 of uncultured Thermomonas sp. Lineage (GTDB taxonomy): Bacteria > Pseudomonadota > Gammaproteobacteria > Xanthomonadales > Xanthomonadaceae > Lysobacter_I. Next base: position 17,204 of record CBIHKW010000066.1, read on the forward strand.
TTTCACAACGAAGATCGGCAACTGTACTGCGCAAGCGCATTCAAGCCGTTCGTGCTTATCGAGTGTCTCCGCCAGTATGAGAGGGGAGAAAATGGTGTGCGTCTGGACGAGATACTCCATATCACCGACAACAACAAATCGGTGGCTGCGCCGGAGGACAGGAATGCATACGCCAACAGGCCATCAGGGACTGGCGTCACTTTGGCCGATGCGCTCAACGCGATGATCGAATGGAGCGACAATACCGCCACGGACATGGTGCTGCATCGCATCGGTGCGGATCGGGTGCAGAAATTCGTCGACAGCAACGGCTTGAAGGATGTCATTATTCCCGTCAGCACGAGGCGGCACTTTCTTCAGGTGTACGGCATCGAGCCTGATCAGGAGGATCCGGGCTGGCAGTGGATCCAGGACAGTGTGGGCAACTTGCCGGTGAAACGCTCGCCATTCGAGGTAAGCGTCAGGTTGGCGGCGCCGGCCAGTGCGTTCGTGAGTTTCTACCACGGTCTGTATACCCACCTGAAAAATACCGATGCGCTCTCGAAATGCCGGGAGATCCTTCGTGGATCCAATGCCGCCGAAACATTGAAGGCGCGACTTGGAAAGCGCGTCCCAGTCGTTGAGATGAAAGGAGGGCGATTGAACTTCCAGGGTTATCACGCCGGTTCCGCGGCTGGGACGCTTCACGTGAGCGGCAAGAATATCCAGCACGATAGATTGCACTTCGCCGTCATTTTCAACGCTGAAGGGGATATCGATAACGACAGGATGTTTAAAGACTTCATCGACGTTACGTGTGAGATGCTGAAAAAAGTCGTCGATGTCGAAAGGAATTGAGGGTCTGTCGAGCGAACTATGTGACCGTGGTGTTCACGGCGCCGCCAGCGGCACCCGCTCTTCGCTGAACAGCGTCTGGAAGCTCGGCAGCGCGGGCTTCCGGTGATGCATTGCGTAGCCCCGGGGGCGCGTTATCGCGCCCCCGGGATGATTGCAGACATGTCCTTTCCGAAGAATCCCGGGTACGGCCTTCGGCTCCGGCCGGACTGCGTTTTTCGCGAATTGCTTTGTCTCGTCCGACGCGCCGCACCCGCACCAGCACAACCGTTACTTGGGCACGGCGCATCCGTACCCGCAGGCGTGAGCATGCAGCCGACGCTGCGGGTGCCCATGCGCTTATGTACACCCCGGTCGACGTTCAGCGCTTCGGCTTCGCCGCAGTCTCCGGCGCGGTGCGCACCGGCAGCGGCACGTTGCACAGGTCGATATGACCAGCGGGGCGCTTGTAGAAATCGTCGCGACGGTTGCGGCGGGCTTCCACCAGCGTGGTGAACAGCGCGGTATCGGTGCGCAGCACCTGCAGTTTCAGGCGTTCGGTAGGCTTGAGGTCGGCGGCGAGGCGGATCGACTGGATCGCGACGCGCTGCTCGGGCTTCTCGTAGAACCCCAGCGGGCCGGTGCCGCGCGGCAGCACGCTCAGCAGCTCCATGCCCTGTACGACGCGGCCGACGGTGGTGATGTTGCGGTCGAGCTGGCGCGGCGATTGGCCGGTCACCACATACAACTCCGCGCCGGTGCTGGAATCGGCGGCGGTGTCGCGGCCGGCGCCGACCATGCCATAGCAGTGCGCCAGCCAGGCGGTGCTGTCGGTGGTGTCCAGGCCGACCGGGAAGCCGTCGCTGAACCCGACCTGCCGCGCCCAGCCGTCGGCGTCGGGTAGGGCCGTGAACGGAATGTTCTTGCTGCTGCGGGTGAATTCGGCCGGCAGCTTCGCTTTCGCGGTTTTCGGCAGCGGCTTGCGCGTGCCCTCGTCTTCGGCCGGGTCGCCCCACTGCACCACGAAGTTGTCGTGCGACCGGTTGATGCTCAGCCCGTTCCAGTAGCCGGCCTTGGCCATGGCGCGGATGTTGGCGACGTGCGCCGGGGCGAATTCGGGCGCCAGTTCGATCACCACGCGACCGGCGGCGAGATCCATGTACAGGGTCCGCGCGGGGTCGAGGTTGCGCCAATCGCCCGGTTTTGAAGCGTCCAGCAGTTCCTGCATCGATTTGGGCTTGTTGGCGGACTCGGCCTGCGGTGGGGTCTGCGCGGAAGCGGCGAGGGCGGCGACCAGCAGTGCGGCGGCGAGCGGGGTGCGGAACAGGGACATGGGGGGATTCTCCTTTCGATTGGCCTCGATTCTGGCCGAGAAGCCGGTCCGCGACCACCCGCCCATTCGAGCAGGGCGGGTTCGAGCAAGGTGGATGACGCCCTGCGTGACCTCTGGCACGTCCACTATGTTCAAGTTATGAATAGAGTGATCTCCACGATATCCAGCAGGTCGCCGCAGGCGGCCTCATGAGGGACACCGTCATGAACCAACCACAGATCACCGACGACGCCACCGATGCGCTGCTGCGGAAGTTCCAGAAGGAGCTGTCCTCAGGCACCGTCTCGCTGGCGCTGCTGGCGGTGTTGGGCGCCGCCAGCGAGCCGATGTACGGCTACCAGATCGCCAAGACCCTCGAACGCCAGGGCGATGGCGTGCTCAGCGGCAAGCAGAGCGCGCTGTACCCGGTGCTGCGCAACCTGGAAGGGGCCGGATTGCTGGAAAGCCTGGTCGAGCCGTCCATCAGCGGTCCGCCGCGCCGCTACTACAACATCACCCCGCATGGCCGCACTGTGCTGGAGGCATGGACCTCCGCCTGGGGCGCCACCCGGGATTCCGTCGATTCCGTCCTGAAGGGGAGCCAGCCATGAACATTTCCGCGCAGCCTGTCGCCGCACAGCCGTCGCTGCCGACCAATATTCCCGATTACCTCGAACACCTGCGGCGTTCTCTGGCCGGCGCCGATCCGGCGCTGATCCAGGACGCGCTGTACGACGCCGAGGAATATCTGCGCTCGGAAATGGCCGAAAACCCGAGCATGAGCGAAGCTGAAGTGATCGCCCAGGTGGCGTCCAGCTACGGCGCTCCCGATGAAGTCGCGGATATCTACCGCGATACCGAAGTGAAGGTGCAGGCCGCGCTGCGCACGCCGCCGCCGCGTCCGCACCGTTCGCTGTTCGGGCGTTTCTTCGGCGTGATCGCGGAACCGCGCACCTACGCCGCGCTGTTCTACATGCTGCTGTCGTTGGCCACCGGCATCTTCTACTTCACCTGGGTGGTCACCGGTCTTTCGTTGTCGGTGGGCCTCGCGATCCTGATCATCGGTATTCCGTTCGCGATCCTGTTCCTGGGTTCGGTGCGGATGTTCTCGCTGCTGGAAGGGCGCATCGTCGAAGTGATGCTGGGCGAACGCATGCCGCGCCGGCCGTTGTACAGCACTCGCGGCAAACCGTGGATGACGCGCATCGGCGAAATGTTCGCCGACCCGCGCACCTGGACGACCTTGCTCTACATGCTGTTGATGCTGCCGCTGGGCATCCTTTACTTCACGCTCACGATCACCCTGCTGAGCACGTCGTTGAGCTTCATCGCGGCGCCGATGGCGGTCCTGTTCGGATGGGCGGAGGTGAATGCCGATTTCGGCGGCTGGCTGTTCCTCGGCGTCGAGAATGGCCTCTTCGGCACGTCGATGGGCTACATGGCGCTGCCGCTGGTGTTCGTGATCGGCGTGGCGCTGCTGTTCGCGACCCTGCATCTGGCGCGCGGCATCGGTTATCTGCACGGCCAGTTCGCCAAGCATCTGCTGGTGAAGACCTCGCAGTACACCTGATGCATGTGCTGGTTGATGTCTGATCGTCAGTCGCTGGCGATCAACGACAAAAAACCATCAAAAAAGCCCTTCCGCTCGATGGTGGAAGGGCTTTGTCGTTTCGGCGCTGTGAATCGGTTCCTAAGGAAACTCTGAATAATTCACAGCCGTCGTCCCGGCGAAAGCCGGGATCCAGCCTTCATCAATGACTTGCCGAGAGCTGGGCCCCGGCTTGACCAGACATTCGTCTGTTGAAAACCGCCGGGGTGACGCGTTGTTCAGGCCTTCCCTAAGAACAGTCAGCCGGCTTTGCGACGGCGCGCTGCGGGTTTCGCGGGTGCGGTGGTTTTCTCGGGTACTGCCGCCGCCGCATACCTGGCAATGAAGTCGCGCACCTGCGGGTACACCTGATCGCGCCAGCGCCGGCCGCTGAAGATGCCGTAATGACCGGCGCCCTGTGCGGTGAGATGCACGCGGTCGGCGTCCGGGATGCTGGTGCAGAGTTTGTGCGCGGCGCGGGTCTGGCCGAGGCCGGAAATATCGTCGAGTTCGCCTTCGATGGTCATCAGCGCGGTGTTGCGGATCGCCGATGGCGTCACGCGCTCGCCGGCCACGTCCCACAGGCCGCGCGGCAGCAGATGTTCCTGGAATACGGTGCGCACGGTGTCGAGGTAATACTCGGCCGGCATGTCGAGCACGGCGTTGTATTCGTCGTAGAAACGCCGGTGCGCATCGGCGTCGTCGAGATCGCCCTTGAGCAGATCCTGGTAGAAATCCCAGTGCGACTTCACGTGGCGCTCGGGATTCATCGCCAGGAAACCCATGTGCTGCAGGAAGCCCGGATACACGCGACGACCGCTGCCCGGGTAGTTCGCCGGCACGATGTGGATGAGGTTCTGCTCGAACCAGCCGATGGGTTTTTCGGTGGCGAGATTGTTCACCGCCGTCGGCGATTCGCGGGTGTCGATCGGCCCGCCCATCATCACCAGCGAACGCGGCGTGGCTTCGCCGCGCGCGGCCATCAGCGAGACCGCGGCCAGCACCGGCACCGTCGGCTGGCAAACGCTGATGACGTGCAGGCTTTCGGCGCCGATATGACGGATGAATTGCTGGATGGTGGCGACGTAATCGTCGAGCGTGAACGCACCGGCTTCCTTGGGCACCATGCGCGCGTCGACCCAATCGGTGATGTACACCTTGTGGTCGCGCAGCAGCGTTTTCACGGTGTCGCGCAGCAGAGTGGAGTGATGGCCGGACAGCGGCGCGACCACCAGTACCGGCGGGTCGTCCTTCAGGTCGACGATGCCGTCGGCTTCGTCGGAGAAGCGCTTGAAGCGCAGCAGGCGGCAGAACGGCGTGCGCAGCACTTCGCGCTCGACGACGGGATAGATGATTTCGGAGCCGTCGCGCCCGCTGCCGGTCACGCTGTGGATACCGAACTTCGGCTTTTCGTAGTCCTTGCCGATGCGGTACATCAGTTCGTAGCCGGCGGCCGCGCGCTGCGCGTGGGGCAGGCTCGACAGCCAACTGCCGGGTGCCGAAAGCATCCGTGCATTGGCGTCCGCCCAGTACGTCATCGGCGCCATCCATGCGCGACCCAGTTCATGCATCTGATAAAGCAGCATCGTCCCCCCGAGGATTGACAGCTTGCAATTTGCCGCAGCGCAGCATAGCGCATTGTCCCTTGCACATTGCGACCTGACGCCCACTCCGGTACATCAGGGCATTCCCGGGGATCGAGAGGCTGTCGCATGGGTGCGCGAGACGAAGACATCGCCTGGTTCTGCGAACTGCTGGCGCCGTTGGGCCGGATCGCCGCCCGGCGCATGTTCGGCGGGGCCGGTCTGTATGCCGACGGGTTGATCGTCGGCCTGGAAGTGGAAGGCGCGCTGTATCTGAAGACCGACGAGACCAGCCGCCAGGCTTTTGCCGATGCCGGTGGTCATCCCTTCGTTTACGACGGCAAGGGCAAGCCGATCACCATGAGTTATTGGACGCCGCCGGAAGAGGCGATGGATTCGCCCGAAGCGATGCGCCCATGGGCGCGGTTGGCGCTGGACGCGGCGCTGCGCAGTGCGGCGAAGAAGCCGGCGAAGAAAGAAAAACGCTGAGATGCCCATGCCTTTGTAGAGCGGCCTTCAGGCCGCTAGATGGTGATGCATGACCATCAGCGGCCTGAAGGCCGCTCTACAGGAGCGGGCGGTGTTTCATTTTCGTCAGCCCTGGGCCCGGCCCGATTATCGGTTTCAGTCACGC
>CBIHKW010000067.1:0-22114 GCA_966203835.1 uncultured Thermomonas sp.
CACCTGCACGGTGCAGGTCAATCTCGATTACAGCAGTGAAGCGGACATGGTGAAGAAATTCCGCGTCTCGCTGGCGCTGCAGCCCATCGCCACCGCGCTGTTCGCCGATTCGCCGTTCACCGAAGGCAAACCCAACGGTTACCTGTCCTATCGCTCGCACATCTGGACCGATACCGACCGCGACCGCACCGGCATGCTCGACTTCGTATTCGACGACGGCTTCGGCTACGAACGCTACGTCGACTATCTCCTCGATGTGCCGATGTATTTTTCGTATCGCAATCACGAATACGTGGACGCCAGCGGCCAGAGCTTCCGCGATTTCATGGCCGGCAAACTGCCGGCACTGCCAGGCGTGTTGCCGACCTTGAACGACTGGTCGGACCACATGACCACCGCGTTCCCGGAAGTGCGGCTGAAGAAATTCCTCGAAATGCGCGGCGCCGACAGCGGCCCGTGGGGCCGGATCTGCGCGCTGCCGGCGTTCTGGGTCGGTCTGCTGTACGACGATGCCGCGCTCGACGCCGCCTGGGATCTGGTCAAGGATTTCAGCATGGACGAACGCAACGCGCTGCGCGACGGCGTGCCGAAGCTGGCGCTGAAAGTGCCGTTCCGCGGCGGCACCCTGCTGGATCTCGCGCGCGAAGCGGTGAAGATTTCCGCCGCCGGCCTGCAGCGCCGCGCCGTGCTCAACAGCAACGGTGCCGACGAAAGCGGCTTCCTCACCCCGCTGATCGAAGTGGCGGAAAGCGGCGAGACTTCGGCCGAACGCAAACTGGCGCTGTATCACGGCGCATGGAAGGGCGACATCGACCGCGTGTTCCGCGAGTTCGCGTACTGACGCTCGGGAAACATCCCAAACACCGTCATCCCGGCGCAAGCCGGGATCCAGCCTTTGCTCTGACGCCCTACATCCAATCAAGAGCTGGGTCCCGGCTTGCGCCGGGATGACGGTTCTTTCAGCTTCGCTGCTCGCCGCATATGCCTCCCCGCAGGGACGCTATGCACACGAAACCATATTCAGCCACCCCGGCTTTTGTGTACGCTCGGCGGTTCGCACCCCACTGCGAGACCCCCATGCGCGTACGCGACACCCTCGAATTCGCCGAGACCGACACCCTGCTGCGCGACGACGTGCGGCAACTGGGCGCCATGGTCGGCGACATGCTGGCCGAACAAGTCTCGGCCGAACTCCTGACCCAGGTCGAATCCGTCCGTCGCGCCGCCATCGCGCGACGCGAGCAGGGCGACAGCATCGACGAACTGGCCGAACGCCTCGCCGCCGTGCCGATGGAGGGCGCCGATGCGCTCGTCCGCGCCTTCGCCGCGTACTTCGGCGTGGTGAACCTGGCCGAACGCATCCACCGCATCCGCCGCCGCCGCGATTACCAGCGCAGCACCGATGCACCGCAGCCCGGCGGACTGACCGCGGTGCTGATCGCGCTGCGCGAGGACGGCGTGAGCTTCGACGAGGTGCGCGAGCTGCTGCCGCGGCTGCGCATCGAACCGGTGTTCACCGCGCATCCGACCGAAGCCGTGCGCCGTTCGCTGCTGCTGAAGGAACGCACCGTCGCCGAGCTGCTGATCGCGGACATCGACCGCCAGCGCACCCCGGCCGAACGCCGCGCCGACACCGCGCGCATCCGCCAGGCGCTGACCGCCAGTTGGCAGACCACCGACACCCCGGCGCAGCAGCCGACCGTGGCCCACGAGGTCGAGCACATCGGCTTCTACCTCAGCCACGTGCTGTATCGCGCGCTGCCGGTGTATTACGAAGCCTTCGCCGATGCGCTCGAACAGGCGTACGGCGACGATCCGGACTACCGGCGCTTCGAACTGCCGCCGATGCTGCGTTTCGGCACCTGGGTCGGCGGCGACATGGACGGCAACCCCAACGTCGGTGCCGACACCATCCGCGCCGCGCTGTCGGCGCAGCGTGCGCAGGTGTTGGCGAACTACCGCGCCGACCTGGGCGCGCTCGGCGAAATCCTCACCCAGAGCCGCGGCCGCGTGCAGGTCGACGACGCAATCGAAACGCGCATCGCCGAATACACCGCGCTGCTGCCCGCGGCCGCCGCGAAACTCAGCCCGCGACTAGGCGACATGCCTTATCGGCAGTTGCTGGACCTGATCCGCGCGCGGCTGGCGGCAACGCTGGCCGGCGACGCGCATGGCTATGCCGACGCCGACGGCCTGCTCGCCGATCTGCAGGCGATCGACGCCAGCCTCGCGCGTCATCGCGGCGAACACGCCGGCCGCTTCGCCCTGCAACGCGTGCTGTGGCGCCTGCGCACGTTCGGCTTCCATCTCGCCACCCTCGATCTGCGTCAGGATTCCGGCACCCACGATGTCGCGGTCGCCGCGCTGCTCGGCGATGCCGATTGGTCGACGCACGCGCCGGCCGAACGCATCGCACCGCTGCATGCGCTGATCCTCGGAACCGCCGAAGTCGCGATCGACGCCCCCGGCGCACAGCCGACGCTCGCGGTCATGCGCACCGAGCGCGAGGCGCGCGCGACCCTCGGCGCGCATGCCGTCGGCCCCTACCTCAGCCGCATGAACCGCAGCGCCGCCGACGTGCTGGCGGTGCTGGCGCTGGCGCGGGTCGCCGGTTGCATTGAAGGCAATGAGGTTCCGCTCGACATCGCACCGCTGTTCGAAACCATCGACGATCTGCGCGCCGCGCCCGAGATCATGCGCGCGCTGTTCGACGATCCGGTCTATCGCCGCCACCTGCAGTCGCGCGGCGGCCAGCAGACGGTGATGCTGGGTTATTCCGACAGCGCGAAGGACGGCGGCATCCTCGCTTCGCGCTGGGCGCTGCAGCGCACCCAGGCCGAACTGCTGGAACTCTCGCAGCAGGCCGGCGTGCGCATCGTGTTCTTCCACGGCCGCGGCGGCTCGGTCAGCCGCGGCGGCGGCAAGACCGAACGCGCGATCATCGCCGCGCCGCGCGGCACGGTCGACGGCGTGCTGCGCGTGACCGAACAGGGCGAAGTGATCCATCGCAAGTACGGCATCCGCGCGCTGGCGCTGCGCAACCTCGAACAGGCCACCGCCGCCGTGCTGCGCGCGAGCCTGCGCCCGCGCCCGCCGGAACCGCGCGAACCGCGCTGGCGCGAACTCGCGACCGAACTCGCGCAGACCTCGCGGGGGCACTACCGCGCGCTGGTGCATGAGCATCCGGACTTCCCTGCCTACTTCCGCGCGGCGACGCCGATCGACGTGATCGAACGCCTGCGTCTGGGCTCGCGGCCGTCGAAACGTCGCGAAGGCGGCATCGACGCGCTGCGCGCGATCCCGTGGGTGTTCGCGTGGTCGCAGAACCGCTCCGGCCTCACCGGCTGGTACGGCGTCGGCACCGCGCTCGCCCACGGCATCGCCACCCACGGTCACGACACCATCGCCGCGATGGCGCACGACTGGCCGTTCTTCGCCGCAATGCTGGACGACATCGAAATGCTGATGGCGAAATCCGACCTCGCCATCTTCGAACGCTACTCGCGCCTCGCCGGTCCGCTGCACGACGTGTTCTACGCCGACATCGCCGCCGAATTCGAACGCACCGCAGACACCATCCTCGCGCTGCGCGGCCGCAGCCGACTGCTGCAGGACGACTACCGTCTGCGACTCTCGATCCGTCTGCGCAACCCATACGTCGATCCGATCAGTCTGCTGCAGGTGGAACTGCTGCAGCGCTGGCGCGACAGCGGCCGCGAGAACGATGCGTTGCTGCAGGCGCTGGTCGCGACGGTCAACGGCATCGCCGCGGGCATCCAGAACACGGGCTGATCACTGCGTGGGAGCGACGCAAGTCGCGATGCCGGCCAGGATGACCTCGGCGCGCGGCTTTTACCGTTGTGGGTTCCGTATCGGTGTCCGTGGCAGGAATCAACCGCGCACATCGGTATCGCGTCGGGGATATCGGGATGTCTGCGAGCGACGCCATGCGCGTCACCCGTGGTCATGGTATCGGCCGCCGCGCTCGATAACCCCTCATTGGAATCATCCGAATGAAACATGGAATCCGGACCAGGCTCGCCTTGGCCTGTGCTTTGTTGCTCGGTGCCGTCGGCGCCGCCCATTCCGCAACCCTGGTCACCGACTGGAACGATCAGGCGCTTCAGGCCGTGCGCGCCACCCGCATGGCCCCGCCAATCTTCGCGCGCGCCAATGCCATCGTGAACACCGCCATGTACGACGCCTGGGCGGCCTACGACAACAAGGCCAACGGCACGCAGCTCGCCGGCGAACTGCGCCGACCGGCGTCCGAGCGCACCGACGCCAATCGCCGCAAGGCGATGAGCTTCGCCGCCTATCGCGCGCTGGTCGAGATGTTCCCCACCCGCAAGCCGCAGTTCGATGCGGAAATGGCGCGTCTCGGCTATGACCCTACCGACACCAGCGGCAATCTCGCCACCGCGCAGGGCGTGGGCAACGTCGCGGCCGCAGCGGTGATCCAGTTCCGCCGTACCGACGGTTCCAACCAGCTCGGCAATCTCAACGGCGGCGCGCCGTACAGCGATTACACCGGCTATCTGCCGGTGAATTCTCCGACCCGGATCATCGATCCGACCCGCTGGCAGCCGCTGTCGGTACCGAACGGCAGCGGTGGCTTCAATACCCAGAGTTTCCTCGTTCCGCATTGGGGAAATGTCAAAGGCTTCGGTCTGACCCGATACAACCAGTTCGCGATCAAACCGCCGGCGGCGCTGGGCAGTTTCGAATTCTGGCGCCAGTCGGTGGAAGTCCTTGCCTACAGCGCCACGCTGACCGATCGCACCAAGACCATCGCCGAATGGTGGGCCGACGGCCCGGGTTCGGAAACCCCGCCGGGCACCTGGATGCTGTTCGCCAGACAGGTCTCGGATCAGAAGCACCACACGCTCGGCCAGGACGTGCGCATGCACTTCGCGCTGAGCAATGCGATGTTCGATGCGGGCATCGCGGTGTGGGGCTACAAGCGCCAGTACGACTATGCCCGCCCCATCACCACCATCCACGCCCTGTTCAACAACCGGCCGGTCGTGGCGTGGGGCGGCGAAGGCCAAGGCACGAAAGTGATCCTCGGCCAACACTGGCGTCCGTATCAGGTCGCGACCTTCATCACGCCGCCGTTCTCCGAACACGTCTCCGGCCACAGCACCTTCAGCGCGTCCGCAGCTGAAGCGCTGAAACTGTTCACCGGCAGCGACAGCTTCCCGAATTCGGTTGTGGTGCCGGCCGGTTTTTCGGCAGTCGAACCCGGCGTGGTGCCGGCGCAGCCCGTCACGCTGTCATGGTCGACGTTCTCTGCGGCGGCGGACGAGGCCGGCATCTCGCGCCTCTACGGCGGCATCCACTTCCGCAATGGCGACCAGGAAGGCCGCAAACTGGGCCGCAAGGTCGGCGCGCAGGCGTATGCCCTGAGCCGCGCCTACATCAACGGCACTGCGGGCGACTGATCCAGTCCTGCGGATACAGGACAAGCAAGGAAAAAGCCGCAGCGATGCGGCTTTTTTGCGACCCGTGCGACACCGGCACGCATCCGTCGCATGAAGGCGAGCGCAGCGCATCGCGCATCGAATGCGATAGGAAACACAGCTCGAATGCGGGGTTTCAATTGTCGGCGACGATGCGAACGTCGTGACTCCACACACTCGCAATGGATCGATTCCATGCATCGATTCTGCGTGTTATCGCGCCTCGCGTCGATGACGAACAACAGGCATGGACCGCAGCATCGCGTGTGTGCATAGTGAGTCCCAGCGAGCGCCACGCGCATGGATGGGGACAGGGGTCATGGCCGACTTGCAACAGCTCTGCGATCAGTTGCGCTGTCACGCGGAACGCGGCGACAGCGCAAAGGTGACGTTCTACTACGCAAGCGCCGCGGGTGTCGCGCTGCTGCACAGCGCGATCTACGTGGTGCATGGCACCACGGCTTACCTCGAACATGCCCATCTGCCCGCCGACGCGGCGATCGCGGACATCGCCAAGCTGCGCTTCGTGAAGGTGGCGTCGCTGCCGCTGGGCGATGTGCCGGTGCCGGCGGACGATGAGGCCGTCGACCTGTCCGCATTGCTCGTGGCCCTTGGCGTGCCGCCCGTCACCCGCGCCGCCAACGCCGAACCGCCCCGCGCGGCCGTTCCCGCCATCGCTCAAGCCCCGCCAACGCGCATCGCCGTGGCCGCGGTGGCGCCTGGTTCCGCACCCGATCGCGCGCCCGTCCTCGCATCCGTCCCCCCGCCCGTACCAGTGCCGGCGCCAGTGTCGGTACCGGACACCGTGCATGCCCCTGCCCGTGATCCGCCTGACGTCCTTCCCCGCACCACGCAGACCGCAGCCGTACCACCCACAAGGAGCTCCACCATGGCCAAGATTTCACTCGAACCCCTCCGCAGCCTCGACGGTTACGTCGCCTCCGCGCTGGTCGACACCGAAAGCGGCATGCTGCTGGCCGGCGACGGCACCGGCGTCAATCTCGAAGTCGCCGCGGCCGGCAATGCCGAAGTCGTGCGTGCCAAGCGCAAGGTCGCCAACAGTCTCAAACTCAACGACACCATCGAAGACATCCTGATCAGCCTCACCAAGCAGTACCACATCATCCGGCCGCTGGAATCCAACCAGAAACTGTTCCTGTATGTCGTGCTGGACCGCTCCAAGTCCAACCTCGCGATGGCCCGCCACGAACTGCGCACCTACGAGAAGAACGTCGACTTCTCCTAAGCGCGCCGTCGCTCGAACGGCTGCCCGGCCCGGCGTGATGCCCTGGCCGGGCGTGCCGCGATGCAGAGCATCGACTGCTGTTGTGGGAGCGACGCAAGTCGCGACGCAGGCGCATCCGTTTGGTAGGGTGGGGTGAGCGCAGCGATGCCCACCATCCGGGCACATCAGCCATCGCAGAGATGAGCGAAGCTGCAGTCGAGGACATCAGATCGTACGACGCTCTCATGACAGGGTGGGCATCGCTGCGCTCACCCCACCCTACGCGCTGCCCGACACCCGGGCTTCGGTAGAAGCGGTTATGCAGCGAGTGTGTCGGGTTGCATTGTGGTTGTCACCTCCGGCTCCGGGCCGATTCGCGACAGGGTGTCGATGGCCGGCGATTTGCGTAGCGCCTGAACGGGCGTTCGCCCGCTGAGGCGCCAGCCTTGATGACTGCGTTCGATGCTGCAGTGCTCGCGCAGGGCAGGTCTTGCACCCGCCAAAGTACGTAGGCCAGTTCTCGCCAGGCGAGAGCCGGGATCGCTGCAAGCAAGCACCTACTTCTGCTTCTACCTCCATCCTGCTCAGCATCGGTACCCGTTCGCTCGGAAGGCGACAAAGCGCCCTTTGCCAACTGCGTCTGCGCGATGCGCAAGGGGAGGAGACAAGCGTCGCACCTTGACCAGCCATTCGGCCGTTGAAAGCCGGCGTTCCTACAGGGATGGCCGCGATCCCGGGAATGGCTGCGGCCCGGCTGGACATGGCGGCGCCGAGTCGTATACTCCCCCCCACTACCTGTGAGCCACCATGCCCCATTCCCCCGCCGAGAAAAAGAAGGCCCTCACCCGCCTGCGCCGCATCCGCGGGCAAACGGATGCGCTGGAGCGCGCACTGGAGGCCGGCAGCGACTGCGGGGCGGTGCTGCAGCAGCTCGCGGCGATCCGCGGGGCGGTGAACGGGTTGATGGCGGAGGTGCTGGAAAGCCATCTGCGCGAGACCTTCGGCGATGTCGCCGCCAAGGACGCCGCGAAACGCAGCGCGCAGGACGAGAGCGTTCAGCAGGCGATCGCGCTGGTCCGTTCGTATCTCAAATGATGTCGTTGTCCCAATCAATTTCTTTCGGAGTCTTGTCATGAAATCACGCGCCGCCGTCGCCTTCGGTCCCGGTCAACCGCTTCGGATCGTCGAGATCGATGTCGCGCCGCCGCGCGCGGGCGAGGTGCTGGTGAAGATCAGCCACACCGGCGTCTGCCACACCGATGCGTTCACGCTGAGCGGCGACGATCCGGAAGGCATTTTTCCGTCGGTGCTCGGTCATGAGGGCGCAGGCGTAGTGGTGGAAGTGGGCGAAGGCGTGACCTCATTGCAGCCGGGCGATCACGTGATTCCGCTGTACACGGCCGAATGCCGCGAGTGCAAATTCTGCAAGTCCGGCAAGACCAATCTGTGCCAGAAGGTGCGCGCGACGCAGGGCAAGGGCCTGATGCCGGATGGCACGTCGCGGTTCTCGTACAACGGCGAGCCGATCTTTCATTACATGGGCTGCAGTACCTTCAGTGAGTACACGGTCGTCAACGAAATCTCGCTGGCGAAGATCAATCCCGAAGCAGACCACGAAAAGGTGTGTCTGCTCGGCTGCGGCGTCACCACTGGTCTGGGTGCGGTGCACAACACCGCGAAAGTGAAGGAAGGCGACAACGTCGCGGTGTTCGGTCTCGGCGGCATCGGGCTGGCGGTGATCCAGGGCGCGCGCCAGGCGAAGGCCGGCCGCATCATCGGCATCGACACCAACCCGGGCAAGTTCGAACTCGCCAAGCAGATGGGCGCGACCGACTGCGTGAATCCCAAGGATCACGACAAACCCATCCAGGACGTGATCGTGGAGATGACCGACGGCGGCGTGGAATTCAGCTTCGAATGCATCGGCAATGTTCACGTGATGCGCGCGGCGCTGGAGTGCTGCCACAAGGGCTGGGGCGAGAGCGTGATCATCGGCGTGGCCGGCGCAGGGCAGGAAATCAGCACCCGGCCCTTCCAACTGGTGACTGGCCGGGTCTGGCGCGGTTCCGCGTTCGGAGGTGTCAAGGGGAGAACGCAGTTGCCGGGGATGGTGGAGCAGGCGATGCGCGGCGAGATCGATCTGGATCCGTTCGTGACCCACACCCTGCCGCTGGAACGGATCAACGAGGCCTTCGATCTCATGCACGAAGGCAAATCGATCCGCACCGTCATTCACTACTGACCGGACGCAACGTTGGAACGCATCGAACATCGCGCTTGTTTCGGCGGTTGGCAGGACGTCTACCGACACTATTCCGATACGCTGAACTGCACGATGCAGTTCGCGGTCTATCTGCCGCCGCAGGCGGAACAGCGTCGCTGCCCGGTGATCTATTGGCTGTCGGGCCTCACCTGCAACGAACAGAACTTCATCACCAAGGCCGGCGCGCAGCGGTATGCGTCGGACCACGGGGTGATCGTGGTGGCGCCGGACACCAGTCCGCGCGGCGACGACGTGGCCGACGCCGAGGGCTACGACCTCGGCAAGGGCGCTGGCTTTTATGTCGACGCGACGCAGGCGCCGTGGTCGACGCACTACCGGATGCAGGATTACGTGGCGCGCGAGCTGCCGGCGCTGATCGAAGCGAATTTTGCGGCCACCGAGGTGCGTTCGATCAGCGGCCATTCGATGGGCGGACACGGCGCGCTGGTCACCGCGCTGCGCAACCCGGGGCGGTATCGCAGCGTGTCAGCGTTCTCGCCAATTGTTTCCCCGTCGCAGGTACCGTGGGGGCAGAAGGCCTTCGCCGCGTATCTGGGCGAAGACCGCGAAGCGTGGAAGGCGTGGGATGCGTGCGAACTGATCGCGACCGCGGAAGAGCGCTTGCCGATCCTGCTCGATCAGGGCAGCGGCGACGAATTCCTCGAGACGCAACTGCAGCCGGAACGCCTGCAGGATGCCTGCGAGGCGGTCGGACACCCGCTTGATGTCCGCATCCGCAACGGTTACGACCACAGCTATTACTTCATCGCCAGCTACATCGGTGAGCACTTCATCTTCCACATGCGGCGGTTGAATCTGGCGCGGTAGCGTTCAGCGATGTGCGCGCCCCTGTAGAGCGGCCTTCAGGCCGCTGATCGTTCGCGGCGCATGCTTCAGCGGCCTGAAGGCCGCTCTACAGCGTGTTCAGATGAAATCGGTGTACGCGAAACGCCCGTCGCGCAGCACGGTCTCGCCTTTCGTCACTGCGAGCGGCGCGGAAAACATCGGGCCGGCATGCACGAGGGTGTGGAATTCGCCATTCTCGCCGCAGGGATCGCAGGCGGACGGCAGATCGCGCAGCAGCGCTTCATCGAAATCACGTCCACTGAAGCCGCCATCGAGTTGTTCGGTGTCCACGCACACGACCTGCGCGCGCAGGCCGCCGGCGATCATTTTTCTCGCCAATGCCGCGGTGTAACCGGGCGCCGGATCGAACAGCGGGAAATGCGGCGTCCAGTCGAGTTCGGCGCACAGCGCTTCGCGATAAGCGCGGATATCGCCCAGAAACAGATCGCCGAACGCTATGTCGCGCAGGCCCGGCCAGCGCACGCGGGCGCGATCGAGCGCATCGGCGAACGTGGCGCGATAGATCTCGTTGCTCGCGCGCTGCGGCATCCATGCCTCGATCACCGTCAGGCCGCAGGCCGCAGCCTGCGCGTGCAGGATGTCGCGGCGGATGCCCTGCATCGCGATGCGGTCGTAGCCTTCGGTCAGCGTGGTGACCAGCCCGACGACTTCGACATCCTTGCGTTGCTGCAAGGTGTGCAAGGTCCACGCCGCATCCTTGCCGCCGCTCCACGACAGCAGCAGCGGCAAGGTCATGCGGCGCTGACGTCGCGCAGTTCCCAGCCGTTGCCGGCGAGCAGGCGCAGACGATGCTTGAGGATCGTGCCCGGAATGGAAGTGATCGCGATGAGATCGATCCTCAGATCGTGCTGCTCGCCGCGGACGGTCGCGGTGGGATCGGTCGCGCCGAGACCGGGATCGACCGCATCCGGGTCGTCCTGCGCCGCGCGCCAACGCTGGAACAGCGCGTCTTCGCGCAGCGCCGCCTGCAGCTCTTCGGCCATGCCTTCCGGACCCTGCGAACGGAACGCGAATGCGCCGGCAGCGCTCAGCGCGCCGGAATCGGGAATGCTCAGATAGAAACGTGTGGCCATGGTTCGATCCGCTCGCGCTGGGCGGACCAGCATATCGCAGCAACGACCGCCGCATTCGCGGCCGTTGCCATCGACGCAGGCTCACTCCTTGAATTCGTGCGCCTCGGACGCGAAACCGATCACCATCGAGCCCTTGCCGACGTTGACCATGCCGGTGAGGCTCATCACGCTCTCGAACACTTCGACACCGGCATCGCGACAGGCATCGATCAGCGAGACATAGCCTGGCAGCAAGCGCATTTCTTCGAGATCGCCGCCGTAGCTCAGGCACATGGTCCTGGTCATCAGGCCGGCGCGCACGCGCTCGACGGCGAAGGTGAACAATCTGCGCACGGCGGCGTCCCAGCCGCGGATCTTCGCGACCGGCTTGGTGTCGCCGCGGTTGCAGTACAACACCGGTTTGATGTCGAGCGCGCTGCCCAGCGTGGCGCTGAACAGGCTGACGCTCTTGTCGCCCTTGGCGCGGGTGCGCGAACGCAGATACATCAGATCGCGCGGCACCATGTAGGCGTGGGTGTTGATGGCGAGATTGTCCAGGCGCGCGCGGATCTTGGCCACGCCTTCGCCGGCCTGGATCATGCGGATGGCTTCGACCGCGGTCACGCCCTGGCCGGCGAACAGCGACTGGGTATCCATGACCCGCAGCGCGAATGGCGACTGGTGTCCGGCCGCGGTGCGGATCGGCCGGTATTCGTTGAGGATCACGAAACTCGCCTGGGTGGCGTTGTCGTAGATCGGGCTGCGGTTGCGGGTGACCGTGAGACAGAACACATGGTCGTATTCGAGCACCAGTTTCTGCAGGAACACATCGCGGATCTGGTTGACCGTGAACGGCATGGTCTCCGCCTCGGCGCCGCGCTCGGCGACGTGCGAGTGGAGGAATTCGAGCGTGGCTTGTTCATTGCGGTGGTCGGCGAGCACCGCGTCCCCGATCTTGACCGTGATCGGGAGGATTTCGATGTGATTCCGTTCGATGTAGCTCCCTGGCAGATCGCATGCCGAATCGACAACCAGACCTATGCGCATGATGATGGCTTCCGTAGGGGGCGCGAATATATCAACTGCCTTCCCGCGAGAATATGCCTGTCGACATGAACGCGACGGCCCCTGTTCAGCCGCGCTGCACGCCAACCGGCAATCCAGCGACCCGACGCATCTCGGCTTCCTCCAACAGTGCCGGGTCGCGCAAGGCCGCTACTGCGAACTCGTGGGCATCATTCCCCCAAAACAGCGAACTGCCAAGTGCCAATGTCGGCACCCCGAATACACCTGCGGTCAGCGCGATTTCGGTGCAAGTGCGCAGCATCGCTTTCACTTCAACGGAATCCGCAACGCCAACCGGCAACCCCAGCGCTTCGCGTACCGGTTCCAGGGCTTGTGCGGTATCCGCGGCGCGCCCCTGGACCCAGATCCAGTCGAACAGCGCATCGATGGACGCGGGCGACGCGCCTGCTGCAATGCACAAACGCAGTGCGGGCAATGGATTGAACGGATGCTTCGGCGGGAAGCGCAGCGGCACGCCGGTCTGACGCGCCTGCCACAGCACGTGCTGATAGGTGAATTCGCGCTTGCTCGGAATTTCCGCCGGCCCTTTCTGGCCGCGGGTATCGAGCACCGCCGCGAACAGGATCGGCACCGGCACGATGGGGTGTTCGGCCATCAGTGCGCGCACTTTCGGCCACTGCAGATGGGCGAAAGGCGAGATGAAATCGAAATACCAGCGGTTGGCGGCATCGGTCATGAACGTTTTCCGGAAAGTGGCGGCCGCCGGCTCAACAGCCGACGGCGCTGTGCTCGGCCACCGCGTGCAGCAGTTCATCGCCTTCGGCAGCGCCGGAGAGGAACAGCACGGGCCGCGACAGGTTGTAGTGGTCGGTGGTATCGAAGATGAGGTCGAGCTTGCCGTCGCGGTCGAGATCGCCGGCGAAGATCAGATGCGGCGAGGCATCGCTGCCCATGGCGATGCCCATATCGGCATCGCCCTGATGGCGCTGCCCGGACATCCGCGCCAGCGTCTGCCTGCGTTCGCCCTCGATCAGATCGATACTGCACGTCAACGCGCCCTCGGCTTCAGGATCGGCCTCGCAGCGGGTCGCGAGCCGGTAGGCCTTGTCGCCCAGCGTCAGGGTCTGGGCAATGAGGCCGGAATCGCCGGCCGCGTCTTCGATGCGGGCCTGCTTCACCGGCCCGGCATGCAGGCCGGTGCCGCGCAGATAGGTGAGGACATCGGTCTTGTCGCTGTCGACATCGGTGCCGGTGGTCTGGCCTTCGGCGTCCACGATCTCGTCGAAGACGGTTCTCACCCGCAGGCGGGTGGTCTCCATCTGCGCCTCGTCCGCCTGCACGCGCAGCGCAAGCCAGCGCTCGCCGTGACGCGCCACCGCTTCGCCCTGATGGAAACTGCCCGGCGGCTGCAGCGCATGCGCGCCGGACAATGCGAATACCAACAGCGAGGACAACATCGAAGCGCTCCGGAGTCAGTTGACCCCGGCAGGATACGCCCGCGGCAGGTCGCCCGCAGCGCGCAGATAGCGGTCGCGCAGTTCGGTCTGGCGGCTGCGCATGGAAATGGCGCGACCGTCGAACCACACCTGCTCCGCCACCGTGCTCACCTCCAGCGGGTCGCCGGTCCACAGCACCAGATCGGCGCGTTTGCCGACCGCGATGCTGCCGATGCGATCGGCGACGCCGAAGGTCTCGGCGGGCACCCGGGTCAGGCCGGCGAGGCCGTCTTCCCACGGCAACCCGTTGGCCACCGCATTGCCCGCCGCCTGGCGCAGCTTGCGCGCGTAATGCGAGGCGTCGTCGAACTGGCTGAAGCTCACCGGCACGCCGGCGGCGCGCAGCCGCGCGGCGTTTTCCAGCGTGGAACCGATGCGGTCGAAGTCGGCGGGCAGGTTGGCCAGCGGATCCACGAACACCGGCACCTTGGCCGCGGCCAACAGCGGCGCGACTTTCCACGCTTCGCTGCCGCCGAGGATGGCGATGCGCAGGTTGTGGCGCTGCGACCAGCGCAACAGCTGGCGGATGTCGGAGGCGCGATGCACCGCCACCACGATCCGGCCGCCGCCGTCGAGATAGCGCGCGAACGTCTGTCGGCCCGCCGGCGTCAGCAAGGCCATGCCGGAATCCGCGCCGATGCGGCCGCGTACTTCATCGATCAGTTGATCGAGGATCATCCACTGCGCCGCACGCGAATTGCCGGTCAGCCCGGCGCCATCGCCGCCCAACTCCAGGAACAATGCCTTCGGACCGATCGGATCGGGGCTGCCGTCCAGACGCACCACGCCGCCCTGACCGCCGATCAGGGAACCGCCGCGCGTACTGTCGGCGCCCAGCATCGTGAAGCCGATGCCCTCCACCCGCGCCACCGGCACCAGCACCGAATCGGGGTTGTAGGCCAGGGTCACGTCGAACTCCGGCCGCACCACCATTTCCTTGTTCTCGCCCAGGGACAGCGATTGATCCTCGGTGTCGCCGCCCAGCGAAATTTCCTGCAGACCCAGCGCGGTGATGCCGCCGAACAGCGCCGGCGTGAGCGGCCGGCCCTTGGCGTCGACGGTATCGACGCCGGGCGCGCGCAGGTCTTTGCCGATCGCGGCGATGTTGCCGTCGCGCACCAGCACATCGGTGCCCTGCAGGGTGCCCTGCGGCCCGGCGGTGTGGACGGTGGCGTTGCGGATCAGCACCGTCTGCGCGGCGGCATTGCCGACCAGCAGCGACAGGCCGATGGCCAGCAGCGTTCTGTGCAGGCGGCGGCTCATCGCACACCTCCTTCGACGCCCTGACCCAGCATGAAATCGGATACCGGTCGACGCGCGCGGTCATTGCGGTCGTAGACGCGGGCGCCATCGACATACACCTGCTCGGCCTTCGCATAGACGCTGAAGGGGTTGCCGTTCCACAGCACCACGTCGGCCATCTTGCCGGCCTCCAGGGTGCCGGTCTTGTCGAGGATGCCCAGCGATTTCGCCGCGTTGGCGGTGATCCAGCGCACCGCGCGCTCGGGCGGTATGGTCATGCCGATGCGCGTGCCCTGCGCCATCACCTTGGCGGCTTCCTGATTCAGACGCTGGATGCCTTCGGACGAATCCGAATGCACGATCGCGCAGCCGTTCTGCGGACGATCCACCAGCAGGATGTTTTCCTGGATGCCGTCGAAGGATTCCATCTTGAAGCCCCACCAGTCCGCCCACAGCGCGCCGCACACGCCTTCATCGGCCAGACGGTCGGCCAGTTTGTAGGCCTCGGTACCGTGATGGAACGCGGCGATCTTGAACTTAAACTCCTTCGCCAGATCCAGCATGATCGCCATCTCATCGGCGCGATAGCAGTGGATGTGGACCAGGATGTCGCCGTTGATCGCGCCGGCCAGCGTATCCAGCTTCAGATCGCGCTTGCCGCCGCTGTCGTTGTTGCTGTCGGTGGCGTCGGACGCGCTCTGCCACCAGCGCCGCGACTGCGTTGCCGGTTTCTTCGGCTGGTTCTTGCGCAGGTATTCGCTGGCGTCGATGAATGCCGCGCGATAACCGGCAACATTGCCCATCCGCGTGGACGGGCCGCCGCGCTGGCCATAGACGCGCTTGGGATTTTCGCCGCAGGCCATTTTCAGGCCCCAGGGCGCGCCCGGGAATTTCATGCCCTGATAGGTGGTGGCCGGCACGTTCTTCACCGTCACCCCGCGGCCGCCGACCAGATTGGCCGAACCCGGCAGAATCTGCATCGAGGTCACGCCCCCGGCCATGGCCGCGGCGAAGCCCGGATCCTGCGGCCACAGCGAATGCTCGGCCCACACGCCGGGCGTGGTGGGCGATGTCGCCTCGTTGCCGTCCTGATGCGCGCTGGTGCCCGGGCTGGCGTACACGCCCAGATGCGAATGCACGTCGATCAGACCCGGCGTCACCCACTTGCCGCGACCGTCCACGCGTAGCGCATCGGCGGGCGCTTCGAGACTCGCCCCGACCGCGACGATCTTGCCGTCGCGCATCAGCACATCGGCGCCGTCCAGCCGCGTGCCCGTCCCGGTGAGCACGGTCGCCCCCTGGATCAGCACCGGCGGCGAAGCGATGGCGCGGTAGGTACTGGCGTACGGGTCCTGCGCGAAGCGCGAGGTGGTTTTCGCGGACGCGGGCGCGTCGGCGGCCCGTGCCGGCGCCAGGGCCGGCGCCAAGACCAGCGCAGGCAATACGGTCGCGGCCAGCGCGACGACGAAAGTTCGATGCATGACGGTGATGCCCCTGGCAAGACGCCCCCTCGGACGATCCGCCACCCTAGCCCGCCGCCACTCCGGTGCCAACCATGCCCAAGGTCATGGTGCAAAATGTGAAGCATTACCGGAGAAGAACTAATGAAAGAGAAAGACCAGATCGTCGAAAACTGGCTGCCGCGCTACACCGGCGTGCCCCTCGACCAGTTCGGCCAGCACATCCTGCTGACCAATTTCGGCGGCTACCTCAACCACTTCGCGCGCATGACCGGCGCCGAAATCGTCGGCCTCGACCGGCCGATGCCCAGCGCCACCGCCGACGGCATCACCATGATCAATTTCGGCATGGGCAGCCCCAACGCCGCGACCATGATGGATCTGCTGTCCGCGATCATGCCGCACGCGGTGCTGTTCCTCGGCAAATGCGGCGGCCTCAAGCGCAAGAACGAACTCGGCGACCTGGTGCTGCCGATCGCCGCGATCCGCGGCGAAGGCACCAGCAACGATTACCTGCTGCCCGAAGTGCCGGCGCTGCCCGCGTTCGCCCTGCAGCGCGCGGTGTCGACGATGATCCGCGACCTCAACCACGACTACTGGACCGGCACCGTCTACACCACCAACCGCCGCGTCTGGGAACACGACGAAGCCTTCAAGGAACGGCTGCGGATGATGCGCTGCATGGCCATCGACATGGAGACCGCCACGATCTTCGCCGCCGGCTTCGCCAACCGCATTCCCGCTGGCGCCCTGCTGCTGGTGAGCGACCAGCCGATGATCCCCGAAGGCGTGAAGACCGAAGCCAGCGACGCGAAAGTCAGCGCCGAGTTCGTGGAGCGCCACATCAGCATCGGCATCGAAGCACTGAAGCTGATCCGCCGGCATGGCAAATCGGTGCGGCATTTGCGGTTCGACGAATGACCGGCCATGACGGCAACGGCATCGTCGGGTTCTGGCACGACGCCGGCCCCGATCGGTGGTTCGCGAAGGACGATGCGTTCGACGCCGCACTGCGCGCGCGCTTCCTCGGCGAACACTTCGCCGCCGCGCGCCGCGAGCGCGAGGCGCTGCTCGGCGATGCCGACGGCGCGCTCGCGCTGATCCTGCTGCTGGATCAGGTGCCTCGCAACGTGTTCCGCGACAGCGCGCATGCCTTCGCCACCGACCCGCTGGCGCGCGCATACGCGCAGCGCGCCCTCGACGCCGGACTCGATACCCGCGTCGACCCCGCGCTGCGGATCTTCTTCTACATGCCGTTCGAGCATTCGGAAGCGATGGCGGATCAGGATCGTACGGTCGCGCTGTGCGAAGCGCTTGGCGACGCGACCTATCTCAAGTACGCAGAAGCGCATCGCGATGTGATCCGCCGCTTCGGGCGGTTTCCGCATCGCAATCGGGCGTTGGCGCGGGTGAATACGGTGGAGGAGCAGGCGTGGTTGGATGCGGGGGGTGGGTTTTGATGCAACTGCCGCCTTCGGGCGACGCCCCCTCCACTAGGGTCAACGTTCGCGCCAGTAAGCTGGCTCCGGCGCAGGCAGAATCCTGTTGATGGCCTGCCAAAGCTGCCCTGTGGGCCCGTATGCATCCATGTCGCAGTTGCGATGGCGTACGGCATAACGCCCGTCGACACAGGCTTCGAGCGTGATCGGCATACCATCCATGCACCCCAGCGGCTTTTGTTCGGCATGCCACAAAGCCTTTGTAGACCAGATCATGCGGATGGGTTCGAGATCGGATTTCTTCAGGCGCAAGCGCTTCATGGGATGAATGAAAGTGCCTTCCGGCGCCGGCCCGCCGGTGTCCGGGGGTTCGGGCGCCGGCGCGGGCATGCCATCGCGGATGGAAACGTTCATCCAATCGCCGTCGACATCGAACTGAATATCCCAGAACGGCCCCCACGCACCTTTCGAAACATGAGCGATGTAACGCTCGCGTATGCCGGCTTGCTCCGCACCGCATGCGCGCGACAGATTCGCCATCGAATCATCGTGCGGCGACGGCCATGTTTTCATCGTCAAGAGCATTCGCACTTCGACTTTCGAGGCATCCATTCCGGTCTCGGGCAGACCGATCCAAGGCGCATCGACGACCGGCGGCATCGTACGCCGTTGTCCGGGCAACAGTGCTGCATACACACCGATCACCGCGACGACGACGGTACACAACACGATACGTCGAGGCGAAAAGATCATCATGGTCGACCTGGGCTGTGTTGCCGGCATCGTAACCGGGTTTTTCTGTTCGAGCGCGATCGACAATGCATAAACGCAACACAGCTGCGGACGACGTTTTTGTGATTGCTTGGAACGAGCACTGCCGCAACCCAAATTGATGTCGCGGCTTCCGCCGCTCCCACAAAAAAGCACCGCATCGCGCTTTGCTCCCCTCTCCCGCCGGGAGAGGGGCTGGGGGAGAGGGTTCGGCGCAGCGACGATCGTCGTCGGCAGACGGACCCTCATCCGGCGCTTCGCGCCACCTTCTCCCGCAGGGAGAAGGAAAAGAGCCTGCAATGCCGTGCTTGTTGGCCTTTATCCGCGATTGCGTGCAGCTGATGCTGCTGCCACTGAAAGCCATGTCGCGGCTTCCGTCGCTGCTGCAAAGGACAGAACTACCATAAAAAACAGGGCGGCCAATGGCCACCCTGCTGGTTTCGATCAACGCGCGGCGCGATCGGATGCATCGCAATGGCGGGCCAGGGCCCGCCCTACGTCACTTCGACAATTGCTGCCAGAGGAAGACGTAGGCCAGCGCGCGCATGTGCGCTTCCTGCTGGTTGTTGGCGGCGCCGCCGTGGCCGCCTTCGATGTTCTCGTAGTAGCGCACGTCGGCGTTCATCGCTTCCATCTTCGCCATCATCTTGCGGGCGTGGCCGGGATGCACGCGGTCGTCGCGGGTGGAGGTGGTGAACAACACCGGCGGGTACTGGGTGCCTTCCTTCAGCAGATGGTAGGGCGAGAACGTCTTGATGAAGTCCC
This sequence comes from uncultured Thermomonas sp., assembly GCA_966203835.1. Classification (GTDB taxonomy): domain Bacteria; phylum Pseudomonadota; class Gammaproteobacteria; order Xanthomonadales; family Xanthomonadaceae; genus Lysobacter_I. The sequence continues at coordinate 19,069 of CBIHKW010000067.1, forward strand.
AGTCCTTGGTGTCCGGGTCGCCGTATTCGGCCATCCACGAGGCGCCGGCCAGCAGGTGGCTGTAGCGTTTCATGTCGAGCAGAGGCACCTGGCAGACGACCGCGCCGAACAGCTGCGGGTACTGCACGATCATGTTGCCCATCAGCAGGCCGCCGTTGCTGCCGCCCTGCGCGCCGAGATGCTTCGGCGAGGTGATGTTGCGCGCGAACAGGTCTTCGGCGATCGCGGCGAAGTCTTCATACGCTTTGTGGCGATTGGCCTTGAGCGCGGCCTGATGCCAGCGCGGGCCGTATTCGCCGCCGCCGCGGATGTTCGCCAGCACGTACACGCCGCCCTGCTGCAGCCAGCCGCGGCCGGCCATCGAGGTGTAGGCCGCGGTGTACGACACTTCGAAACCGCCGTAACCCCACAGCAGCGTCGGCGTACTGCCGTTCATGAGGATGTGTTTCGGGCGAACGACGAAGTACGGCACCTTGGTCCCATCCTTCGAGGTCGCGAACTGCTGCTCGGTGACCAGGCCATCGGCGTCGAAGAACGCCGGCATGGCCTTGAGTTTTTCCGGCTGCTGACCGATCTCGACCAGCGACAGCGTGGTCGGGGTGAGGAAATCGGTGGTGGTCATCCACAGCGCGTCGCTGTTGTCGGGGTCCACCGGCGCCACGCCGACCGTGCCCACCGCCGGGGCGCCGACCAGCAGGCTCTGGCGCCAGCTGCCCTCGCCGATGGGCGTCATCACCCGCACCTTGCTCTTCACGTCGCTGAGCAGATTCAGCACGAGGTGCCGCTTCGTCCACACATATTCGGACAGCGAGGTGTGTTCGTCGGGCAGGAACACCACATCGAATTCGCGATTGCCGGCCATGAATTTGTCGAAGTCGATCGCCAGCAGCGAACCGGCTTCGTAACTGCGGTCCTTGAGCTTCCACGGATCGCGCAATTCGACCGTCAACCACTGGTTATGCACCGCTTTTTTCGACGAGTTGGGCAGATCGATCTTGACGAGCTTGCCGTCCTTTCCGCGCAGGTACAGTTCATCGTTGTAGAACGCGATGGTGCGGCTGACGAAATCGCGCTCGAAACCCGGCGTGTGGTCGCGGAAAGCGGCGATGTACATGTCCTGCGGCTTGCCTTCGTACACCACCTTGGCCGATTCGATCGGCGTGCCGCGCTTCCATTCCTTGACGACGCGCGGGTAACCGGATTCGGTCATCGAGCCTGCGCCGAAATCGGTGTAGACGTACACGGTGTCGGCATCGACCCATTGCAGGCCGCCCTTCGCTTCCGGGCGGAAAAAACCGTCCTGCACCCAGGTCTTGGTATCGAGATTGAACTCGCGGCTGACATCGGCGTCGGCGCCGCCGCGCGACAGCGCGACCAGGCAGCGTTCGTACTGCGGCTTGAGGCATTCGGCGCCGTGCCAGACCCAGTTTTCCTTCTCGGCGGCGTTCAGCGCGTCGATATCGATCACGGTTTCCCACTGCGGCTCGGCCTTGCGGTATTCGGCCAGCGTGGTGCGGCGCCACAGCCCGCGCGGATGGTCCTTGTCCTTCCAGTGGTTGTAGTAATAGCCGCCGATCTTCTGCACGCCGGGGATGCGCGCGTCGGAATCGAGGATTGCGCGCAGGTCGGCTTCGAGCTTCTGGAACTCGGGCGTGCTGGCGATCTCGGCTTCGGCCTTGGCGTTGCGTTCGCGCACCCAGTCCAGCGCCTTCGCGTCTTCGACGCCTTCGAGCCAGAGATAGGGGTCGGTGGCGGCGGAGTCAGCGGTTTTGGGCATGGTCGGCTTGGAGGCGGGGGCGGGAGTCGCGGCGAGGATCTCGGCGGTCGTCGACACGCCGGCAAGAGCAGGGCCAGCAAGGGCGAGCGCGACGGCGAGGCAGACATGCGAATGCTTGGGCATGTAGAGGTCCGGAACATGGACGGCAGGGGCCGCCACGCTAGCACAGCCGGCCCGCCCCCCGCTCTGCCGGAAGTCCCGCCCGCGCTCAGGCCGCCCGCGGCAACGCCTCATGCGGCCGCGGCGCGCGCACGGCGCCGATGCGATGCACCGTGGCCATCGGCAAGACCCGCCGCTGGCGGTGCTCGAGGTGCCGCAGCGCCCGCGCAGCAGTCCATGCGCTCAGCGGCAGCGCCAGCAGCCAGAACGGCATCCAGCCGAAGGCATCGCTGACCCCGCGCGCCGCCGGCAGCGACAGCATCGCCACCAGCGCCAGCGCGACCGCGCCGAGCAGAGCCTGTTCGAGAAGATGTGACTGTTCGAGAAGAGAGGCGGACGACCACTGACGCTGGGACATGACGGCGCTCCGGTTGGGCTGGAGGCCAGTGTTGCGAGAGCGGGTCTCAGAGGCTGCGACGACAGCAGGCTGAACGGCTTTGGCACACAATGCAGAGATAGATCGTCGTCCTCAGTCACCGAAACGCAGGCGCCCTGAATGCATCATTGGACCCATGCCCGCGAACACCTGCCCTCCGGCCGTGGCGCGCGATATCTGATCTCGGAACGTTCGAATCCGCTCGAATTCCGACGGGCTATGGAATTACTTGCCACGGATACCGGCTTCCGCAGCTTCATGACCGACCTGCTGGCGAGGAGCGAATACCGGGCATTCCGCTGGGAAACGCCTGCTCTCGACCGGGCACGGGCCACTCGCCCATTCGAATTCGTGCTGATCGACGACCCGACGCTCGATCGGAAGGCGGATCCCACTGTATTTGCGTCGTACTTCGCTGGCGTCGCGATCAACGACGCCGTTGCCGTGGTGCCCAATCTCGGCAGGACATCCGAACTGATCGTACCGCGCGGCATCGTCGCGCCATCGGCATACCCGCATCTCGCCGCCTTCCTGCGCGCCGCGCCGGAAGCGCAGGTGGATGCTTTGTGGCGCTGCGTCGCCGACACCGTGCTGCGCAGTCTGTCCGACACACCGCTGTGGCTGAGCACCGCGGGCGCGGGCGTGGCGTGGCTGCATGTGCGCGTGGACCGCGTTCCGAAGTATTACGCGCACCGGCCGTATGCGGTGGCGGCAGGATGATTCATGCACGCTAA
>CBIHKW010000068.1:0-21630 GCA_966203835.1 uncultured Thermomonas sp.
GCAGTCTTGACGGACAGACTTACACAACCGTACGAAATCAGAAGATATCGATCTAGCTCTCCGCTGTTGATGCCACCTATTTGGAATCCAGAAAAGATATATGCGCGAACTCTCGCCACTCTTCAGCCGCCAGCGGCGCGCTTACTTTACTCATGACGATTGCTGGTGGTCTCACGCCATCTGCAGGCGTAAAGAATCATTATCTCTTGGGAACAAATTTGGTAAGCGGCGTTTCGACGCAGTACCAGAAAAACTATCTTTATGAAAAAAACATCGCTAGCTTGATCGCGACGATGGACGGAGATCGCGACGAACAACTGGATAAAATCCTGCGCCAATTAGACACCGACAGTTATCGGGGCCAAGCTGCATTACTCGACATCTACAGGTATTTCGTCAAGGGCACCCTCGAGAATGCGGTCACGACACTTGAACGTCAGGCAAGTGAAAAAGCCAAGGAAAAGGCTGCAATTGTCCAAGACAGAGAGCGCTCGAATCAGGTTCGAACTGATGAAATGAAAGCGGCTCGGGACAAAGCCAACAGCACCCCCAGACCATGACAGCTCGTAGGGTGAGGTAAGCGCAGCGCAGCCCCACCATAAACGACGACGTAAACATAACTGCATTCTGCAATATCATCGGTCGCTCATGAGGCAACCAATTTCGTTTGATGCGTGCCGTTGCGGACACATCGAAATGGTGGGCTTGCGCTGCGCTTACCCCACCCTACGCCCGCTACGCGGCTGTGCGCTGCGCCGCAACAGTCACTCAGCGTTACTTTTCAGCTTCTACGCCGGATCGCAGTCACGCTTCATTCCCGCCCGACATCAAGCTGCGTCAGATAAAGCCGCAGATCGAACTCCAACTGGTGATAATCCGGCGCCATGTGCGTACACAGCTGGTAGCTCGTAGGGTGGGGTAAGCGCAGCGCAACCCCACCATAAACGAAGACGCAAACCTCACCTCATCCTGCGATATCGTCGGTCGCCCATGAGGCGGCCGATTTCGTTTGATGTATGTCGTTGCGGATACGCCGGGATGGTGGGGTTGCGCTGCGCTTACCCCACCCTACGCTCGCTACATTTTTGTAGAGCGGCCTTCAGGCCGCTGAGCGCGCGCGAACAATTCAGCGGCCTGAAGGCCGCTCTACAGAGAGACGCGAGAACGCTTCATTCCCGCCCAACATCAAGCTGCGTCAGATAAAGCCGCAAATCGAACTCCAGCTGGTGGTAATCCGGCGCCATATGCGCACACAGCTGATAAAAAGACTTGTTGTGCTCCGCTTCCTTCATATGCGCCAGTTCATGCACCACGATCATCTTCAGGAAATCGGCGGGCGCGTCGCGGAACACGGTGGCGATGCGGATCTCGCGGCTCGCCTTGAGCCTGCCGCCATGCACGCGGGAGATCGCGGTGTGGGTGCCGAGCGCGTGCTTCATTACCTGCAGCTTGCTGTCGTAGAGTACCTTGCCCAGCGGCACCGCTTTCCGCAGGTGCCGGTCCTTGAGCGCTTGCACGTAGTCGTACAGCTGGCCATCGTTGCGCACGGTGTGGGGCTGGCCGTACTTTTCGGCCAGCAGCGCACCCAGTCGATCCTGCTCGATCAACTCCCGCACCCGCGCCTGCAGGTGTTCCGGGTAGCCGGCGAAGTACTTCAACGCTTCCATCGGCAGAGGGGAGGCAGGCAGTGGGGACGATCGGTATGATGGGCCGGAAATCCTCGGCAGGAAACCGCGACATGGCGAAGGCGAATCCGCTCCAGGAACAATTGCTCAAGGCGGGCCTGGTGAAGAAGTCCAAGGTGGCCGAGGTGGCGCGCGAGCAGAACAAAGCCCGGCACGGCAAAGGGCCGGCGGCGCCCAGCGAGATCCAGCTGGAAGCGGAGCGGGCGCGGGCCGAGAAGGCCGAGCGGGACCGCGCGCTCGCCGCGGAGCGCAAAGCGCAGGCGCATGCGGCCGAGCTTCGCGCGCAGGCGCGGCAGATCATCAACGACCGGAAAGTGCCGCGCACGGGCGAGAGCGAATACCGTTTCACCGCGGACGGCGCCATCCGCACCCTGCTGATCGACGCGGATCTGCGCAAGAAGTTGTCCTCCGGCGTGCTGGTGATCGCCCGCCTGGACGAACGCTACGAGCTGTTGCCGCGGGCGGCCGCCGACAAGGTGCGCGAACGCGATGCCGGCATGATCGTGCTCGATCATGGTCAGGACGCGGGCACGGAGCCCTCCGCCACGACTTCCGAAGACGATGCGTACTACGCGCAGTTCAAGGTGCCCGACGATCTGATCTGGTGACCTGCGGTTCCGCAACCGGGCCAGTACCCAATCCACTGACCAACGACGGCTTCTGGCCGAATGCGGCAATCCCGGAAGGCGTGCTTGAGCACGCCCCATGTTGCTTCTGTTTTTTGTAGAGCGGCCTTCAGGCCGCTGAATGCCGCCGCAAACGATTCAGCGGCCTGAAGGCCGCTCTACCGAGAGATACACAATCAGGATCACCAGATCCTCGTCGCCGGCCTGCTGGATCGAATGCGTGCTGCCGGTGCGCGTCAACAATGCATCGCCTGCGGTCACGTCATGCACGGCGCCATCGAGGATGTAGCGGCCGCGGCCGCCGAGGACGTAATAGATTTCGTCGTGCTCGTGCTGGTGCAGGCCGATGCCAGCGCCCTTGTGCAGCGCGCGTTTGCGGAACTGGAACGGCATGCCCGGCGCATCGGCGAACATCGGGTTCGCGGTGGTCGCGCCGGCGCCGCCGTGCGGTCCGGGCTGCGTGCGCGCGAAGTCGGCGCTGTGAATGACCGATGATGGATGCGGCTGTGCGGCGCGGTCGGCCAACGCAGTCGGGCGCGCACCACAGTCGGTGTCGCGGATCACTTGTTTGGACAACGACGAGTCGAGTGTCTTCCAACCGTCCACCACCAGACACGCCATCGCCACCGCGCCGCGTTCCTGGAAATGGGTGTCGTCGGTCTGCGCCTGATCGGGCGTGCGCGCTTCGGGCACGTGCATGAAGAACAGTTTCGACGGTTCGTCACCGAGCGCGCGCAGCCAATCGGAGCTGCTGGCGTTGAGATCGATCAAGCCCAGCTTCTCGCGCGCGGCGAGATCGCGCACCGCTTGCGTGTAGAGGCCATGGGTGTCGAGCAGTTGGCCGCGATCGAATTTGCGCCGCGCCACCGGCGTGATCAGCAACGGCGTCGCGCCGCGTTCGCGCGCGAGGGCCACGTAACGCATCAGCCACGTCGGAAAGGCTTCGCGCGGCTCGTTGTAGCGGCTGGGATCTTCGAGTTTCGCGTCGTTGTGGCCGAACTGGATCAGCAGCACATCGCCGCGGCGCAGATCCTTGTCGATCCCGCCCAGCCAGCCCTGTTCGATGAAGCTGCGCGAACTGCGACCGCTCTGCGCGTGGTTGCGCACCTGCCACGCGTCGGGATCGAGAAAGGTCTGCAGTTGCTGGCCCCAGCCCTGTCGCGGGGCGCGCTCCGGGCCATAGTCGCTGGCGGTGGAATCGCCGGCGATGAAGACGCGGCGCGTACCCGGCTCCGCCGCGAGGGCCGTCGCCGCGAACAGCAGCAGGACGACACATGCGGCGAGCCTGCGCATCATGCGTTTACCGCGCGAGCCAACCGCCGTCGACCGGAATGATCGCGCCGTTTACATAATCCGACGCACGGCTGGCGAGGAACACCGCCGCACCGGCGAGATCCGAGGCTTCGCCCCAGCGCCCGGCCGGGATGCGGTCGAGGATCGCCTTGCTGCGGTCGGCGTCGGCGCGCAGCTGCGCGGTGTTGTCGGTGGCCATGTAGCCCGGCGCGATCGCGTTGATGTTGATGCCGCGATTGCCCCACTCGTTGGCGAGCAGGCGAGTGATGCCGGCGATGCCCGACTTGCTGGCGGTGTACGACGGCACACGGATGCCGCCCTGGAACGACAGCATCGATGCGATGTTGATGATCTTGCCGCCGCCGTTGGCGATGAAATGACGACCCGCGGCCTGGCACATGAAGAACGCGGACTTGATGTTGACGTTCATCACGTCGTCCCAGTCCTGTTCGCTGAAATCGACCGCATCGGCGCGACGGATCAGGCCGGCGTTGTTGACCAGGATGTCCAACCCACCCAGCCCCGACAGCGCTTCCTCGATCACCCGCGGAATCGGTTCGATCGCGATCAGATTGGCCTGGATGTCGATGAAGCGACGGCCGAGCGCGCGGACCTGCGCGGCGGTATCTTCGGCCGGCACGATGCCGGCGACGGCGATGTCGGCGCCGGCTTTCGCCAGCGCGATCGCGACGCCCTGGCCGAGCCCGGTATTGCCGCCGGTGACCAGCGCGACCTTGCCGCTGAGATCGAACAATTCAGTGCTCATGCGCGCCTCACTTGAGTTGGCAGATGTCGAGCTGTTGCATGTCGGTGTAATCGAGGTTCTCGCCGCCCATCGCCCAGATGAAACCGTAGTTGCGCGTGCCCGAACCCATGTGGATCGACCACGGCGGCGACACCACCGCTTCCTCGTTGCCGATCACCAGATGGCGCATGTCGGCCGGATCGCCCATGAAATGCATGACTTTCTGATCGTCGCCGAGACCGAAGTAGAAATAGACCTCGGAGCGGCGGTCGTGCAGATGCGGCGGCATCGTGTTCCAGACGCTGCCCGGCTTCAGCAGGGTCAATCCGAGCAACAGTTGGCACGAGGTGCAGGTGGCCGGGACGATGTACTGATAGATCGTGCGCTCGTTCGAGGTTTCCAGCGCGCCGCGTTCCAGCGGTACCGCCTGGTCGATCGAGATGTGTTTGGTCTCGTAGCGCGCGTGCGCGGGCGTCGAGAACAGATAGAAGCGCGCGGGATCGGCGGCATCGGCGGAGGCGAACGTCACCTCGGCGCTGCCCATCGCGACGTACAGCGCATCGCGCGGCTTGAGCGTGTAAGCGACGCCATCGACGGTCACGATGCCGTCGCCGTCGGCGACGTTCACCACGCCCAGTTCGCGGCGTTCGAGAAAGGGTTTGCCGGCCGCGGAGGCCGGCTGGGTTTGCACGGGCAACGAAAGGGTTTGACGCACCGGCGCGGCGCCGCCGACGACGATGCGTTCGTAATGGGTGTAGTTGAGCTGCACGGCATCGGCGGCGAACAGGCCATCGATCAGATAGCGCTCGCGCAACTGGTCGTTGCTGGCGCCGTCCATCGAATCGGGATGACAGGCGTGATAGGTCTTCTGGAACATCGCTCCCTCGCTGGGATGCCTTGGTTCGGTCGAATCATAGCCCGGTTTTGGGTAATTTGACACCGGTTACCAAAAGGCGGGCTACTGCTCCGATATTTGTGTACGCGATGCCGATTCCCCCACCCCAACCCTCCCCCGCACGCGGGGGAGGGAGCGAGATCCGCGCTGCGCGAATGGCAGTAGGTCAGTCCGCCATCGGCGGCTGGCAGGAATCGCGGGCGACCAGATGCGGCGTGACTGCGGTCGTCACCGTCGACGTCGCCGCATCCTGGGCCAGCAGGAGCGCCGCAGCCTGGCGGCCGACATCGCGGACCGGCAAACGGATGGTGCTCAGTGCCGGCCACAGCTGCGAGGCCAGCGGGCTGTCGTCGTAACCGACCACCGACAACTCGGCCGGGATCGAAATGCCCATGCGCTGCGCGGCCTTGTAGACGCCGGCCGCCATTTCGTCGTTGCAGGCGAAGATCGCGGTCGGACGGTCGGGGCGGGCCAGCAGTTGCTCGGCGCCGGCAACGCCGGATTCGAAGGTGTAACCGCCCTCGTAGATGCGTTCGGCGGGCACCTGGATGCCGCGCCGCGCCAGCGCATCGACGAAACCGTCGCCGCGCTCGATCGACGAACGATAGCGGCGCGGGCCGGTGATGAGGCCCACGCGGCGATGCCCGAGCGATTCGAGATAATTCGCCGCTTCCGCACCGGCGATGCGGTCGTGGGTGACGAGCATTTTCCCGGGATCGTCCAGCGGGATCGATGCGATGCGCACGTAGCGGCAATCGATCGCGCGCAGGGTTTCGGCCAGCGCCTGATCCTCGGACACGCGCGGAATCAGGATCACGCCGTGCAGTTTCTGCTGCTGCACGAAACGGCGGATGCCGTCGATATAGCCCTCGCTCTTGCTGTCGCAGGGATGCACGACAAGTTCGTAGCCCGAATCGCGCAGCGCATCGAGCACGCCGTACTGGATGTTGACGATGTACTGCGCGGTGGGATTGTCGAACACCAGCCCGATCAGGAACGAACGCCGGAACGCCAGTCCGCGCGCCTGCGGGTCGGGCACATAGCCGTACTCGCGCATCAGCGCGTGGACCTTGGTGCGGGTATCGGGCTTCACCAGCGGCGAGTCGTTGATGACCCGCGACACGGTTTTCTTCGATACCCCGGCGAGGCGGGCGATATCGTTGATCGTGGCTTTGCCGGAGGCGGCGGACGGCGTGGGCCGCGATGACGAGGAAACGGGGGTTTTGGCGGTCATGCGGCGATTATGGCCCGAATCGCGCTGCGGATGTCCCGTGGGACATCATGCCCACCCAAGCGGATCGATCATTTGAGCGCGACCGGCAGCCACAGCGACAGCGCGGGCACGAACGCCACCGCCAGCAGCACCGTCAGCGCGGCCAGCCAGAACGGCCAGATCGTCTTCAGCGCCTCGCCGACGCTGATCCGGCCGATGGCGGTACCGACGAACAGCACCGAACCCACCGGCGGCGTCACCAGGCCGATGCCGCCGGCGAGGATCAACACCACGCCGAACTGCAGCGGATCGATGCCGTAGGCCTTCGCCACCGGCAGGAAGATCGGCGTGCAGATCAGGATCATCGGCGCCAGATCCATGAACGTGCCCAGCAACAGCAGCACCACCACGATCAGCAGCAGGATCGCGAGTTTGCTGTGCGCGACCGCGCGCATCGCTTCGACCGTGGCCGCAGGCACTTCGAGATACGCCAGCAGCCAGCCGAACGCGGCCGCGGCGGCGATCACGAACAGGATCGCCCCGGTGGTGCGCGCGGCATGGGTCAGGGTGTCGAGGAACGCGGACCAGCCGAGCTTGCGATGCACCACGCAGGCAACCAGCAGCGCGTACAGCACCGCGATCGCCGCGCTCTCCACCGCGGTGAAGATGCCGGCGCGGATGCCGAAGAAGATCAGCCCGACCAGCATCAGCCCGGGCAGCGCCGCGACGAAACGCTGCAGCAGCGCGGTGAAACCGGGGAACGCTTCGGTGCCGTAACCGGCACGACGCGCCAGCACGTAGGCGGTGACCATCATCGCTGCGGTCATCAACAGCGCCGGCAGCATGCCGGCGGCGAACAGATCGATGATCGACACACCACCGCCCGCCGCAGCGGAGAACAGAATGAGATTGTGCGAAGGCGGCACCAGCAGCGCGACGAGCGCGGCATTGATGCTCACGTTGACCGCGTAATCCTTGGCGTAACCGCGCTGGACCATCTGCGGAATCATCGCGCCGCCGACCGCCGACACGTCGGCGATGGCCGAACCCGACACGCCGCCGAAGAACAGCGACGACACGATGCTGACCTGGCCAAGACCGCCGCGCATGCGCCCGACCATCGCGCTGGCGAGGCCGATCAGGCGTTCGGAAATGCCGCCGCGCATCATGATCTCGCCGGCGAGAATGAACAGCGGTATCGCCACCAGCGACGCCGAGCCCGCACCCGCCGTGACTTGCTGCGCCAGGATCAGCGGCGGCAGATCGATGTAGGCCAGGGTCGCCAGCGCGGCGACCGCCAGCGAAAACGCGACCGGCACGCCGATCATCAGCAGCAACACGAACACACCGAACAGAATCAGGATTTCCATGTTTACTCCGCCTCCGCGCGCGCTGCGGGCACAGGCATTCCGGATTCAGGTTTTTTCTGCGTCGTAAAGCAGCGCGCCAGCGCGAAGATCGTCATCAATGCGCCACCCAGCGCCACCGGCGCATACGGCAGTGTTTCCGGGAATGGCGCGCCCGCGGTGCGGATGTCCATGCCGCTTTCGAACAGCACGAACGACCACCACGCCAGCACCGCGCCGAGCAGCGCGATCGTGAGTTTCGTGAACACGAACAGCGCGCGCCGCAGCGCGGCCGGCGCGATGTCGGCGAGCAGCGTGAACGCAAAGTGGCGGTCGTTATGCACGCCGGCGGCGGCGCCGAACGACATCGCCGAGGTCAGCAGCGCCAACGTCACCGGTTCGGTCCAACTCGGCGAATCGTTCAGCACGTAGCGCGCGAACACCTGCCAGCCCTGCACCGCGACCAGTCCAACCAGCGCCAGCGCGGCAAGCGCGACCACGGCATCGGCCAGGCGATCCAGGCGCGTCTTCGTTCCACTCTTGTCATTCATTGATCGTGGTCTCCATCACGCCGCGGCGCGGATCGCGTCGTGCAGGCGGCGCAATTCCGGGTCGCGCAACAGGTCGCGCACCAGCGGCTCCGCGGCCTTGCGGAAGGCATCCGCGTCGACCGTGTTCATCTTCACGCCCGCCGTTTCCAGCGCGCGCCGGGATTCGGTTTCGGACGTGTCCCAGAGATCGCGCATGATCTTCACCGACGCGCGCGCGGCGTCGGTCAGCAGCGCGCGATCCGACGCTTTCATCGCATCGAGCGTACGCTTCGAAATCAACAGCGCGTCGGGCGCGTAGGAATGCGCGCTCTGCGACCAGTAGCGCGCGGTCTCGAAATGGCGGCTGGCGTGGAAGCTGCGCAGATTGTTTTCCGCACCATCGATCAGATGCGTTTCCAGCGCCGAGAACACCTGCCCATAAGGCAAAGGCGTCGGATTGCCGCCGAGCATCCGGATCAGCGCGATGAAGATGTCCGAGGGCGGTACCCGCAGTTTCAGGCCGGCAAGATCCGCCGGTGCGTGCAATGGCCGACGGGTGTTGTAGAAACAGCGCGCGCCGCTGTCGTACAGCGCCAGACCGACGACATCGCGCGTTTCGAACCCGCGCAGCACCGCCGCGCCGACCGCACCATCATGGACATGGCGCTGATGCGCGACCGAATCGAACGCGAACGGCATGCACAGCGCTTTGGTCAGCGGAAATGCGTTGTTGAGCGCGCCGGTGTAGACGCGGGTGAAATCGATGGCGCCGTGACGCGCCATCTCCAGGGTGTCGGATTCGCGGCCCAACTGGCCGGCGTGATACAGACGAATGCGCAGACGGCCGTTGGTCTCGCGCTCCAGGGTTTCGCCGAGCCAGCGCACCGCGGCGACGGTCGGGTAATCCTTCGGATGCACATCGGTGGCGGTGAGCACGCCCGCAGAACGACGGTCGCTCGCAGCCGCGCCGAACACAGCGCCCGCGCCCGCGGCGCACAGCCCCTGCAGCAGACGCCTGCGCCCGTTCATGCGTCGCGCCTCGGCATCGCCAGCACCGCAACGACCGGAATCTCGCCGATGCCGTCGAAGGTCACCCGCGCCTGCTGTCCGGCGCGGATATCGTGGATGCCGGTGGCGGCGCCGGTGGACACCAGTTGCCCGGCGCGCAGCGGCATGCCGCGACGCGCGCAGCGCGCCAGCGCGAAGCGCAGCGCGGCGACAAGCCCACCGGCGATATCGCTGGCGCGACCGCTGCCGACGACCACGCCGTCGATCGCGGTTTCACAGCGCAGATCCTGTTCGAGCGTGCCCAACATGCGTCGCCACTCCGGCACCGGCGGACCGAGAATCAGACCGGCATTGTTGCCGAAGTCCGAGACCACCACCGCCGGACCCAGATCGTTGATCCGCGGCAGCGGGCTGCCGGCCAATTCGGCGCCGACCAGCAAGGTATCGATCAGCGCAAGCGCCTCGTCGTCGGTCCACGCGGTTTTGCCCACCGGCGCATCGGCGCCGAGCCGGAACACGAATTCGGCCTCGACCGCCGCGAAACCGCCGGCGATCACCGCAAAGCCCGCGGCTTCGCCCGGCAACACGCGCTGCACCGCATCCTCGAAGATCGGGCCGACCAGACGTTCTTCGCCCATCCGCGTCAACCAGGCGTCCGGAATCTTGCCGACTTTCCAGCCTGCCACCCGCGTCGGCCACATCGCGATCGCCGCATCCTGACTGGCATAGCCGGCGTCCAGCGACGGCGGCAGCGCACCCGGATAATCGGGCAGCGCGGACGCCTCCAGACGCGCGCGGACCAGACGCCGCGCGATTTCCCAGCTTTCCGAGTCGTCGCCCACCACGCCTCCGCCCACCGTCTCGTTCATTCCCGGGTTCGTCCCCTGATTCGTTGAAAGGAGTTGTATAGGAAACCGGTGTCATTGACAATCTGCAGTGCACGATAAGCCACCTTCCGGAGATGCCGGCATGACCCGTTCGCTGTTGCTGACCACCCTCACCGCCCTGCTGCTGACCCTGGCGCAGACCGTCGCCGCTGCAACGCCCGTCGCCGCCACGGAAACCAGGCCGGCGGACGCGACCGCATTCCCCGGCGCGCTGGGCTGGGCCGCGCACACGCCCGGCGGTCGCGGCGGGAAAATCGTCCGCGTGACCACACTGGCCACCGAAGGTCCGGGGTCGTTCCTGGAAGCGGTGAACACCAAAGGCCCGCGCATCGTGGTGTTCGAAGTCGGCGGCGTGATCGATCTGGGCCTGAAGACGGTGAAGATCCGCGAACCCTTCCTTACCATCGCCGGCCAGACCGCGCCGCAGCCGGGCATCACCCTGATCCGCGGCGGCATCGATATCGCGACCCACGATGTGATCGTGCGCCACATCCGCGTGCGTCCGGGCGAAGCCGGCCAGCCGAAACGCAGCGGCGTGGATTTCGATGCGATCTCCAGCGTCGGCGGCCACGACATCATCGTCGACCACTGCTCGCTGACCTGGGCCACCGACGAGAATCTGTCCGCTTCCGGTCCGCGCTTCGGCGGCGATACGCTGCAGCAATGGCGCGACAACACCTCGCACCGCATCACCTTCAGCAACAATCTCATCGCCGAAGGCTTGGCGTATTCCAGTCACGGCAAGGGCGAACACTCGAAAGGTTCGCTGATTCACGACAACGCGCACGAAATCCTGATCATCGGCAATCTCTACGCGCACAATCTCGAGCGCAATCCGATGTTCAAGGGCGGCTCGCAGGGGCTGGTGATCAACAATCTGATCTACAACCCCGGACAGCGCGCGGTGCATTACAACCTGGTCGCCGCCGAATGGGACGGCCACACTTACGAAGACGGACGACTGGCGCTGATCGGCAACGTGATGCGCGGCGGCCCGGATACCCCGAAGCAATCGGTGTTCTTCATGTTCGGCGGCTCCGGTGCGCTGGATCTGTATCTGCACGACAACCTCGCGGTCGACCGCATCGGCCAACCGCTGCCGATGCAGGGCAGCTACAGCACCGCGCCGGTCGGCGTGCGCATGCTGAAGACCGCGCCCGCGCTGCCGTTCGGCGTGAAACCGCTGCCCGCCGCCAAGGTGCAGGACGCGGTGATCGCGAACGCCGGCGCGCGGCCTTGGGATCGCGACGACATCGATCGGCGGATTCTCGCCGACACCATCGAAGGCCGCGGCGAGGTCATCGACAGCGAACAGGAAGTCGGCGGTTATCCCAAGCATGCGGAAACGCGCCAGGCCTTCGTGCCGGCGGATTGGGATCTCGACACCATGGAACCGCTCAAGCCGCTGCCGCGTCGCGACCCGCTGCGCTGATCGCACGCTGAACAACGCAATGGATCGCAGCCGTCGACGCACGCTGCAGACCGGGCTCGCGCTCGCCGTCGGCGCGCTGCTGCCGCATGGCGTCTCCGCCGGTGGCGATGCGCCGGTCGCACGCACGCGCAGCGGTCGCATACGCGGGCTGCGCGATGCGCACGACGTGCTGTCGTTCAAAGGCATTCCCTACGGCGCCGACACCGCAACGACGCGCTTTCTGCCGCCGGATCGCGAAACGCCGTGGCGCGGCGTGCGCGATGCCCTGCGCTACGCCGCATCGGCGCCGCAGAGCGGCGAACTCGGCCCGGGTAGCGAGGACTGTCTCGCGCTGAATGTGTGGACGCCCGCGCTGCGCGACGGCGGCAAACGTCCGGTGCTGGTCTACATCCACGGCGGCGCCTACAACACCGGCTCCGGCAGCGATCCGCTCTACGACGGCACGCGACTGTGCCGGCGCGGCGATGTTGTCGTGGTCACGGTCAATCACCGGCTGAACCTGTTCGGCTATCTGTATCTCGGCGAGTTCGAAAAAAAATACGCAGCATCCGGCAACGTCGGCCAGCTCGACCTGATCGCAGCGCTCGAATGGGTGCGCGAACACGCCGCGGAATTCGGCGGCGATGCCGGCAACGTCACCGTGTTCGGCCAGTCCGGCGGCGGCGCCAAGATCGCGACGCTGATGGCGATGCCGAAAGCCGCGGGCCTGTTCCATCGCGCGATGACCATGAGCGGACAGCAGGTCACCGCTGCCGGCCCGCGCGCCGCCGCGCAGCGCGCGAGGATATTCCTCGACGCATTGGGTCTCGCGCCGGAGCGTCTCGATGCGCTGCGCACCCTGCCTATCGAAACGCTGCTCAAGGCCGCGCGCGCGCGCGACCCGTCGCGCATCGAAGACATGAGTCTCTACTTCGGCCCGGTGCTCGACGGCCACGATCTGCCACGACATCCGTTCCACCCCGATGCGCCGCCGCAGTCCGCGCGCATCCCGATGATCATCGGCAACACCCGCGACGAAACCCGCGCGTTCCTGGGCAACGATCCGGCCAACCACGTGCTGACCTGGGAGCGACTGCCGGAGCAGTTGCGCAAGCATCAATACGTCGATCTGCCGCCGGACACGGTCATCGCCGAATACCGCCGGCTGTATCCGGCATACACGGCCAGCGATGTGTTCTTCGCGGCGACCACCGCCGGGCGCTCATGGCGCGGCGCCGTGATCGAAGCCGAAGCGCGCGCACTTCAGTCGGCTCCCACTTGGACGGCTCCTACCTGGATGTACCAACTGGATTTTCCATCGCCGCTCGACGGCGGAAAATTCGGCGCAATGCATACGCTGGACATCCCGCTGGTATTCGACAACATCCGTCAGCCGGGCTCGCGCACCGGCGATGGCGCGCAGGCGCAAACGGTGGCGGATGCGATGAGCGACGCATTGCTCGCCTTCGCGCGCAGCGGCGACCCCAACCACGCCGGGCTGCCGCACTGGCCGCAGTACGCACTGGACCGACGCGCGACGATGCTGTTCGATATCGACTCCAGGCCTGTGGACGACCCGCGGCGCGGCGAACGCGAACTCTACGAACGCGCGCCCTTCGTCCAACGCGGCACGTTCTGAGCCGCGTCCGGGCCACGGACGCCGCTCGCCGATACCGCCAAAAAAAGAGCGGCGCCACCCCAACCCGGATGACGCCGCCAACAGGGATCCACCGTGATGCTTCAGAACGAATAGCGCGCGCCGACGAAATACTGCCTGCCGGTGTGGTGATAAACCGAAGCGCGATCGCCCGCGGTATCGACGAACTGGTCGTTGTACTCGTCGGTCAGATTGATGCCTTCGAGCGTCAGGGTCAGCTTGTCGTTGACGTTGAAGTTCATGCTCGCATCGACGTTGAAGGTTTCGTTCTTGCCTTCGAAGTTGTTTTCGTTGCGACCGGGCACCGTCTGCAGATAGCGATCGCGATAGGAACCGGACACGCGCGCGCTGAAACGCTTGTTCTCGTAATAGAGGGTTGCGTTGTAGGCGTCCGGCGACAGGTTCACCAGATCCGTGGTCACGAACAGACTGCTGGTCGGCGAGATCGCATAATCGATTTCGGATTCGACGTGCGTGTAGTTCAACAGCAGGCCGAAGCCGCTCCACACGCCGGGCAGGAACGAGAACGGCTGCTGATAATTGATCTCGAAGCCTTTCAGTGGACCGCCGGGGGTGTTGATCGGCGACGTGATGTCGAACGGTGTGTCCGCCGGCAGGCCCGAGACGGTCAGCAGCTCCAGCGGCAGGCCGGTGGTGTTGAACGGACGGGTTTCGCGCAGCGTCTGGATGTAGGTGTCGATGTCCTTGTAGAACAGCGCGACGCTGAGCAGCGAATTCTCGGCGAAGTACCATTCCGCCGACAGATCGTAGGTGGTCGCGCGGAACGGCTGCAGCAGCGGGTTGCCGGTGGTGATCGTGCGCACCGTGGTGTTGACCGTGCCGCCCGGATTGAGACTGGGCAGCTGCGGCCGCGCCATCACTTTCGCAGCGCCGAAGCGGAGCACGAACTTGTCGGCTACATCCCACGCCAGATTCAGCGACGGCAGCCAGTCGTCGTAGCTGTTCTTCACCACCACTTCGCTGCCGCCGCCGGTGGCCAGATAACCGGTGGCGGTCACTTCGGTGGACGCATAGCGCGCGCCGAGGTTGCCGCGCAGGCGGCGGCCGATGAAGTCGGTGTCGAAATCCATCTGCAGGTAGCCGCCCTGATCGGTTTCGCGCACCGCGAAGTTGTTGCCGCGCGCGTTGCCGACGGTGATGCTGCCGAGCGTGAAATCGTCGCCGTCGCCGACCGTGGCCGGCGTCGGGTTGCAGTTGCAGTAGATGTTGAACAGGCGCGCGATCGCGTTGAGATCCGGGATCAACCAGCCGTTGTGGCTGCCCGAGCCGAACCCGTTGAACGTGCGGGTGATATCGGCGACCGTCACGCCCGCCGGCAGACCCGGCACGCGGGTTTCGTTGGTGCGCCGCGATTCGAAGGTCTCGAAACCATATTCCTTCCAGCCCAGACCGGCCTTGAGCGCGATCGTCGAGTTGAGATCGTAGATCAGGTTGAAGCGCGCGTTCTGGAACTTGTTGTCGGCGCCGAGCGGACGGATGCGGATTTCCGAACCGGTCGAATTCGCCACCGGGCTGCTGACCCACTGCCATGCGGTCGGGCTGTTGACGTCGAACGGATAGGTGATGACCGGCTCTCGATCATTGCCGCGGAAATCCCACGAATAACCGTCGACGTTCTGGATGTCGAGGGTGACCGTGGTCTGCACCGGATTGCGGAACTCGGACTTCGACAGGCCCGCCTGGGCGTTGAAACTCAGCTTGTCGGTGAAGCGCGTCTGCAAGTCGAAACCGACCTGGGTAAACGTCGTTTCCAGTTCGTCGTAACGCGATTCGGAGCGCACGTCGACATTGTTGAACACGCCGTAGACCAGATTGCCGCGGCTGTCGACTTCCGCCGCGACCACTTCGGTCTGCGGCTTGCCGCCCTGCGCCGCGGTGCGGCTGAAGGAAATGGTTTCGAGGAAGTCTTCCTGGCGCGTGGCTTCCAACTTCGAGTACAGCGCGTCGATCGCCACGGTGGTGTCGTCGTTGATGCGGAACTGGAACGCACCGGTGATGCCGGTCCGCTCCTGTTCGTGGGTCAGACGACCGTAACGCGGCAGGCGCGGATGGAACGTACCCGCCGCCATCGCGGTGTTGTAGGCACTGACATTCGACGCGGTGTTGGCGGGGCGCGGAATGCCGGCGGCGCAGTTGGCCGCGGACGAGCCGGCGCCGGTGGACGCGGGCGTCACCCCGACCGGGCTGCAGAAGCCGCCCGATGCGCTGCTCGGCTCCCAGCGCACCGCGCTGAAACCTTCTTCCAGCGCGTTGCGCTTGCTGTGCGCCAGCGACAGCGCAGCGCCGACGCGGCCATCGGCCCAGGTGTTGCTGATCAGAGCCGCGAAACGCGGATCCCAGGCATCGGACAGATCGTTGTAGCTCATCTGCCCGCTCACCGTGGCGGTGAACTTGCGATAGTCGAACGGCCGGCCGGTGCGCAGATCGACCGTCGCGCCGAGCGAGCCCTCGTCGATTTCCGCCGACTGCGTTTTGCGCACGGTGAGGTTGTTGAACAACTCCGATGCGAAGACGTTGAAGTCGAAGCCGCGGCCGCGATTGGCGCCGCCGGAACTGTCGGTACCGCCGGTGGTGGACAGCGCTTCCATGCCGTTGAGACGGACACGGGTGAAGTCCGGGCCGAGGCCGCGTACGGTGATCGAACGGCCTTCGCCCGCATCGCGATCGATGGAGACGCCGGGCACGCGCTGCAGGGATTCGGCCAGATTCTGGTCCGGAAACTTGCCGATGTCCTCGGCCACGATCGCATCGATCTGTTCGGCCGAGTCGCGTTTTTCGTCCAGCGCCTTGATCAGGCTGGCGCGGAAACCGATCACTTCGATCTGGTCGAGCGCAGCGGGCTCCTGCGCACCTTCGGCGGGCGCGTTGGCTGGCGTCTGCTGCGCAGAGGCCGTCATCGCGGCCAGCTGGATGGCCAGACCGATCGACGCGGCGAGTATGGTAACCGGTGTCTTTTTGTTGCCATGGTGACTGTGCATCTATTCCCCCTCCCGGAAATATAAGGCGAGACTGCTGCGGGACACTCTGACGGGGAGCCGGTTATGATGTCCGCCGAAGCCGCGAAAAATGACACCGCTGGCCAAACGTAGCAAAAGACTTGCCCCAAAGCATGCTGCAACGCAGCAGTCCCGCCCGACGGCAGCCCTGCCGCAGCCGCCGGGCCCACACCCGTTATCGCCCGATATTGGAGGCTCCATGACTGATCGGATCGTATCTGCAGGTCGGATCGTATGTTTCGGCGAACTCCTGCTCCGCCTCGCCGCCCCTGGGCGGGAGCGCCTGCTGCAGACGCCCCGGCTCGACGTCCAGATCGGCGGCGCGGAAGCCAACGTGGCCGTGTCGATGGCGCGGCTGGGGCATTCGGCGGCGATGGCCGGCGCGGTCGCCGACAACCCGCTCGGCGATGCCGCACTGGGCGAACTGCGCAGGCATGGCGTCGATGTCGAAGGCGTGCTGCGCCGCGACGGCCGCATGGGCCTGTACTTTCTCGCCACCGGCGCCGGCCTGCGGCCGAGCGAAGTGCTGTACGACCGCGCCGGGTCGACATTCGCATTGACCGGCAGCGCAGCATACGACTGGCCCCGGCTGTTGGCGGGTACGGCGCTGCTGCACGTGTCCGGGGTGACCCCGGCGCTCGGCCAGGCCACCGCCGATGCCGCGCTGGCGGCCGCACGCGCGGCGCACGCGGCCGGCGCGCTGGTGTCGTTCGACGGCAACTACCGGCCGAAACTGTGGGCGGCCTGGGACGGCGATCCGCGCGCGATCCTGCGCGAACTGATCGCGGAAGCCGACCTCGCCTTCGCCGATCATCGCGACATCGCCGTGGTCCTCGGCGAGGAAGACAGTTCCGCCGACCACAGCGAGCCCGGCGCGCGATTCGCGGCGGCGGCGGCGCGCGCGTTCGCAGCGTTCCCGCGGCTGCGACGCATCGCCACCACGGTGCGTCACCAGCACAACGTCGACGATCACAGCATGAGCGCACTGATGGCCACCCGCGACGGCGCGCTGCATTTCACGCCGACGCACGCGCTGCACGGAATCGTCGATCGCATCGGCGCCGGCGATGCCTTCGCCGCCGGCGTGCTGCACGGCATCCTCAGCGGCATGGCCGATGCCGACAGCCTGCATTTCGGCCTCGCCGCAGCCTGCCTGAAGCACAGCATCCCCGGCGACTTCAATCTGGCCGATCGCGACGACGTGCTGGCGTTGATGCGCAACGAGCGCTTGGACGTGAAGCGATGAATGCAGAACACATCGCAAGTCACAGCGCGCGGATGACGGCACGCGTCGACGCCATCTTGTAGCAAGCGCCGGTGGCGCCGGTGCTCCCCATCGCTGATATCGACGATGCGCTTCCGCTCGCGGAAACACCTGTCGCCGCAGGTTTGCCGGTACTCGAAGTCACTTTGCGCACGCCGGTCGCCCTCGAGGTCATCCGCCGCATGCGTGTGGTGCCCGGCGCCATCGTCGGTACCGGTACGGTGCTCAGTGCGCACGATCTCGCCGCCGTGCAGGCCGCAGGCGCCGCGTTCGCGATTTCACCGGGCGCCACCGACGCGCTGTAGACCGCCGCGCACGACCTCGACATTCCGCTGTTGCCCGGTATCGCCACCGCCAGCGAACTGATGCGCGGACTCGCATACGGCTTCGAACGCTTCAAGTTCTTTCCGGCCGAATCCAGCGGCGGCCTCGCAGCACTGCGCGGTTTCGCCGGTCCTTTCGCGGCGGTGAAATTCTGTCGACCGGCGGCATCTCGCTCAAGTCTGCGAGAAAGATTTCATGGCTTTCTGGGGCCTTTTTTTGACCGGTGAAACGAAAACCGACTCGCGACGGCGATCCTTGCCATTCGCGCCAAAAGATTTCCTCGCCATATGCGTTTCGACACGACAATCCCGCTCTCAAACACGCACAGTCGATGTCCTCAGCCGCCACTCGAAAATGTGTTCAGCCATACTCTTGAAACTCTCGAAATCAGCATTCGAAAACTCGAACTGCAAACAGAGATCGTTCTCAAGCTCGAAAAACTCGCACATTCATGCTGTGAATCCGAAATGGATCCTGTCTATGAACGGAACGATCGACTCAATTCCGCCATTGAAGCGCACGCAATGAAGCCTCATGCAACATCAGAAATGAATTCAGTCAGACATCACCCACATCGCTTCGCGCTGAGGATGCCCTTCCATGCCCACCGGAAACTCGCCGTTGCGATTAGGCCAAAGCAGAACCAGCATCCGCGTTTCGCGGCCATGGTATTCCACGCCTGCGCCGAAATAATCGTCATGATGGGACGGCTTGGCGAAGCCGCCCACCATGATCCGGTATCCGCCCGACAACAAGTCTGGATACACCTGCCCGGCTTCGAGCGCGTTCCCTTTCCGCACTTGGTCGTAGCAGTTCGCGATGATCTCCGATGCGACCTTCGAAGGAAGCCCGAAGATGGATACCTCGGGATGCTTCAACGTCTCCTCGAAACCGATCGAATACGAGAAATCGAACTGCCCCTCCTCCTCTCCGGGCACCGAAATGCAGTGCCAGCCGTACTTGGCGACGGAGGCCCGTATTTTTTTTGTGACCTGAGACATCAGCGCCGCCATCTCCACTTGGGTGGCCGGTTATTACGCCGGCAATTCGGCTTGTTCGGTTTGTTCGAAAACGAAGCCCCGCTTCAGAGTCCACGCAAGTTCGACCCTGATCAGATAGTGGTCATCGCCATGCGTACGCACATGAAAGCCGCTGAGGCCTCTGGTCAACAGCGTCGAAATCCTTCCACACGAAAATCCATGATCGCGATGATGTCCCCGAAGGGAAAACTGCCGACGTGCTCGAAACCTGACGCTGACGGCCCCGCCTCCAATCGGGCGTAGTGGGCGTTCAAGCGTCCAAAGAACGGCTCATCGGCAGCCTGATCGCTCCACTTGTCTGAATTCGGCGGCAGTCATGCGCAACGCATGCTCTTGATCGCGTTACACCTCCGCTATGGCAGCGCCTTCCGGCAATCTCCGTAGTCGCCGATCGAAGATGCGTTGCTCTGAAGGTCATGCTTGTCGCAAGGCTGTGGTCATTGATTGATCGGCTCTTGGATTTCCCGCAGACAACCAGTGCGCCTCAATGGCATCCGCGAGCCCGGAATAGTCGCCGATCGCGCCCAGACGCGGAACCCACTGCTCATCGATCCTCGCGACCATGTCTCGCACGTACTCCAGCGGGTCTGTGCTCGGGAAGATCGAATACCACTTCTGCATGTTCCCATCGAGAAGCGCCTTCTGGATCTGAGCAGTTTTAAGGGAAAGCGTGAATTTTTTTCCGTCCGGCTCCGGCATTCCCACCGTCGTTCCGATCAACAGCACCGGACTGCATACGATCCGCTTGTCCGAAGGGTATCGCTGTCGACGCAGCAGGATACCGATACGGATGCCGGGGCAAGCGGGAGGCATGCCCCAAAGATCCGCCGAGCGAGATCGGCCGAATCCGTGCCCAGCCAACTGCTCGCCAAGCGCATCGCGCAGATTTTCGAATGCGGGTAGTGCTTGATTCATTTTTCCTACTTGCGTATCACGATGGTCGGCTCGTTGTCGTTTTGCCTACGCCAATCATCCTTCTTTCTTTGATCCGGCTTGTACGGAGATCCGCCGACCTTGCATTCGATGTGGCAATCGGGCTTGCCCGGACACTCGATGGTCCAATCGGGGAAACGTATGCCAAAAGGCGTCTGGAAGGACTTCTGCACAAGGGTGCAGCCGGGAGGCAGGAACTTCCGCAACTTGCGACCGATCAGCCGCTCGAATGCTTTGCCGCGGCGGCGGTTCTTCTGGACGCACGCCTCTCCGGTGGGGTCGTAGCCGATAAGCGGCATCCCTCCGACGTAGGCATAGGTGTTGATGCCGCCATCCAACCCGATGGGATCGCTCTCGATGTACCTGCCTGTATCCGGCTCGTAATCGCGGAGGTAGTTGTAATGCAGTCCAGAAACAGCATCGAATTGTTGGCCGGGGAAACGAAGGCTGTAGTTGAACTGACCCAACCCGCTTGGGTTCTCGCTCGCGGGCGTCTCGCCGAACGGCTCGCTGTCCCACGCCCACACCGGCACATTGCTCGCATTGACGATACTGCGCGGTGTATCGAGATGATCGGGCTCGACGAAATACACAGCGACATCGCCAACGATCTGTCCGCCGAAAACGGCGGCTGAAGCCGCAGGCTTGATAACGGCCACAGGCGTGTCGCCGAGCCAGAGGTGTTCCGCGATCAAACTTCCGGCGCTGTCGTATTCGCCGACAAGATGGCCATGAGCATCGTAGACGTACTGACGGTAGCTACTGCCTGCGCTGTTCGCTGTCGGGCAACTGCCGCCTTGCGCCGCCGCGCAGACGCGCTCGCCCATGGCGTTATGCGCATACCGCGCAAACGTGACTGCGCCTTGACGCACTTCGATCAAGCGGTTGCGGGCGGAATAGACGAACGTCTTTCCATCGGCGCTGGTGGTATTGCCTACCGCATCGTACTCGCGGGCACTGCCACCGACGGATGCGAGGCGATTGTTCGTGGCCGAAACGCCATAGGTCGTGATATCGGCGCCATCGGTGTGTCGCGTCCGGTTACCTGTGGCATCGTATTGCCAGCTCAGGTTGCGCGCGCCGTTGGCGGTGGCGAGTCGATCCAGGTCGTCGTAGCCGTACGCCCAGCCGCCCTGCTCCACGATCCGTCCAGCCGCGTCGTAACGCAACTGGACCGGTTGTCCGGCATGCGTGTAGCCGCTGACACGACCATCGAGATCGTAGCTGCGGCTGTAACGCCCGGCGGGCGTCGTCCACGACTTCGGCTCGCCGAAGAGGAAATGGTCCACTCCGCTGACCACGACCTGGCCATTGACGAGTATCTCCGCGACTCGACCGTCGCTGCCGTAGCGGTAGCCGACCTGTGCGCCCGACGGCAGGCTCGTTCCGGTCAGCAAGTCATCGGTGTAGGCGTAGCCGACCGTCTTGAGCGCGGAAGCATTGCCATCGGCACCGAGCTGTTGAAGCTTGGTCGTCACCCGGCCATGAGCGTCGTAGACATAGCGTGTACTGCCGCTTCCATCGCGCAGGCTCGTCAGCTTTCCACGCGCACCTGTCCCGCCATTCGTCTCGTCGTATGCATAACTCAGGGTCTCATCCGGATAGACGATTTGCGTCAAGCGATTGCCGGCGTCATAGCCGTAATTCGCCGCGACGTTCCTCGCATCGGTCCTGCGCGTCAGATTTCCCGAAGCGTCGTAAAGATATTGCGCATTCCCAGTATCCGGACTCGCCAACGAACTCAGTTCATTGAAGC
>CBIHKW010000069.1:0-21010 GCA_966203835.1 uncultured Thermomonas sp.
GCGCCGGAAGGCGCGAGACCCGCAACGTCTCCGATGCGACTTCGCGCGCAATCCGACTGGCCTCGCAGAACGCATCGTGATGGCGTGCAACGCATCGCCGGCTGCAGCGCGGGCTTCGCGCCTTCCGGCGCTCCTACAAGAGCAGGACGGCGCCGCAGCGCTTCAGTCCAGTCGCCGCCACATGCCGGGCTGCAGATCCGCCAGTCGCCAATCGCCGATGGCTACACGCACCAGCCGCAGCGTCGGCAAGCCGACCGCTGCGGTCATGCGCCGCACCTGGCGGTTGCGACCTTCGCCGATCACCAATTCCAGCCAGGCATCGGGCACGGTCTTGCGGAAGCGCACCGGCGGATCGCGCGGCCACAGCAGTGGCGCATCGATCCGCATCGCCTGCGCCGGCAAGGTCATGCCGTCCTTGAGTTCCACGCCGCGACGCAGCGCATCGAGCTGTTCCGGCTGCGGTTCGCCTTCGACTTGCACGCGATAGGTCTTCGCGAGCTTGTGGCGCGGATCGGTGATGCGATGCGCCAGCGCGCCGTCGTCGGTGAGCAGCAGCAGACCTTCGCTGTCGTGGTCGAGCCGCCCGGCGGCATACACCTCCGGCGGCAGCCCGAAACCTGCGAGCGTGGGCCGCGACGGGATGCTGCGATCGGTGAACTGGCACAGCACGCCGTAGGGTTTGTTGAACGCGATCAGCACGACTTGCGTTCCATGCGTGCGCGACAGCAAGGCAGGCCTATGCTGTGCGCAGGATTCTTCGCGAGCATCGTCATGAGCCAACACGAACTCACCGCGCTTTCCACCCGTCTGCTCGGCAAGGCCTGGGAGCAGGCCAGCGCCGCCGAACGCGCAGTGCTGACCCGGATCCATCGGCGCGAACGCATCAACAGCGCACCCGTGCCGGACAACGGCGACCGGACCTTCGGCGAGCGCGTCGCCGATGGCGTCGCGCACTTCGGAGGTTCGTGGACCTTCATCGGCTTGTTCATGCTGTTTCTCGGCCTCTGGGTGACGACGAACGTCTGGCTGCTGCGCGCGGATCCGTTCGACCCATACCCCTTCATCTTTCTCAATCTGCTGCTGTCGATGTTGGCCGCGCTGCAGGCGCCGGTGATCATGATGAGCCAGAACCGGCACGCCGAGCGCGACCGCGCGGCGGCCGAACACGATTATCAGGTCAATCTGAAAGCCGAACTGGAAATCATGGCGCTGCACGACAAACTCGATCAGCTGCGCGTGGAGCAGCTGGAGAAGATCCTCGCGGCGCAGGGCGAACAGATCGCGCTGTTGCAGCGGCTGCTGGAAGCGCGGCAGCCGTAGGGCGGGCTCAAGCCCGCCATCGCTGATCATCCAACCGCGTCGCATCCGTAGAAACATGCGAAAACCACGGTGTTTCATTTCCACCGGCCGCGCGCGCGGCTTCATCGGCCGGGTGGACTACTTCATTCCTTGGCGGGTTTCACGAATCGCAGCGTCATGCGATCACTTTCACCGATGGTCTTGTACATCGCCGCATCTTCGGCGTCGTGACGGTTGGTCGGCGGCAGCGTCCACACGCCGTTGGGATGATCGGCGCTGTCTTTCGGATTCGCATTCGCTTCGCTGCGCGCGTCCAGCACGAAGCCGGCCTTGGTCGCGAGATCGATCACCAATTGTTCGGTGAGATAACCCGACTTCTTCATTGTTTCGAGATCGGTCCCGGGCTTGGCGCGATGGTCGACCACGCCCAGCACGCCGCCGGGTTTCAACGCGGCGTAGAAACCGGCGAAGAAGCCATCGGCCGTGCCGCCGCCGACCCAGTTATGGACGTTGCGGAACGTCAGCACGGTGTCGATGCTGCCCGGCGCGGCGAAGGTCGGCTGCTTGGGATCGAAGCGGACGATCTGCGCGCGATCGAACTGTTCGGGCTTGGCCTGCAGGCGGGCGGTCAGATCGTTGAGATATTTCTGCTGCGAATCGCGGCTGCGGCCTTCAGCGGCGGCGGCAGGATCGACCATCGCGGCGATGTAACTGCCGTCGGCACGAAGATAGGGCGCGAGGATCTCGGCGTACCAGCCGCTGCCGCCGGGCGTGATTTCGACCACGGTCTCGTTCGCGGCCACGCCGAAGAAACTCAGCGTCTCGCGCGGATGGCGGAATGCATCGCGTGCGGTGTTCTTGGGATCGCGCCAGCTGCCGGCGATGGCGTCGGACAGCGCCGTATCGGCGACGGCGGCCTGTTCGGCTTCGGCTGCAGCGCCCGACTGCTTCGAGTCGTTCATCGAAGTACAGGCGCCGATCAGCGGCGTACCCAGGGCGAGGATCAGACAGCAACGCAGTGCGGACGCGGACAGATTCGACATGGCGGCAAGGAGTGTCGTCGGAAAGGGAGGACAGCCTAGCGCAAATCGCCCTGCGGCTCGCGTGCCTGCGGCAGGCGCGCGGCATCTGGATACGGCGGCACATCGAAGTGTTCGCCGGCCGCCAATCGCGCCTGCACATCGCGCCACCATGCGGGGTCGAAAATCTCGCCGTGCACCTCGCACAGCCTTTTCCGAAGCGCGGGGAGAATACCGAGAAACTGCGGAAACAATTCCGGAAACACATCGTCGCTGCCGGCATACAACCATTCGTCGAGCGGGCGCGTTTCGTCTTCCTCGCGCATCGCCGGCACCGCGCGGAATTTGCATTCTTCGACCAGACACAATTCGTCGTAATCGTAGAACAGCACGCGGCCATGGCGGGTCACGCCGAAATTCTTCAACAGCAGATCGCCCGGGAAGATGTTGCTGCGCGCCAGATCCTTGATCGCCTGGCCATAGTCCAACACTGCGCGCTCCGCGGCCGGCGCATGGGCTTCGCGCACATACAGATTCAGCGGGCGCACACGGCGCTCGACGTAGCAATGTTTGATCAGCACTTCGTCGCCTTCCAGCTGCACCGTCTGCGCGCATTCGCGCAGCAGTTCGTCCAGCGCGGCCGGTGCGAATTGTCGCTTCGGAAACCGCAGGCGCAGAAATTCCTGGGCATCGACCAGACGGCCGACGCGATCGCGACGGAACACCAATCGATATTTCTCCTCGACCTCGGCGCGCACCATGTCCTTGGGATAGGCGAAGCGGTCGCGGATCAATTTGAACACGACCGGATAACCCCGCGGCGTGAAGACCGCCATCACCATGCCGCGTTCGCCGTCGGCGAGCACCAGCTCTTCGTCGGCATGCTCACCGAGGTGCTCGCCGAGATGGCGGAACACCTGTCGATAGCGTTCGGTCTTGCCCTGTTTGATGCGGCCGACCACGGTGAACAATTCATCCAGCGGCTTGCGCGGCAGCAAGGCATGCAGGAAGGCGACAACATCGCCGACGCGATCGATGTCGGCGTGGAAATAGCTGCGCGAGAATCCGAACAGGATCGAGATCTGCTGGTCGTCGACGATCACCGCGTCGGCGCGCACGCCGCCGGTTTCGCTGGTCAGTGCCACGACCACCGGATACGACGCGCCCGACGCGCCATACGCGCGGCCGACAAGATAGGCGCGACGTTCGCGATAGAACGGCGTCTTCAACATCGACACGCCGATCACGCCGCGCGATTGCAATGCCTCCGCGACCGACCGCGCGCTGGCGTCGAGATCCGCCCAGCCGTTGACGTAGGCAAGCTCGCGGAAGATGTCGCGCCACACTTCGGCGGCATCGCGATCGAAACGATGATGGCGCAGCTCGCCGGGACAGGCGGCATCGCCGGTCGGCACGATCTCCAGCGCCAGAAACTCCACATCCGGCGCGACGCCATCGATCTGGAAAAAACGCCGCGCCAATGAGTTGTAGAACGTCTTGTACAGCTCGCGATCCGGCAATGCGGCGATGCGCGCGGCGTAGGCCGCGCGGATGCCACGCCAGAGCGGCCGCGAACGCACGCGCTCTTCCAGCAGCGCTTCCAGCCGTCCCAGGGTTTCGCGCACGCAGATTTCGTACAGATCGATGCGTGCGGCGGCGTCGGTCTGCGCCTGCCGCCAGTCGCGGCGTTCGAAACGTCTGCGCGCGCGGCGGGTGACGTCGGAGAAGCGCGCGTTGTAGTCGTCGAAGCCGTCGGCGATGCGCGCAGCGGCACGGTGCGCGGGGTCGGAAGTGCTTTGCTCGGAGCGGGTCGGCATGCCCGGAGTGTACGTCAGCGGACGCGAAACGACACCGCGGATTCGCAGTCCGTGAGACGCCGGAAACGTATGATTCTTCCACGGCGAAAGACACACGAAACCACTGGAAAACAAGGATTTTCTTCCGAAGTCGCAGCGCTGCAGTCGCAGTCCGCGAGACGGCCCCGGGAGACAATGAACGCTCGGTCCGCAGGGATGCGTCAAGGATAGAGGAGGCCCGGTTCGCTGCCGTCGAGGCGCGGCCGGGAACGCTTCCTCCGGCACAAGGATGTGCCGCCGGGCACCCCGGTTCGACGTGTTCGCTTCATGCCTGCCCGTTGCCGAACATCGTCGTCGATGTCGGCGGCGTTCGCTGCGCACGTCCGTTGCGCGGCGCTGAAATCCACATCCACCGTCGGCGCATCGAAGGCCCGACAACACCAACGCAACCCCATCCCATTCCAAGGAGTGATCCATGCGCCTGTTCAGCACCGAAATGATCTTTCTTCACCCGCCGCGAACGCGATTCGGCTACGGCCGGCACGCGCCGCGTCTGTCGCGCTACGGCCGGCGTCCGCAGACGCCGCACATGCATGCTGCGGGCGCTCCGGCGCGCATCGAAACCGAGGTCGCTGCGCCGCCGGTGCGCGCGGTCGTCGAACGGGCGGCCTGAACGCAGCGCGAACTGCCGCGCTGCGCCGAAAGGCGGTCGTCATGTTCTGGCTTTAACCTTTCGCCGCGACGGAAGGACCTGTTCCGCGCTCTTCCCCCCAAGGAGTGTCACCCCATGCGTCTGTTCAAGACCGAAATGATCTTCATGCCCTCGTCGCCCCAGGCGATCCGACCGCGCTACGGCGGCCGCGGCCCGCGCCTTCAGCGCGCACTTGCCGACCAACCTGTCCGCAGCGCCTCGATCTGCATCCTGAATCCCGCGGATCCGGAGCCCTGCGCCTGCCGTCGCCGCAATGCGGCCTGGCTGCCGGCCTGCGAAATGGATCGGGCGGCGTAATCCTCTCGACAATACGTGCCCCGACAGGGCATACCCCACAAACCACAAACCCGGCTTTCGCCGGGTTTGTGTCGAGAACAGCTGTCGAGCAAATCTGCCGTCGAGCGTGCGCGCCCGGATTCAGACGCCCGGCTTGAAGCCGATGGTGCGACGGGTGGTGACCGGCGATGCCACCGGCTGGAAGCGCCAGCGTTTGACCGCCGCCACCGCTTCGCGGTCGAAGACGCGCGGCGGGTTGCCGCGGACCACGCGCGCGGCGCTGACCGAACCATCGGTGGCGACCGTGAATTCGACCAGCACTTCGCCAGACTGGCCGGCGCGCAGGGCGTCCGGCGGGTATTTCGGCGAGGGCGTGCTGATCGCGCGCAGATCGTTGGCGCTGGCGGTGGCCGGCGTGGTCGTACGAGCTTCGGCTTGGCGCGCGGCTTCGGCCTGGCGGTTGGCTTCGGCCTGACGGTTGGCCTCGGCCTGGCGATTAGCCTCGGCCTGACGATTGGCTTCGGCCTGACGCGCCGCTTCGGCCTGCTGCGCCTGCTGACCGGCAAGTCGTTCCGCAGCCACACGCTGGGTTTCTTCCTGCGCCTTCTTGCGGTCTTCCTCGAGCTTGGCCAGACGCGCCTTCTCGGTTTCGGCATCGACTTCGGTCTGCTGCTGGCGCTGGGCGAAGCTGGTCTGCGCTTCGGTGAGCGACTGCTTCAGACGCGGCAGCGCGGGTGCGGCCTTGTCGGTTTTTTCCATCAGCGCGTACAGGCGCTGGGCTTCGGCGAAATCGTCGCGGGCGATGCTCTGCTCGGCGGCGATCAGCGCATAGGGCATCAGATCGGTCAGCGCGCTGGCGACTGCGGCGTCGTTCGGCTGTTTGTCGCGCAGGGCGAGGTAGTACTCCATCGCGTTGTTGCTGGCGGGGGCGTACATGCGCTGCTCGGCCTGGGCGGCGCGGGCGGCTTCGCGCAGCTGGTCGACGCTCATCGCCGCGACCTGCGCGGAAATGGCGGGCGCCGGGGCCTGGGCGGGCTGGGCGGCGGCATCGGGCTGGGCGGCGGCATCGGTTTCTGCCTTGTCGCCACCACAGGCGGCGATGGCCAGCACCAGGGCCGCGGACAGCACGGCGTAACGGAAGCCGTCGCGAAGCGGACGGAAGGACATGGAAGCGGTGTCTTGGGCAGCGGACATCACGATGGTTTCCTTGAGGCTGGAGTCATGGTTTGCAAGCACATCCTGTGCCAGCGCACCCCCTGTTGCCCGGCCCGGGTTCCTCGGGCCGCGTTCGATCTTACTTTCCGATACAGAAACTCGAAAAAATGTGACCGAGTAAGTCATCTGGCGCAAGTCTGCCTGTGATTTCTCCCAGGGCATCGTGGCCGGCGCGCAGCGATTCGGCGGTCAGCTCCAGCATATCCCCATCCAGCTGGTGCCGCGCGGCGGCCAATTCCTGCGCGGCGCGGCGCAAAGCGTCGACCTGACGCGCCCGGGCACTGAACGCGCCCTCGGTCCCGTCGCCCTCGCCGGCGGCCAGCGCGCGCAGGCGGGCGTGGAGGACATCCAGCCCAACGCCGGTGCGGGCCGACACCCGGACCTCGGCGTCTTCCCACTGCGAGGCCGCGACCGGCGGCCCGGTCAGCAGGTCGACCTTGTTCAGCACCCACAGCCGCTGCGGCACATCGGCGATGGCTTCCGCGACCGCTGCGCGGCCGGCCGCGGCCTCGCGGGCGTCGAGCACCACGATCGCCAGATCCGCCCGGGTCAGTTCCGATTCCGCACGGCGCATGCCCTCGCGCTCGATGCTGTCGCCGCCCACGCGCAGCCCGGCGGTGTCGACCAGGGTCAGTTCCACGCCATCCACACGCACGGTTTCGCGCAGCAGATCGCGGGTGGTGCCGGCGATATCGCTGACGATGGCGCGCTCGCTGCCGGCCAAGGCGTTCAGCAGCGAACTCTTGCCGGCGTTCGGCGGGCCGACGATCACCGCATGCAGACCGTCGCGCAGTTTCTGGCCGCGCTCGGCCTCGCGCAGCAGCGCGTCGAGATCGTCGGCAGCCTGCGCCAACCCGCGGCGCAAGGCCTCGCCGCCCAGTGTGTCCAAGGGCTCGTCGACGAAATCGATCGCCGCTTCCACGTGGATGCGCAGGCGCAGCAGCGCATCGGCGAGCGCATCGACGCGGCGCGAGAACACGCCGTCGAGCGAACGCCTCGCGGCGCGTGCGGCGCGCGCATCGCCGGCGGCGATGAGGTCGGCCACCGCTTCGGCCTGAGCGAGATCGAGTTTGCCGTTGAGGAAGGCGCGTTCGCTGAACTCGCCCGGTCGCGCCATGCGCGCGCCCAGCGCGCAGCAGCGGTCGAGCAACTGCCGCAACACCGCGGGGCTGCCGTGCGCCTGCAGTTCCACCACGTCTTCGCCGGTGTAACTCGCCGGCGCTTTGAAATAGAGGGCGATGCCGTCGTCGAGCGTCTCGCCGCGTTCGTCGTGGAACCGCGCGTAGTGCGCGTGGCGCGGTGTCAGGGATTTCGTGCAGACGGTTTCCGCGATCGCGAGCGCCTGCGGACCGGAGATGCGCACCACGCCGACGCCGCCGGCTCCGGCAGCTGTGGCGATCGCAGCGATGGTGTCGTGATGCTGCATGCGTTCAACCGTCGACCGTCGCTGCAAGCTGGAAAATCGGCAGGTACATCGCGAGCATGCAGACCATCGGCAGCGCGACACCGATGGCGCTCCCCAACAGCAGCGCGACGATGCCGCGGCGTTTGTCGTCCGGCGTGCGTACGCGCACGAACGACGACAGCACCGGCACCAGCAGCGGCAACACCCACAGGAAGCCGCCGCCGTACAGGAACAATCGCGTGAGCGACGGCAGTTCGGCGCCGAAGCTGCGGAACACTTCTTCGAACTGCGCCGGGATGACGTTCGCGACGATCACGCCAACGATGGCCGCAGCGGTGCCGATGACCAGCAGCAGGGTATTGGTGGCGTTCCGCATGCGGGTTCCTCGACCGATGGAAGACAGGCGATAGATCGGATTCTGCACGAATTCCGGATCCCGCAGCGTCCACAAACACGAAGCCCGCCTTGCGGCGGGCTTCGTTGCGAACGCGATGCGACGGTTTACGCTTTTTCCACCGTCGGCGACGATTTGTCGCCGTAGCGCCGCATCATCCACATCTGCTGGATCAGACCCAGCGTGCCGTTGGTGACCCAGTACAGCACCAGACCGGCGGGGAAGAACGCGAACATCACGCCGAAGATCAGCGGCATGAACTGGAACATGCGCGCCTGGATCGGGTCGACGCCCACCATCGGCGTCAACCGCTGCGTGAACCACATCACCGCCATGTTGATGACCGGCAGGATGAAGTAGGGATCGCGCGCGGTCATGTCCTGGATCCACAGGATCCACGGCGCCTGGCGCAGTTCGACCGATTCGATCAACACCCAGTACAGCGCCAGGAACACCGGCATCTGGATCAGGATCGGCAGACAGCCGCCGGCCGGATTGATCTTCTCTTTCTTGTACAGGTCCATCATCGCGGCCTGGTACTTCTGCTTGTCGTCGCCGTAGCGCTCCTTCAGCTGCTGCAGACGCGGCTGGAACTTGCGCATCTTCGCCATCGACTTGTACTGCGCGGCCGACAGCGGATACAGCGCGAGCTTGATCAACAGCACCAGCAGCATGATCGCCCAGCCCCAGTTGCCGGTGAAACCGTGCAGCTTCGCCAGCAGCCAGTGGATGGGATCGGCGAGCAGGGTGAAATAGCCGTAATCGAGCGTCAGTCCGAAGCCGGGCGCCTGCGCCGCGAGCTTGTCCTGCAGCTTCGGGCCGATCCACAGTTTCGCTTCGGTGCTGGTCTGGGTGCCGGGCGCGACCGTGAACCGCGGGCCGGTGGCGGTGATGCCGTACTGGTTGCCGACGCTGGCCAATTCGAATTTGGCCCCCTGGCCCGCCTGCGGAATCCAGCCGGTGAAGAAGTAGTGCTGCAGCAATGCGATCCAGCCGCCGTCGGTGGTGACATTGAGCGGACCGTCGTCGACGAAATCGGCGTAAGCGCGCTTCTTGTATTTGTCTGTCGGCGTGTACCAGACCGCGCCGTTGAAGCTGAAGGATTCGGGGTTGGTCATGCCGCGCTTGATCACGTGCGGCACGCGCGACAGCTGGCGATAGACATCGCCGGTCCACGGCTGGGTGCCGCGATTGACGATCTCGTCGCGCACTTTCAGCGCGTACTCGCCGCGGGTGAGGGTGTAGATGCGGCGGATGGTCACGCCGTCGGCGCCGGTCCACAGGAAGCGCGCGCTCACGTCCTTGGCGCCATCGGCGAGCTTGAGTTCGGTCGCGGACTGTTCGGCGACGAAACCGGTCAGATGGCTCGGCGCACCCTGCGCGCTGCTCCAGCCGCTCTGGGCGATATAGAAGTTCTCGGCGCCGTCGTCGAACAGACGCACCAGCGGCGCACCGGGCGCGCGGTTGACGCGATAGTTCAGCAGTTCGGCGCGATGCACGTTGCCGCCATCGAGGCTGAGACGCAGCACATCGTTGCTCAGCGTCAGGCGCGGCGCCGCCACCAGCGCGGCGCTGAGCTGCGCGACGGGCGCGCCCGGGATGGTCGCTGCCGGAACTGCCGCCGCGGATGCTGCGGTCGGGACGGCGCCGGGTGCGGCCGGCACCGGAAGACCCTGCGGCTGCGCGGTGGGCGCGGTCGCGGCCTGCGCGCTGGCGGGCGCTTCCGGCGGGGATTTCTGTTCCTTGTTCCACTCCATCCACAGGATGGTCGCCACCATCAGCCAGGCGAAAATCAGAAAGGTGCGCAATTGGTTCATGAGGCTGACGGACTCGTCGCGCCGTCGGACACCGGCGCAGGGGGAGGAAGGGGGGAAGCGGGCGGCATTGTGCCGTTCGCGTGGGATGGGGGCAACGCGGCACGGCGCAAGGCCTGCCGGAAGGCCTGTTCGAAGGCCGCCACCAGTTCCGGCCCGGTCGCGCGCGCGGCCGGCGGACGGGCGACGACGACATACGCGCCTCCGGCCATGGCCACGCGATGACGGCGGAAATGGTCTCGCAACACGCGCTTGATGCGATTGCGGATCACCGCGCGGGGACTGACCTTGCGCGAGACCGCAAGACCCAGACGGGCTTCGCGTTCGTCGCCGAGATAGTGCACCGCGAGAACAGGAGTCGCGGCCCGGCTGCCGCGGGTGAACACCGCGTCGAATTCCGGACGCGCGCGTACCCGCGCGGTGCGCGGGTAGCGGGCAGTTCGTTCGCTGGTGGAATGCCCGGTGCTCATGAACGGCGGGCGTTCATGCCGGAAGCATCCTGCCTGTAGCTTCGTATCGGCAGCGACGGGCGCATCGCCGGTCGCAGGACCGAAACGATCAGGCAGTGAGGCGCGTGCGACCTTTGGCGCGACGACGGGCAAGGATCTTGCGGCCGTCGGCGGTCTTCATGCGGGCACGGAAACCGTGGTCGCGCTTACGCTTGAGGTTGCTGGGCTGATAGGTGCGCTTGGTGGCCATGGGTCGGGCTCGATGACGTGTTGCGTTGAGGTGCGGGACAGCGTGACCGCGCCGAAGCGCAACGCCTGAACCGCAAGAACCGGCAATTATGCAGGCGCGACGGCGGGGCGGTCAAATCCGCCGATCCGGTCCACCCGGCAGTCCACGAATCAGTCCACGCATGCGCCGCGTCGCGGATCGACACCGACGGCGGGTGCGGGGGGGCCGGCACGGTGGTAGTCTGCCCCACTCCCTGCCGACCTCGCGCGCCACGCCACCCGACCCCGTTCGGGCAGCCGGTCGCGCGGCTCGACCTGTTCCTCTGCTCGTCTCAAGCGAAACGCGACAAGAAAACCCCCGATGGATGCCTGGCCCCGCTGTCTCGAACGCCTCGAAGCCGAATTGCCGCTGGAGGAAGTGCAGACCTGGCTGAAACCGCTGCAGGCCCGCCTCAGCGACGACGGTCTGGTGCTGTACGCCCCAAACGCTTTCGTGCGCGATGCCGTGCAGAGCCGCTACCTGTCCCGGATCAGCGAGTTGCTGGGGCATTACGCCGGCAACGCCGCGGTGTCGCTCGAGGTGGGTTCGGTGTCGCGCCCCGCACAGGCCCAGCCCAGCCCGACCCAAGTGCTGGCCGCCACGCGCGCGCCGGCGGCCGAGTTCGCCGGCAACCTCGACAACCACTACAGCTTCGACAATTTCGTCGAGGGCCGAAGCAACCAGCTCGGCCGCGCCGCGGCGTGGCAAGCGGCGCAGAAACCCGGCGATCGCTCCCACAATCCACTGCTGCTGTACGGCGGCACCGGCTTGGGCAAGACCCATCTGATGTTCGCCGCCGGCAACGAGATGCGTCGGCAGAATCCCGGCATGCGGGTGATGTATCTGCGCAGCGAACAGTTCTTCAGCGCGATGATGAAAGCGCTGCAGGACAAGACCATGGACGCCTTCAAGCGCCAGTTCCAGCAGGTCGACGCGCTGCTGATCGACGATATCCAGTTCTTCGCCGGCAAGGACCGCACCCAGGAGGAGTTCTTCCACACCTTCAATGCGCTGTTCGACGGCCGCCAGCAGATCATCCTGACCTGCGACCGTTACCCGCGCGAGGTCGAAGGCCTGGAGCCGCGGCTGAAGTCGCGCCTGGCCTGGGGGCTGTCGGTGGCGATCGAGCCGCCGGACTTCGAGACCCGCGCCCAGATCGTGCTGAGCAAGGCGCGCGAACGCGGCGTGGCATTGCCCGAGGACGTGGCCCTGCTGATCGCCAAGAAGATGCGCAGCAACGTGCGCGACCTCGAGGGCGCGCTCAACACGCTGGCGGCGCGGGCCAACTTCACCGGCCGCACGATCACCCCGGAATTCGCCCAGGAAACCCTGCGCGATCTGCTGCGCGCGCAGCAGCAGGCGATCAGCATCGCCAATATCCAGAAGGCCGTGGCAGACTACTATGGTCTGCAGATCAAGGATCTGCTGTCCAAGCGCCGGACCCGCTCGCTGGCCCGTCCGCGGCAGGTGGCGATGGCCTTGGCGAAAGAGTTGACCGAACACAGTCTGCCGGAGATCGGCGACGCCTTCGCGGGGCGGGACCACACCACGGTTTTGCACGCCTGTCGTCAGATCAAGTTGTTGAGCGAAAGCGACGGCAAGCTGCGCGAGGACTGGGACAAACTGATTCGCAAACTCAGCGAGTGAGCCGTCTCAAAAGATGAGAACGAACACTGAGGACAGCATGGAGACAAACTGTGGATAAGTGCATCGCGGCCGCGGCCAAACAAAAGCGACGCCAAGTTGTCCACAGGTCTTCCCCACCGTGACAGAGGGCTTGTACAGACTTTGACTAGGCGATAAAACGTAATGAAATCAAAAGTTTGGACCTGTTACCCCCGACTTTTGGAAACACCATCACCACCAGCTTTTAAGATTTATATCCTTCTTTGAAGCTTGGGTCCTTTCGCAGCTCGGCCGGCACACCGTCTTATTTGGGGAATCGAATCAATGCGTTTCAGTCTGCAGCGCGAAGTGCTCCTGAAGCCGCTGGCTCAGGTCGTCAACGTGGTCGAACGCCGGCAGACCCTGCCGGTGCTCGCCAACCTGCTGGCCCGGGTCGAAGGCGATCTGCTGTCCCTCACCGGCACCGACCTCGAAGTGGAAATGGTCGCCCGCACCCGGGTCGATGATGCCGAGTCCGGCGAGATCACCATCCCGGCGCGAAAGCTGTTCGAGATCGTCCGTGCCCTGCCGGATGGCAGCAAGGTCACGATCACCCAGGCCGGCGACAAGGTCACCGTCTCCGCCGGCCGCAGCCGCTTCACCCTGGCCAGCCTGCCGGCCAACGATTTCCCGGCGCTGGATGAAGTCGATGCGACCGAACGCGTCCGCGTCGGCGAAGCCGGCCTGAAGGAACTCATCGAACGCACTGCGTTCGCGATGGCCCAACAGGACGTGCGCTACTACCTCAACGGCCTGCTGTTCGATCTGCGCGACAAGGCGCTGCGCTGCGTCGCCACCGACGGCCACCGTCTGGCGATGTGCGAAGCGGTGCTGGAAGAAACCGTGCAGACCAAGCGCCAGATCATCGTGCCGCGCAAGGGCGTGCTGGAACTGCAGCGTTTGCTGGAAGGCAGCGACCGCGAGCTGGAACTGGAAATGGGTCGCAGCCACATCCGCGTGAAGCGCGACGACGTGACCTTCACCAGCAAGCTGATCGACGGCCGTTTCCCGGATTACGAAGCGGTTGTGCCGATCGGCGCCGACCGCGAAGTGAAGATCGACCGCGAAGCCTTCCGCGCTTCGCTGCAGCGCGCGGCGATCCTCTCGAACGAGAAGTACCGCGGCGTGCGCATCGAAGTCTCGCCCGGCCAGCTGAAGATCAACGCGCACAATCCGGAACAGGAAGAGGCGCAGGAAGAGATCGAGGCCGACACCAAGGTCGACAGCCTGGTGATCGGGTTCAACGTGAACTATCTGCTGGACGCCCTGTCCGCGCTGCGCGACGAGCATGTGGTCCTGCAGCTGCGCGACTCCAACTCCTCGGCCTTGGTGCGCGAGGCCAGCAGTGAGAAATGCCGCCACGTCGTTATGCCGCTCCGTCTTTGATGCCGCGCAAACCGCTCGCCGAGCTGTTCCACGTGAAACATACGAATCGCCCGGGCCTGCCCGGGCGTCTTCGTTTCAGCACGCCGGGTTTTGATCGCCTCAGCTCTAGGCCGGGGCCGACATGCACGTAACCCGTCTGCAGGTGTCGGGCGTCCGGCGTTTGGCGGAAGTCGAACTCCGCCCGGCCCCCGGCATCAATCTGATCACTGGCGACAACGGCGCCGGCAAGACCAGTCTGCTGGAAGCCCTGCATTTGCTGGCCTATGGACGCAGTTTCCGTGGACGGGTCCGCGACGGCCTGATCCGCACCGGCGTGGAAGCGGTCGAAGTCTTCGCCGAGTGGCGCGAAGACGTCACCGGCCGTGCCCGTCGCGCCGGCCTGCGCCATTCCGGCCAGCGCTGGGAAGGGCGGTTGGATGGTCAGGCCGTCGGCCAGCTCGGCGAACTGTGCGCAGCGCTGGCGGTGGTGACCTTCG
The DNA here is from genome assembly GCA_966203835.1 of uncultured Thermomonas sp. Taxonomy (GTDB): domain Bacteria; phylum Pseudomonadota; class Gammaproteobacteria; order Xanthomonadales; family Xanthomonadaceae; genus Lysobacter_I. The sequence goes on from CBIHKW010000069.1 coordinate 14,175, forward strand.
AGCCCGGCAGCCACGCGTTGGTGACCGGCGGCGGAGAACCGCGCCGTCGACTCGTCGATTGGGGCTTGTTCCACGTGGAACCTGACTTCCTGGGCCTGTGGCGCCGTTACGCACGGGCGCTGAAGCAGCGCAATGCGCTGCTCAAGGCCCGGGTCCGCGATCAGCAGCTGGATGTCTGGGATCACGAGCTGGCCGAAGCCGGCGAACCGCTGACCCGGCGGCGTCAGGGCTACCTCGACGATCTGGAACCGGTCTTGCAGGCGATGGCCGCCGAACTGGCGCCTGCGTTGGGTCGCGCCAGTCTGGTGTTCCAGCCCGGCTGGTCCCGCGACAGCCTGTCGCTGGCCGATGCTCTGCTGGTGGTCCGGGATCGCGACCTCACCAACGGCTTTACCTCGGTTGGTCCGCATCGCGCCGATTGGCGCATCGATTACGCCTCACTGCCGGGCCGGGAAACCCTGTCGCGCGGGCAGGCCAAGCTCACCGCGCTGGCAGTGCTGCTGGCGCAGGCCGAGCGGCACGCCGCCGCCTGCGGCGAATGGCCGGTGGTCGCGCTGGACGATCTGGCCTCGGAGCTGGACCGCCACCACCAGCGCCGTGTGCTGGAGCGTCTGCTGGGGTCGGGGGCGCAGGTGTTCATCACTGGAACCGAGCCGCCCGTGGCCTTGGCGGAGATCGCAGCTTCCGTCGACACGTTTCACGTGGAACAAGGCTGCATCGCGCCGCAGGCAAGCTGAGGCAGCGGAGCAGCCCCCTTGCGACAGCACGGTGGGCTCAGGCGTATTCGATCCACTCGCGAAGCAGCGCTTGAAGTGCTGCCTTTCTGGCGTCGAGGTCGTCCGGCCCGTTGAAGCTCACGGAGGCGCGGTCTTTAGCCAGCCACGTCAGAAGCTTCTCCGGATCTGCGATCGCAATGCCGCCGACCGGCAGATCGCGGACCTTGGCACCAAGATGAAGAATGATGCCCACGCCCGCCTTGGCGCGGAGATTCAAGGTCGCGAAGTATTCGGTCGTGCGGAAGCTCGGGGCATTCCATTTGATGCCCTCCGACACCGACGGATCGACACTGCGCATGATCATCCGGATCCTCTCGATGTCTGGCTTGAACGGGTGCTCGAGCCGAGCCATGAACTCGTCGACCGCCTGCGTCGAATCCGCGGGCTTGTTATGCGCGGACTGATTTGTTTTCGCGGTAGGCATGGCATCTCCAGCGATCGATCGAAAGAGTTTGGGTGGCGGTATCTTGTTGATCCGTATGTAGTTATTGTTTTCCACAAGGCGGTCGCGATGCTGTGCGCAGTCGATCGCTGCCGGGTGCGTATCGATGAAGCGTAACTCTCTGTAGGCGCGCTTGGGCGTAGCCCTCAGCGCCCTTAACGCGGCGATTACGGCCGTGTGTGCCTGGCGCGCTATAATTCTGTGTTCAAACCCTATAGCTAATGAGTCGTGCGCCTCCGGCGCGCGGCCATCAGCCGTGCAGTAGCCGTCCCAGTAGCCGCACCAGCAGCCGAAAGAAGCGAATGACCGACGATACCCAGCAGCCCGCCGCGCCGAACAACACCTACGACTCCAGCAAGATCACTGTGCTTCGCGGCCTGGAAGCCGTGCGCAAGCGACCGGGCATGTACATCGGCGATGTCCACGACGGCACCGGTCTGCATCACATGGTGTTCGAGGTGGTCGACAACGCGATCGACGAAGCCCTGGCCGGGCATGCCGACGATGTGTTCGTCACCATCCACGAAGACGGTTCGGTGTCGGTCTCCGACAACGGCCGCGGCATTCCGGTCGACATCCACAAGGAAGAGGGCATTTCGGCGGCGGAAGTCATCATGACCGTGCTGCACGCCGGCGGTAAGTTCGATGACAACAGCTACAAAGTGTCCGGCGGTCTGCACGGCGTGGGCGTGTCGGTGGTGAATGCGCTGTCCGAACATCTGTGGTTGAACATCTGGCGCGACGGACATCACTACCTGCAGGAATACGCGCTCGGCGAACCGCTGTTTCCGCTGAAGCAGATCGAAGCGTCCAGCAAGCGCGGCACGCTGTTGCGCTTCAAACCGGCGGTGGAGATCTTCACCGACGTCGAATTCCATTACGACATCCTCGCCAAGCGTCTGCGCGAACTGTCCTTCCTCAACTCGGGCGTGAAGATCACGCTGACCGATGAGCGTCCGAACGAACGCGGCGAAACGCGCAAGGATGTGTTCCAGTACGAAGGCGGCATCCGCTCGTTCGTCGAGCATCTGGCGCAGCTCAAAACGCCATTGCACCAGAACGTGATTTCGGTCAGCGGCGAAATGAACGACATCGTGGTCGACGTTGCGCTGCAATGGACCGACGCCTATCAGGAAACGATGTTCTGCTTCACCAACAACATCCCGCAGAAAGACGGCGGCACGCATCTGATCGGCTTCCGCGCGGCGCTGACCCGCACGCTGACCAATTACATCGAACAGAACGGCATCGCCAAGCAGGCGAAAGTCACGCTGACCGGCGACGACATGCGCGAAGGTTTGATCGCGGTGCTGTCGGTGAAGGTGCCGGATCCCAGCTTCTCCAGCCAGACCAAGGAAAAACTGGTCAGCTCCGAAGTCAGGCCGGTGGTCGAAACCACGTTCGGCGCGCGCCTGCAGGAATTCCTGCAGGAACATCCCAACGAAGCCCGCGCCATCACCGGCAAGATCGTCGACGCTGCGCGCGCGCGCGAAGCTGCACGCAAAGCCCGCGACCTTACCCGTCGCAAGGGTGCGCTCGATATCGCCGGCCTGCCGGGCAAACTCGCCGACTGCCAGGAAAAAGATCCGGCGCTGTCGGAACTGTTCATCGTCGAGGGCGACTCGGCGGGTGGCTCGGCGAAGCAGGGCCGCAACCGCAAGAATCAGGCGGTGCTGCCCCTCAGAGGAAAAATTCTCAACGTCGAACGCGCGCGTTTCGATCGCATGCTGTCGTCGGCGGAAGTCGGCACGCTCATCACCGCGCTCGGTACCGGCATCGGCAAGGACGAATACAACCCCGACAAGCTGCGCTATCACCGCATCATCATCATGACCGACGCCGACGTCGACGGCTCGCATATCCGCACGCTGCTGTTGACGTTCTTCTATCGGCAGATGCCGGAGCTGATCGAGCGCGGCTACATCTATATCGGTCTGCCGCCGCTGTACAAGATCAAGCAGGGCAAGAACGAGCTGTATCTGAAGGACGATGCGGCGCTGGATGCATATCTGGCCAACAACGCGGTCGAGAACGCGGGATTGATTCCGGCGACCGGCGAACCTGCGATCGACGGCGCGAATCTCGAGAAGCTGCTGCTGACCTATGCCGGCGCGCGCGATGCGATCGCACGCAATGCCTATCGCTACGACCCGGCGCTGCTGGAAGCCCTGATCGACTTCACGCCGCTCGACGCCGCGTCGCTCGCGCGCAACACCGATGAGCGTTCCGAACTCGACGCGCTGGAAGCGCGCCTCAACCGCACCGGCCTCGGTCGCCCGCGCTACCGCGTGAACGCGCAGGTCGCCAGCGACACTCAGCCGGGCGCGCTGGTGGTCACCCGCATGCACATGGGCGAATCGCAGATCCAGGTGTTGCCGCTGTCCAGCTTCGAAATGGGCGAACTGCGCCCGCTGCGCGACGCTGCGGCGCAGCTGCACGGCCTGCTGCGCGAAGGCGCGAAGATCGTCCGCGGCAACCGCGAGGAACCGGTGTCCAGCTTCGCCCAGGCGCACGCCTGGCTGCTCGAAGAAGCGAAGAAAGGCCGCCAGATCCAGCGATTCAAAGGCCTCGGCGAAATGAATCCGGAACAGCTGTGGGAAACCACCGTGAACCCGGACAGCCGTCGCCTGCTGCAGGTGCGCATCGAGGACGCGGTGGCCGCCGACCAGATCTTCAGCACGCTGATGGGCGATGTGGTCGAACCGCGCCGCATCTTCATCGAGGACAATGCGCTGAAGGTCGCGAATCTCGACGTGTGACCCGATCGCGCATCGCAGAGCAACGACGAAACCATGCGCATTCATGCCGTGCATGGCTGCGATGAAACAGAAGACGCCACGCCACGAAAATAGAATCTTGTTGTCTTCAGGTGTGCCCGAAACTGTTTCTGTGTGCGGTTTTGCTGGACAGTCGGACGATCAAACGATTGTTTAAATCCGAATGAAATCGCGGAAAGGCACCCCAAAAGGGTGCCTTTTTTCGTGCAGGGCTTTCTGCAAGCTTTCGAACAAGCCGCCCGCGATGGATAATCCGACGCGATCCACAGGGGCGATATCGTGCGACCGCCGTCGCGTCTTCGTTGTTGCAGGGCGGCAATTGACGAAACTTTAATCCCTGTCGGATTACAACGTCATCCCCCGTCGAACCGGAGCCGCCGCCGCGATGAGCCACCGCCAGATCACGCCACCCGTGCGCGGCATCGCTGTGGGTCTCGCTTGCGCGCTGCTGTTGTCGGCCTGCGCCACCACCACATCGTCCACCGGGCGCAAGCAGTACGTGGGCGCGGTGTCGCAGGAACAGCTCAACCAATTGGGCGCCCAAGCCTTCGATCAGATGAAAGGCCAAAAACCGCAAACCCAGGACGGCAAGCAGTCGGCGTACGTGGGTTGCGTGGTCGACGCCATCGTCCGCGAGCTGCCGCCGCAGTGGCGCCAGGGCGGCTGGCAGGAGGCGGTGTTCGTCGACAAGAACCCCAACGCTTTCGCACTGCCCGGCGGCAAGGTCGGCGTATACACCGGTATTTTCGACGTCGCGCGCAATCAGGATCAGCTGGCGGCCGTGATCGGCCACGAGATCGGCCATGTCATCGAGCGTCATCACGACGAGCGCGTGACCCGGCAGATGGGCGCCTCGGGCGTGGTCCAGCTGCTGGGCGTACTGGCCGGCGCCAAATACGGCGACAGCGGATCGCAGCTCGCCACCCAGGGCGGCAGCCTGCTCGCGCAGGGCGGATTCCTGCTGCCGGGCACCCGCGAGCAGGAGACCGAAGCCGATATCGTCGGCCAGCGGCTGATGGCGCAGGCCGGTTTCGATCCGCGCCAGGCGGAGAATCTGTGGCAGAACATGCTCAGCGCCAGCGCCAGCCGCCCACCGGAATGGCTGTCCACCCATCCCGACCCCAGATCCCGCATCGGCGAACTGCGCAAGCGCGCGGAAACCCTGATGCCCACCTATGAACAGGCCCGCGCCGCCGGCCGCAAACCGGCCTGCGGCTGAGGCGCATTCGCGTTTATGCTTCACACCCGCGGCGAACCCGCATCCACCGCGACGGCCCGTGCCGTCTCCGACGTACATCAGACACCGAGAATCTCAATGACTGCTTCCTCTGTCCGCTCGCTTCCGTCCACTGCTCTGACCGCCGCCATCGCGCTGTTGATCGGCTGCGTCTTCGCCGGCAGCGCCCAGGCGCAGGATGAGGATGCGTACAAGGACACGCCCAAGTCGAGCAGCATGAGCGGCAGCGCCGCCGCCGCCGCCGAGCGTGCGCGTCAGCGCAAGGCCGAAAACGCGGCCAAGGCCAACCAGCAGCCCGATCTGTTTCCGCTGGCCACCCGCAAACCGCCGGAAAAGAAGAACTCGCAGAAAGACGTCAAGACCGCGAACGAGATCCAGGCCGTTTACGACGCGCAGAAATACGCCGAAGTCATCGCCAAGGTCGATGCATACGCCACCGAATCCAAAAACGCATACCTGCTGAGCTATTTTTATCAGCTGGCGGCGGACGCCTGGAGCAAGCAGGACGACAAGGCCAAGAGCGCCGAGTACTACCGCAAGACGGTGGACGCCGACGGCCTCGACAACAACGACCACTATCGGATCATGTTCAATCTTGCGGTGATCCTGAACGAGTTGGATCGCGACGCCGAAGCGTTGACCTACATCGACCGCTACATGGCCGAAACGAAAACCGAAACCGAGCAGGCGGTCGGAGTGAAGGCCTATCTGCTGAGCAAGGTCGGCCGCGCGGCCGAGGGTGCGGCGCTGTACGAGAAAATGCTGGCCGCCAAACCCGGCGACCGCGCGATCCTGATGAATGCGGTGTCGCTGTATCAGCAGGCCGACAATTTCGAAAAGGCCAACGTATTGCTGGAAAACGCGCGTAAACAGGGCTTGCTCAAGGAGGCCGGCGAATACCGCACGCTGTTCGTCGGTTATATCAACGCCAATAAATACAAAGAAGCGCAAGCGGTACTGGAAGACGGTGTGACCAAGGGCGCGATCCCGCCCTCGCAGACGCTGGCCGGCGATTATTCGATCATCGCCCAGAATTATCTCGCCGAGGAAAAAAACGCCCAGGCCATCGATTTCTACGGCCGCGCCGCCAAGGTTTCCACCAATGGCGAAGCCGCGCTGAATCTGGCCAAAGTGTTGACCTTCGAAGACCGCATCGGCGAGGCCAAGGCCGCTGCGCGCGAAGCGCTCGCCAAGGGCATCAAGAAGCCCAAGGAAGCCAACAATATTCTTGCGATGCCAGGAAAGTGAGACAGGAGCCGCCCGAATCGGTTACGTTTCGGGCAGAGGATGTTGGTAAGTCCTCCTGCGATTGGTATAAGCTTACAGATTCCCGCGACCGGTTCTTTTTCGGCCGATCGCGGTTCGACCATTCCGGGGTGTCGTGGGTCGGGTTCACTTTCATGGATAGATCGCGAACGCGATACCGAATCAGCACCACGAGTCCGCTAAACCGAGCCTGCTGCGCATGACCGAACCGTTGCCGACCCACGACAAGCGTGACCGCGAAGAACCCGGCCTGAATTGGCCGCGGATCACCGCCATCAGCTTCGCCATCGCGCTGCATATTGCGGCGCTCATGCTGTTGCTGGTGCCGGTCACTCCGC
>CBIHKW010000070.1:0-20904 GCA_966203835.1 uncultured Thermomonas sp.
TAAAAAAATATTTATTACCCCCCCCCCCACCCCCCCCCGCAAAAAAAAAAAAATACCCCCCCCCCGCCCCCCCCCCCCCCGCTCCTACAGGAGGTTGCGGGCCTCGGCGACTATGCCGAGGGTTTCCGCGCTCGCCGGATCGCATCGATCCGCGCCAGCCGCAGCGCTTCGCCCAGCGCCGGGCCTTCCAAGCCTTCCTTCATCACATCCGCGCCGCGCACCGACAGCGCCGCTGCATGCAGTGCCAGCAATTCCGCGGCCTGCGGATAATCGGACTCGCTCATGCCGCCGCGGCCGCGCTTGTCGGCTTCGCAGACCGTGGCCAGCAGCGCGATCCGCTGCGGCTGGCGGAAACCGTCGTTGCGCGCGAACAGGTCGTGGATGCTGCGGCTGCGCAGTTCGAACAGTCGATGCACGTTGAGGTGTTCGCGACAGGCGGACAGCGCCAGGTCGCGATGCGCCGTCGGCACTTTCAGTCGCGCGCACAGGTCGCGCAGCGGATCGAGGCCGCGCTGTTCGTGCAGGATGTGTTTGGGCAATTCCTCGCTCGGCGTCAGTGCTTTGCCGAGATCGTGGGTGAGCGCGGCGAAGCCGATCAGGTCGTCGCCCGGTGCGAGCCGCGCGGCCATGTCGCAGACTATTTCGGTATGCAGGCCGGTATCGACTTCCGGATGGTATTCGGCGCGCTGCGGCACGCCATACAGCGCGTCGACTTCCGGCAGCACCACCGCCAGCGCGCCGCAGTCGCGCAGCGTGCGCAGGAACGCCGAGGGCGTCGCGTACGCCAGCGCACGCGACAGCTCCTGCCAGACGCGCTCCGGCGTGAGGTCGGCCAGTTCGCCTGCGGCGGTCATTTCGCGCATCAGCGCCATGGTTTCCGGCGCCACCGTGAAACCGTGCGCAGCGAAGCGGGCCATGAAGCGCGCCGCGCGCAGCACGCGCAGCGGATCCTCGACGAAGGCCTCGCCGACATGACGCAGCACGCGGTCTTCGAGATCGCGCGCGCCGCCGTAAGGATCGACCAGCGTGCCGTCGGCCGCTTCGGCGATCGCGTTGATGGTGAAGTCGCGGCGGATCAGGTCGTCTTCCAGCGTCACCGTCGGCTCGGCGTGGACCACGAAGCCGCGATAGCCGCGGCCGGATTTGCGCTCGGTGCGCGCCAGCGCATATTCCTCGCCGGTCTGTGGATGCAGGAACACCGGGAAATCCTTGCCCACGGTCTTGAAGCCGGCGGCCAACATCGCTTCCGGCGTTTCGCCGACCACCACGTAATCGCGGTCGCCGCACGTAAGGCCCAATAGTTTGTCGCGGACTGCGCCGCCGACGAGATAGGTGTTCATGCGTGGAGCCTGGCTGGTCGTCTCTGCAACGAGATACGCAAATCGCGGCTTTTCATTATTGTCATCCCGAACGCGGGCAAAGCCCGTGGAGGGATCTGTTTTTGCTTTGGAGGATGACCGACAAGCAGATCCCTCACCCCGATGAAGCCGGGATTCGGGATGACAAAAATTGAGGGATCATTATTTCGGTGCATGCTGCGCCAACAGCGCGACGATCTGCTGCGCGCCGGAGTTGCGGCCGAGGTGCAGTTCGATGGGCGCGGCCTGACCCGACAGCCAGATCCGCAACTCGGATTCGAGATCGAAATGACCGGCGGTTTCCAGCGAGAACATGGTGATCGCGCGATACGGAATGCTGCGGTATTCGGTTTTCTTCGCGGTCACGCCCTGCTTGTTGACCAGGATCACGCGGCGGTCGGTGAACACGATCAGGTCGCGGATCAGCGCGAACGCGCGCTGCAGGGTTTCGCCTGGTGCGAGCAGCGGCGCGAATTCCTCTTCGATCTTTTCCAGCGGCTTTTCGCCGGCGTGGCCCAGCAGGCCGTCGAGCAGTCCCATGGCGATGTCCTCGTTGATGCGTTGGAGTGCGGATGCGTTGGCGCGCGGAACATTATGCAGCGATCACGCGGCGACGCCGAGAATCTCCGGCAGTTTTGCGCGTACGTCGGTCGGCGCGATGCCGAGTTTCGGCAGGCCGTTGTCGTCGCCGGTCGAATCGCGCTGCAGCGAACGCCAGTTGTCGCGGCTGATCGGCTTGCCCGGCAGATGTTCGCCGACTTCCGCCTGCACCCGGCCCAATGTGGCCGGCAGCGGCAGCACGAATCGCGTCCAGCCCTTTGTTTTTGCGGTGATTTTCACGATTTCGCTCAAGGTCATGACTTCCGGGCCGACCAGATCGTAACTGCGGCCGATGGTCGTGCTGTCGTCGAGCGCACGCACGAAAGCCTCGGCAACATCGCCGATCCACACCGGCTGGAAGCGCGCATCGGCGCCGCCCAGCGGCAGCCCCGGCGAGAACCGCAGCAATTGTGCGAAGCGGCAGAACAGGCCGTCGCCGGGGCCGGCGATGACCGACGGCCGGAACAGAGTCCAGTCGAGCTCCGATCCGCGCACCCGCGTTTCGGCTTCGCCGCGCGCCTTGAGGTAATGGCTTTCGCCGTCGCCCGCGTGCAGTGCGCTCATCTGCAGCAGCCGGCGCACGCCGGCGGCTTGCATCGCGGCGAGCATGGTCTCGGCGAGTTCGACATAGACCTTGCGGAATCCGCTGCCGTCGTCGCCGCGTTCGTTGAGGATGCCGACGAGATTGACCACCGCATCGGCGCCGGCGCAGGCTTCCTGCAGGAATGCCGCATCGAACACGTCGCCGACCCGCAGCTCCGCGTCCGCGGGAATGCGCGCACGGGTGTCCGCGCTGCGCGAGAGCACGCGCACGCATTCGCCTTGCGCAAGCCATCGTGCGATCAGCGCGCGGCCGACGAAGCCGCTGCCGCCGAGCACGACGATGCTGCGATTCATCGCTGGGTCTTGCGCGCGGGCGTGGCGGCGGGCCCGGCTGCCGGCGGCGCCGGCAACTCGAGCGAGGGGCAGACGAAGGTCTTGCGGGTATCGACGATGCGTCCGGCGAGACGGTCGGTGATCGGCATCGCGTTGCGGTTGAGCCGCCAGTCGTAGATCACGCTGAAGGCGAGGATGCGCGCCACGTAATCGCGCGTTTCCTTGTAGCTGATGGTTTCGATCCAGAAGTCCGCGTCCATGCCCGGGCGCTGCGACTGCCAGCGCGCCACCGGCGCCGGGCCGGCGTTGTAGGCGGCGATGGCGGTGTAGGTCATGCCGTATTTGTCTTCGAGTTCGCGCAGGTACGCGGTGCCGAGCGTGATGTTGAATTCGGGCTCGTACAGGCTTTCGCCGCCGCGCCACGGCAGGCCCAGGCGTTTGGCGATGCCGGCGCCGGTGCTGGGCAGCACCTGCATCAGGCCGCGGGCGTCGGCGTGCGAGCGCGCTTTCGGATTGAACACGCTCTCGGCGCGGATTTCGGCGGCGACCCAGGTCGGGTCGATGCTGTGTTTCGCGGCTTCGCGGCGGATGATGCTGTCGTGATGCAGCGGGAAGCGCAGTTCGTACAGCCGCGATTCTTCCGGGTAGGACTTGCCGCCGACGTTGAGCAGACCGAACACGCCGCGGTCGAACCAGCCGTTGTCCTGCGCGATATCGACCGCGACCCGGCGCTGTTCCGGCGTGAAGCGCGACAGTGCGTCGTTCCATTCGCGTTCGGCCCAGACGCCGCGTTCGATGCGATACAGCAGCATCGCGCGCGCCATCGCCGGATCGCGTGCGACCGCGGTCTTCGCGGCGGCGTCGGTCTTCAGCGTCCACGGACACAGCGCGTACGGTGAACCGATGCGGTCGGCGGCGAGGAATCCGTGGAATTCGGCCTTGTTCGCCGCGTCGCGGTACAGGATCGCGGCGTTGGTCTTGTCGCCGCCCATTTCCAGCAGCCGCGCCTCGAAATAGCGCCAGCGGGAATCGCGACGCTGCTTCTCGCCCATCTTGCGGATGCCGGCGATCGCGGCTTTCCAGTCGGAGCGCGCCATCGCTTCGCGCACCCGCCATTCATGCAGTTTTTCGTCGTACGCGACATCGGGCACCGCGTTCAGGCGGCGCGCGGATTCGGGTTCGTACGAGGCCACGGTCCACAGCGCGGCCTGATACAGCGCGCGGCCGCGCTCGACATCGTTCAGGCCCAGCGCCTCGGCGAATTTCGGCATGCGGGTTTCGGCCGCCGACGGCAGCGCCTTGGCCTGGCGGGCGAGGCCGTGCGAGGCGATCAGGCGGCTGCGCGCGGTCTTCGGCCAGTTGAGGGCGCGGTCGTGCGGGGATTCGACGAAGGCGGCGTAATCGTTCGCCAGCGCGAACTCGTCGGCCGGCAGTCCGCGGGCGGCGGAGCGCATCACCGCCGGTTGCCATTCGGCGGCGGCTTTCTCGATCCGCTCCCAGCGCAGGGCGGGCTCCAGTCCGCCTTTGGCAGCCAGCACCGCCATCGGCGCGTCGCACTCGCTCGGCAATGATTTGCCGGTGCCGCGCCACAGCGACTGGGCGTCGGTGGTCCAGTCGCCGTCGGTCGCGCCCAGCGCCTGGCGGGCGTTCAGCTCGGCGCAGCGCAGCGCGGTGCTTTTCACCGAATCCGACCAGGCGGCGCGGAACGACGGCCAGTCTTCGCGCTTGACGAGCGCCGCCAGCCACTGTTCGCGGAAGGTTTCGGCCACGGCCTGACCGCGATAGCGATTCAGGAAGGCCTGGCCGCTGGCGGCGGGCAGGGTGTCGATACGCTTGCGCAGACCGGCGTATTCGACCCAGCCGGCCAGCGCGTGGCCCGCGGGCAAGGGGCTGTCGGGCTCGTCGCCGCGCTCGGCGACGTCCAGCGCGGTGCGCACCTGGACGAGGGTGGCGGTGTCGTTCTGGGCGTGGCAGGCGGCGGACAGGCCGGCGACGAGCAGACCGATGATGGCGGAGAGATGTGGGGTTCGCATGGCCGCGACTATAGCGAAGCCGACGCATGCGGTCAGCGACAGCCCTGTGGGAGCGACGGAAGTCGCGATGGCCCAAGGCAAGGTTTTCCGGAGTCCGTCGCTCCCACAGGGCCGGGCTACGAGACTTCCTTACGCCAAGCGCCGCGGCCGGCCTTTGGCCACCGCCTGCGCGAACGCAGCCGACAGCCGCTGCAACGCAGTCCGGCGCTGGGCCGGCGTCCAGCGGTGGCGATAGGCGATGCCCATGCCGGCCGGGGTCTTGTTCGCGTCGATGACGTAGATCCGGCCGTCGTCGTCGTCGCGCAGCACGTCGAGTTCGCCGAAGTCCAGATGCATGTCGCGGCAGAGGGCGAGGATCCGCTGCTGTTCCGCCGTGCTGAACAGGTCGTCGGTTTCCACCAGACGACACGCGGTGGCGTCTGTCTTCAGGTGTTCGACGATCGGCGCGCGTTCCAGCACGTAGCACAGCGGCAGGGTGCCGGCGATCACCGGTACCCGATAATTCACGGTGCGGCCGTGCTCGCGGCATTCGATCAGCCGCTGGTAGACCATGCGCGGATCGGGGTCGCTGATCGGCGTGGTCGCTACGCCGCCGCGGCCGCGTGCGTTCTCGTCGGTCTTCACCGCGCACTGGCCGTGCCAGGTGAGCGGGTCCACCTCCGCGCCGTAGCCGAACACCGCGCGCATCGCTTCGTCGACGCGGCGTTTGCTGATGTCGCGACAGTCGATGTTCCAGACCGGCATCCGCGCGGCGATTGTTTCCAGTGCCGGATCGGGGTCCATCCACGTGCGGTCGGCCCATGCCACTGCGATATCGAAATCGGCATCGATGTCGCTCACGCCCTGATAGTCGAGTTCATGGAACATCGCGACCAGCGTATAGCCGTCCATGGTCGGGAATTCGGGATGGAAGAGGACGCGCATCGTCGGTCTCGGTCGGAATCGTTGTGGGTGAATCAGTCGAACACGCGGGCCAGCGGCGTGGAGGCCAGCGCCCGGCGCAATGCGTCGGCGTTGTCGAGCAACTGTTCCAGCGGCTCGGGATTCTGGCGGACGCTGCGTGCCTGCAATATGCGCGGCGACAGGCCGAGGAATGCGCACAGCCGATGTTGTTCTACGGCGTCGAACAGCGATTCGTAGCGGAGTTCGAGCCAGTGCTGGCCGCTGCGCTGCATCGTGTCGGTCAGGCTGTCGTAGAACGCTTCCACCTGTTGGACGTGCCGATCCAGTTCATCGCGTTCGATATGGATACGCGGATGCGTGGCAGGTTTGGTTTCGCCCGCATACGCTTCCCAGCGCCCGGTGATTTCGGCGATGCGCTCGGACACCAGCGCGCGCAGCGGATTGTTCCGGCGCAACACGATCTTGGCGATGCCGGTGTCGTCGAGCACCGTTTGCAGGATCTCCGGATGTTGTTCGGGCGTCATCTTGAAACCGACGCAGGCGTGGCCGCGCGTATAGCGCCACACCTGCGCCAGATACGCGGCCGGGTCGCGTTCGCGCGCGGCGATGTCGTGCAGCGGCGTTGGTGTGTCGCGCAGATCCAGCGCGGTGAAAATGCCGCGTGGGTTGAACAGTTCGTGGTGACACAGCGCGTCCGGGTGGCTGTCGATCAGCGTACACAACAGATTGCTGCCGCTGCGCCGCGTCGACAGGATCGCGAAGCGCCGCACCGCTTCAGCCACGGATCGGCTCCGGCCGCTGCTGCATGGCTTGCAGGCGATTGATGACCTGCAGATCGCTGCTGCGCACCAGATAATTGCTGCCGTCGTAGGAGGACGCCAGCAGGCGGTCGCCGACAGCGGATGCCCTGGCAATCGCGCTGATACCGTTGGCCGCGATCTGTCTGCGCAGGATCGCGCCCGTGTTCAGATCGACGCGCAGCAGCTCGCCCCAGTAGTTGGTGACGACGACCGTTTCGCGGTCGACGAAACACACCGCTTTCGGCGAGCGCCGACCCAGATCGAAGGCATACAGCAGCACGCCGTCGTCCAGCCGATAGATCAGCAGATGGAAATCGCGGCCGGTGCTGGCCAGGAATTCGCCGCTGGGGTCGAGATCGATGTCATCGATGATCGCGGTGTGGCCGGCGAAGCGATGCAGCAGTTCGCCGGAAAACCGCCACGACGTGAGCACGCCGTCGGCGCTGCAACTCACGCCGACCGGACGCGTGGGGTGCAGGCGCAGCGCCTTCACGGCGTTGTCGTGGTGCGCGAAACGATCCTGCACTCGGCCATCGCGATCCGTGCGCACGACCGTGCCGGAATAGCAGGCGACGAACAGCGCATCCCGCCAGCCGTCCTGCGTGCTAGCGCGGATGCAGTTGATCGGGCCTTCGCCGAGATGAGTGGCGCTTTCGGCATGCAGGCCGTCGCTGGTGCGCGTGAACACATGCAGATGCTGATCGTGCGCGCCGCCGATGATGCGCTGTCCGTCGTCGAGCACGGCGACCGCGTTCATCAGCATCCGGCCGGTGCGCGGCGCGGCCTGGGTCAGCCAGCGCGCATCGGTGTCGGTCAGGTGCCCCAGCCGCACATGCCCGGCATCGTTGACTGCCGCGATGTCGCCGTTGCCGGCGCTGGCGATATCGTTGAAGCAATCGTTGCCGATAGCGCCGTCGCCGGCACCGAGTTCGGTGAGGAAACGGCCGTCCTGCGCTTGCCAGACCAGTACGGTGCCGTCGAAGGTGCCGGCCACCACGTGCTGCCCATCCGGCGACCAGTTGAAGGAACGTTCCCACTGCCGCGCGCGCGCTTCGAGACTCAATCGATGGCTGAAGTCGTTGCCGTCCCAGACATGGATCGCCTGATCGTAGGCGGCGCTGAGGATCGCGCCGTCGAGCGGCGAACACGCCACTTTCTTGATGCCCGAGCGATGCGCCGGAATCGTCGCGAGGATGTCGCCGCCGAGAATCGAGAACACGCGGATGCAACCGTCGTCGCAGCCCAGCACCACGCGCCCACGATGCGTATCGATCGCGCAGGTGTCGGTTTCGGTCTCGAACGGTCCCCACATCCGCAGCGCCTCACCGCTGTCGATGTCCCAGACGCGCAGGGTCTTGTCGTCGCCCGAGGTATACAGATGCCGGTCGTCGGCGCAGATGCTCAGCACATCGCGCTCATGGCCTTCGATGCAGCGCGCGATGGCGCCGGTGTCGAGATTCCACAGCAGGATGCGCCGGTCGCGGGATACCGACGCGCCGCGATGCTCGCCGATAAAACAGAAATCCTCGACATCATCGCTGTGGCCGAGCAATCGCTGGAGGCGCGCGCCGCTGCGCAGATCCCAGACGATGATGCTGTAGTCGGACGACACCGATGCGGCGCGCAGTCCATCCGCGGACACCACGATCCGGTTGACCAGATGATCGTGGTGGCCGAGCAGTGTCACCGCACCGCTGTCCACGTCGAAGCGCGCCACCGCGCCGTCGTAGGCCGAGGTGACGATCTGCCGCGTGTGCGGAATCCACGCGGCGGTGGTGACCGGCCCGCGATGGCGGCGGAAATCGAAAATCGGCGCGACGGCGTGCGCGGCGCTGGCGTGCGTCGCCGACATCGATGACGCATCAGCGGATGCGGAAGAAGGTGCGAGGTTGTCGATGGTCGCCATGAGTCACCTGTACTGTGGATTCAGAAGCCGGTGCTTCAAAAACCGGCATTTCAAAAACCGGAATTTCAGAAACGCATCGCCGTGGCGCTGGCGGGCAGGGGTTCGTGCAGGCCGCCCTGCCACGCCGAGAGCAGGTTGGCGTAGGCCGCGGCCTGGATGCCGCCGACCGGGCAATTGTTGGCGTCGGCGCCGAGCAGCCAGGCCTGCGGGCAGCGTTCGGCGATCACCTCGATCCAGCGCGAAAACGCATGCAGGCGTTCGGCATGGCGCAGATGCCACAGCGCATGCACCGACGAGAATGCGTTGCTCCACCACACCAGCGCCGGGCCTTCGGGCGGCGTGCCCAACGCGATCTCCGGCGCCTGCAGCAGATCGACCTCCACGAAACGATGGCGCAATCGCCGCGTGGCGTTCCACTGTTCGGCGAAAGCGTCGGCGCCGCCCCAGTCCTGCAGTTCTCGTGCCCACAGCTGCTCCAGTTCGTCGCGTTCAGGCATCTCTCCGCGCGCGGTCGAACGCAGCCAGTAGTGGGTTTCGGCGGGATTCAAGCGCGGCAGCAGGAACGACGGCAGGTCGTAACCATCCCAGTGTTCGATCAATAGTCGGCGGAACGCCAGCGCCTCGCCGCTGTAATCGAAGAACACGACTTCGGTGTCGGGCGTGTAGCCGTGGCTGCGCAGGATCGCATTGGGTTTGAAGCCGGCGGCGACGCAGTACAGCGAGCGCAGCGGCTCTGCGTTCTCGACATGGATGTCGTCGTAGGGTTCGAGATTCCAGATGAACACGCCGCGCTGGCACTGGTCGAGCGTGCGCGCCAGCGATGCCACGAATTCGCCCAGCGGCGCTTGCAGTTGCGTGATGTCGACCTGCGCGGGCGATTGCGACAGCGCCTGCGCATGCGCTTCGCGCTGCGGTTCCAGATCGCGTCCACGCGACAGCGCCTGCGCCGGGCTATCGGCGATGCCTTCGCTCGCCGCCAGCGACAGCCACGGCTGCTGCGCGTCGCGGCTGAGATGCGGGCGGCCGCGCGCCTGCCAGCGCTGCAGATCGACCAACCAGCAGGCGTCGTGGATGGTGTTCGCCGACACTTTGCGCCCGACCAGCCAGGCGTCGTCGCCGAGCGCGGCGATCAGCAGTTCGACCAGTTCGGGTGCGGCAGCGCCCTTCGGCCGCAGGGTTTCGATCACCAGATGGCCGCAGGCCTGGATCAGGCAATAGCGCACGCCGCGCTCCGCCGCGAGCGCGAGCAATTGGTCGGGGTCGCGGTGTTCGATCATCGATCCGGCGTACGACCAGCGCGACCACGCGAACGTCAGCTCGCGGCAGCGATCGCCCAGCGTCGCGTCGCGCAGACGGTCGCGCACATCCAGTACGCCGTAGACGAAGGTCGGCGATGCGTTCATGTCGCGGCCCCGGGGCTGACGACTGCGGGGCCGTTGTCCGCGCGCTGCGGGCGGCCCCACACGACGAGATCCTCGCCGACCGGCAGATAGTGCGGATGCGCGATGCGCGTGTGCTGGTGACGCAGCAAGTCCTGGCGCGGCGCGAAGGCGGGCACGCCGCCCACCATCAGCGGCGCTACCGTCAACACCAGCAGATCGAACAATTGCCGATTGACGATCTGGGTGAGGATGCGCCCGCCGCCTTCGATCATCAGATTGCGTACGCCGCGTTGACGCAGTTGCGCCATCAGCGCGGCAAGATCGACGCGATCGGCGGCATCGGCGGGCACGATCAGTACTTCGGCGCCCAGCGCTTCCAGGCGCTGCACGCGCTGCGGATCGGCGCGATGGGTCGTGGCGATCCACACTTTCCGGTCCGGGTGCGACAACAGCTTGGCGTCGATCGGAAAACGCAGGCGACTGTCGACGACGATCGGCTGCGGATGATGGCCCTCGGCTTCGCGAACGGTGAGGCTGGGATCGTCGGACAGCACGGTGCCGATACCGACCAGAATGCCGTCGTGCGCGGCGCGCAGTCGATGGGTGAAACATCGCGCGGCGCTGCCGCTGATCGCCAGCGGCCGGTCTTCGACACCGGCCGCGCAGCCGTCCAGGCTCTGCGCATAACTCAAGGTCACGAACGGTCGCGCGGTCATCGGCTGCGTCCGCGTGTATTCGAGCAGATCGAACAGCGCATCCATTGCCGGCACAGGCGCGGCGGTCTCATGGTTTGCCGGCGCGTCCAACAGATGCCCCATGCGCTCGGCCTTGGTGTGCAGGTAGTCGCGATTCTGCGGCCGCGGTGGAATCACCAGCGGAACGCGCGCGGCGACCTTGATGCCGTATCCGGTCAGGCCGGTGACCTTGGTCGGATTGTTGGTGAGCAGTTGTACGGTCTCGATACCGAGTTCGCGCAGGATCTGCGCGGCGACGCCGTAATCGCGGGCATCGGGCAGGTGACCGAGGCGGATGTTCGCATCGACGGTGTCCAGACCCTGATCCTGCAGGTTGTAGGCGCGCAGTTTTTCGGCCAGACCGATGCCGCGACCTTCCTGACGCAGGTACAGAATCACGCCGCGGCCGGCGGAGGCGACGCGACGCATCGATTCCGCGAGTTGTTCGCCGCAGTCGCAGCGGCGCGAACCGAGCACGTCGCCGGTGAAACACTCGGAATGCAGGCGGACCAGCAGCGGCGGGCCATCGTGCAACTCGCCCATGTACAGCGCCACGTGCTCCTTGCCGTCGAACCCGTCGAACACGGCGGTGTGGAAATCGCCGACATCGATCGGCATGCGTGCGCAGGGCACATCGAGTCTGGTGATCGCATTTTCGGCCGCGGCAAGCTCGATAGCGGCATGTTCGGTCGTCGCCAGTTTGGTCATCGCATGCTTGTTCATGGCGCGGACTCCAGTTCGGTGCGCGGTTGCATCACGGCCTGCATCTGCGCCGTTTCGAAGGCGAGGCTGGCGATCGCCGCATCGCTGGATGCGGTTTGCGGCATGAGGTCTTCCAACTGTTGCCACAGTTCATAGAACTTGGCGAGGCTCGGCGCCTGCTCGAACAGCGCTGGCGGACGCGGTTCCCAGGGTTTGTAGCGGCCGGCCATGTGCACGATGCGCGCATCGTGGAAATGCAGGCGATACGCACGGCGGATCTTCGCTTCCAGCACAGGCATGTAGTTGTAGCGGCCGTCGAACAATGTCGCGCGACCGGCGAAGCGCCGATTGAGGATCAGTTGATCGGTCCAGCCCAGGGTTTCGACTTCGGTCCAGGTCGCGGGGTCGATGTCCGCGACCAGACGGTCGCGCAGCGAACTGTCCAGCATCTCCGGTCCGATCGACAGCACTCCGGTGTTGAAACAGTGGCTCAACGCGGCGCCGTAGCGGCGCTGGTTCGCGATGCGCGCCGTTGCGGGATCGCCGAGCAGTTCGTCGTAGTGGCTGCCATCGGCGCAAGCCAGCAGTGGGTGTTCATTGAAGAACAGCGCAGAAATGTCGCCGGTCACGAACGCATCGCTGTCGATGTAGACGACGCGATCGAACCTGCCGAGATCGAACGCCTCCAGTGAGGCGAAGCGCGGGCCGGCGGCGCGCAGTTCCGGAATGGCGGCGGCGAGCGCGGCGACGCGCTCTTCGAGATCGCGGCCGGGCCTGATGAATCCTACCGGGCCAAGCCGTGCAAGCCGTGCACGCGACGCATCGCCCAAGGATTGATCGCACAGCACGAGGATGCGTCCGCGAAACCACGGGTTATTGCGCAGGAAACTGAAGATCAGCATCTCCGTGCCGGCGACGAAACCGTCGTCCGAGATCGTCAGCAGGCAATGCGCGGACGAAGCCTGTTCGCGAGCTTCTCCGCGACAGCCGTCCTCTGCGAAGGATATGCCGGATGGTACTTGTGTCGATGTCATGGCGTGCTCAATGCGTCGTGCCGCTAACCGGAATCCGGTCGAACAGAAAACTCATGTCGCCCATGCCGAACGGCCAGCCGGGTTCGTTGGTTGCGGGCGCGTGACAGGCGAAACAGTCGCGGCCCATCAATGGCGTCGCGCCTGGTGTACTCACCATGCAGGTGCCGTCCTGCATCCAGGTTTCCATCGAGGTGTTCGCGAGGCGGAGATCGCCGGCGCGCGCGCGCTGCGGCGCGGTGGTGGAACCGGCGCAGGTGCTGGGAAAGCGCGAACGCGGCGGTTGCGTCGTCAGCATCGGACCGTCGTCGTAGCGGAAGCAACCCACGCCGGGCGCGTGGCCCGCCATGTAGACGGAACCGATCAGCGCGTAATACCGCCATTTATCGGCGAGAGTGTCCGGGAAGTCGTTCGCCAACGCTTGATTGAGGCACGCGACCTGCTCGCCCTCCGCGCCGGAACCGCTGCAGCGCGGCTGCGCCACCGTGCGGCACACGTTGATGCGATGGAATCTTGTGTTGGCTTCGGCGTCGACCGGCACGCCGTTGACCGATGTCCGGCGCGGGTCGATGTTGCACAACGGTGTCGCCGAAGGCGTGCCGCAGGTCTGGTTCTGCAGCGTCTGCCCATCGGCGGCGACGGTGTACTGGTATGCGCCATCCGGGACCGCGCAGCGCGCGCCGTCGCCGCCCTGCGCGCGATAGCTCGTCCAGTCGAACAGATTCCATTCCTGCAATGTTGTCCCGGGGTGCTGCGGGTCGGCCGGTGCTGGCGCGATGGGCGCGCTGCCGCCGGGCGAGCAGTCGGGTGCGTTCGCGACATGTTCGAACGTCGCCCAGGTCATTTCGCCGAGCGTCGGCGTTTTCTGTACCAGATGCAGTCCGATCAATCCCCACCAGTGCCCGCGCGCGTCGCGTTCGCAGTGCATCGTCGCGGCGGGGCAGGGCTTGCCTGTGGGAAACGAACGCCAGGACGTCTTGATGCTGAGCACGCCGGGCGTTTTTTCCGAGCCCGATGGCAACCAGACGCCGCCGCTGGACGGATCCTTCTGGAACGCGGCTTCCGCCGCGGACAACACATCGGCGCGATAGGTGCGCGATGTCGTGAGGTAGTCGACGAACACCTTGTTCACGCGCACGTCGTAGCTGATGCGGCGATGCGCGGTATCGATCAATTCGAAGCTGTCGCCGGGCTGACCTTCGCGCGAGGTCTTGCGCAGCGCGCGCGTGGACAGCGGCTTGAAGCCCTCGCGCCAGCGCGGCGCCGAACCGTCCTGCGGGATCGCCTCGTACCATGGCGCCAGCGACATGAAACGCGGATGCGCACCGCTGCGGTCATTCGCGCGCTCGTCGTGCGCCAGATACAGAAAATTGTTGAGTACGAAACGCTGCATCGCGCAGTTGTCCGCCTGAGCGGAGACATCGGTCCACAGGCGCTTGCCGTCCACCCCGGCGATGCTGCAGTGTCGTCCTGCAGGATCCGCGGTGCGGATGGCGTGTCGATTGAGTTCGCTTTCGTGGCGGGTGCAGGCCGATGTCAGCGCGAACAGCACGGCGATCGCCGGACAGGCTGTTTTCATAGGTTCCCTCCCTGAAGACTATGGCAGCGACGCATCCTGCTGTCGGGCCACTGTACGGGAAATCCTCTTGCGATGGAATCGCGCGGGAAATGGGCTGCGGGCGTGCTGGTTCCGTGCGTCGGGAGCGTTTCTCGGTGCATCCGGAACGTGTTCTCCGTGCGTTGTATTTCCCGTCGGATCCGCTGTGGGCGACCCGTGCTGTTACGGTGATTTTTTCGTTCGCCGGTTTCGTTCGTCGTGAAAGCAAGTTCGACGGCGCGGCCCTTGCGCGAGCGTATCGGTGGCATGCGTCGCGACGAAGACTGTCGATGCCTCGGCTGCGGCGTGAACATGCGCAGACAGTCGTTGCTGTCGAAGCGATGTGGTCGATCCAGCGCCCACTGCGGCGCCGACTGCGCTGCGCTGTCCAGTCTTCGCATCGAAACCATGCTGCGTTTCCAGTGCGCAGTGGCAGATTCTTCGGTCTTGTCGTGCTCACCTTCGCGGGGACGACAAGCAAAACCGGCAATGACGCCATGCGGAATTTCCGGTCGAGACGTATCGGATGGAAGGCATCCGGTTTTTCGGCAAGCAGAAACGCGGGAGCGTTCCGGTCGAAGGCGGCGGCCGATGTCTCGTCACCCCGGCAGAAAGGCGAACTGATCGAGTATTGAAAGGTGACGGATATCAAAAATTGAGATCGCGTCGGGCTATCATTCCGCCTCGACAAGGGGCAACAGGGGTTCGCAGATGCAAGATCGGCAGGGGGGCGCCGCGCGGCGCAGCGGTTCGATGGGAATGTCGGACGACGGGCTCTGGGCCCGTACCCGCACCGGTTTTACGGCATTGGCGATCACCTTTCTGGTGGGGCTGGGTCATCCGGGCACGATTTCCAGCAGTTATGCGCAATCTTCGCCGATCCCCTTCGATCTGATCGGCGACCAGGCCGTAGTGAGCCTGGCCGGCGAGCTGTCCGCGCACGATCCGTCGGTCGGCCGGTTGGCGGGTTCGGCCGGCGTGTCCGGCGGCTCCGCGTCCTACGAGATTCCCATCGCCGTACCGCCCGGCCGCCGCGGCATGCAGCCGGGGCTGTCGCTGGGCTACAGCAGCCGCGCCGGCAACGGCATCGCTGGCATGGGCTGGTCGCTGTCCGGTCTGTCGTCGCTGCATCGCTGTCCGCAGACGCTGGAGCAGGACGGGCAGATCCGCGCGGTGCAGTTGGACGCCAACGACCGCCTGTGCCTCGACGGCCAACGTCTGGTCGTTACCAGCGGCACTTACGGCGCCTCGGGCGCGATCTACGGCACCGAGATGGAGTCGTTCGTGCGCGTGACCCAGCTCGGCGGCGATCTCACCTCGGCCGTCAGCTACTTCAAGGTCGAGCGCAAATCCGGCGAAATCGCCTACTACGGCAACACCGGCACCGGCGCTTCGCCCGCGCGGGTCGTGCCCGGCGGCGTGAGCGTACCGTTGACCTGGATGGTGTCGGCAGTGCTGGATCGCGTCGGCAATGCGATGCACTACGGCTACACCAGCTATGGCGACGGCGAAACGCTGGCGACCGGCATCTGGTACACCGGCACCGCCAGCGCACTGGGCAACCGGCGGGTCGCATTCAGCTACGAAGACCGCCCGGTGGGCGCCGGCACCAACGACCGCTCCTCGTCGTATCTGGCCGGCGGCCTGACCCGGCAGACCAAACGTCTGACCTCGATCATCACCTTCGTCGACACCGCGCCGGTGCGCAGCTATGTGCTGAATTACGGCAGCAGCGTGAGCACGTCCACCGGGCGCAGCCTGCTGCAGTCGGTGGCGGATTGCGCTCATGACGGCAGTGTGTGGATCTGCAAGCCGCCGACCACGTTTGCGTGGCAGCAGGGACCTGCTGCACGTTCACTCAAGCAGATGGCGCTGATGCCCCAGTTCGCAGGCACCGGGCACAGCAGCATCCGGCCGATGGGCGATATGGATGGCGATGGCGCCACCGAGGTCCTGGTCGATTCCAATACCATCGTCTCGTTGACGCCGGAGCGCACGACGCGCTGGTCGATGCCGATTCCGGCGCTGTACGCGATATTCAATCTGGGCCAAGCGTCGGACTTCAACCAGGACGGGCGGGTCGACTTCATTGCGCGGGATACCGCCACCGGCCACATCGTGATCCGCACATGGAGCGGTTCACCGACGGATACGAGCTTCGCGACCGCCTTCGGCACGATCCTCGATACCGGGATCGCAGTGGACGGCATGGCCGGTTCCGGTTCGGTCGATGGCTTGATCCACGCGGGCGACATGGATGGCGACGGCCGTTCCGACATCGTGATACAGCGGCGGCAGGCCAGCCCAAACACCGGCTGCGTCAACAAGATCCATGTCTATCGCAACACTCCGAATGGAACATCGTCGCCGACCTTTGTTGAAATCGCCAACCACTGCCTGAGTGGCTATCTCGCCAATGCGGCGATCTGGTTCACCGAGCGCGCGCAATCGGTCCGCGACTTCGATGGCGATGGTTTGATGGATCTGATGATCCAGACCGCGGAGATCCAGTGGGGCGACGCCAGCCCGAAGGGACATCGTCTCGACCGCGTCCTGTTCGGCAGCAAATCCGGCAGTACGTACTCGCTGGTGGAGAAGCCATTCGTCAATCTATTCCAGTCGGGCTATCCGCGCACCTCGATCGAAGCCAATCCGGCCCTGTTCTCGCTGTGGACCGACGTCAACGGCGACGGTCTGGACGATTGGCTGTATGTGGGCGACAACGTGAAATGGACGCTGCGCTACAACCGCGGCGGCGTGCTCGGCCAGGCCTACAATCTCAACACCAGCGTTGGTCTGGCAGGCTGCGGCGACGGTACCAGCGTAGGCAACAGCCGTTGCGCCGAAGTCTGGCAGCCGTGGCAGGGACAGCATCTGCAGCCTGCCGACACCGACGGCGACGGGCGCAGCGAACTGCTGTTCCCGACCGCTTTCGCGGCGAATGTCTGCGTGTTCAAGCCGGTCGACAACGGCGCCTGCCCCGGTGGCGATGGCACCGGCCCGGCCTGCCAGCAACGCTGGGTGTGCCCGGAAAATCCGGTGACCGCACAGTTGCCGGCAACGATCACGCGGGTGATCAGCGACATGGACGGCAACGGGCATCCGGAGCCGGCGACACTCCACGGCGAGGTGACGGTGGGCACCCACACCATCGGCTGGACCGATTTCAGCACCTACAAGATGAGCGAGCTGCGGATCACCGAAGCGGCTGATGGCACGCCGATGATCGCCACGGCCACGACCAATCTGCTGTCGGGCACGGCGAATGATTCTTTCGACGATCTGTACGGCGATGGCCACGCCGATACGCTGATCCGGACATCGCCGGAGTTCGGTTCGCGCGATGAGTTCGGCATCCCGGTCGAGCGCGGCGACGGTACCGCGATCAGCGAGACCGATTCGCCGCGCGCCTTGCCCAACAATCTTCCGATCTTTACCGGCAAGGTGCTGATCAACGAGAACGAAGGCCCCGGTGCGTTGAAGAACCAGGACGGCATCACCCCGCAGACGCAGGACATGCTGAAGATGGTCACCGACGGCTTCGGCCAGCAGGTGGTCTGGAATTATTCGCCCTTGGCGGGCGAGGCCGGACGCACGGCGGGGATGACGCCGCTGTACACGGTGCCGATGGTGGCATCGCAGCGCTACATCGACGAGCGGCACATCTATTTCACCTCCTCGATGCAGGTGGTGGATTCGATGATCCAGAGCGACGGCGTGGGCGGGTTCCGCAACTGGCGCTATGGCTACGGCGAGGCGATATACAACACCCAGGGACGTGGGTTCCAGGGGTTCCGCACGATCATCGAAGAGGATGAGCTGGCAGGCCTGCGCACGACGACGACGTTCCACCAGAAGTTTCCGCTGACCAGCCAGCCGGAGCGCGTGGTGACCAACCCGATCTCGCGCACTGGCGAAGAAGGCCCGATCAGCAAGCAGCTCTACACCTGGCGCTGCGACCGCACGAATCGCGCGAACGCGGCCGCCTGCGTGCCGACGCTGGGCACGCCGACGCGGTATTTCCCGTTCCTCGATGTAAAAGAGAGTTGGAGCTACGACGCCGCCACGGCCGCGGCCGGCGGCACCCCGGCGACGCTGGGGTATACGCAGGAAACGGCGGCGAGCAGCGCGGGTTGCAGTGCGGCGCTGGCGTCGACCTCGGGCTACGACGCCAACGGCAATCTCACCGCGCGCACCGTGTACAGCGGCGATCTGGGCAGCGGCACGGCCAGCGGCACCCGCGCGCGGCTGGACTGGCAGTGCGTGAGCGAGAGCAACACCTACGCGGTGGATACCGCGAACTGGTGGCTGGACAAGCTGACTGCGAAGACCGCAACCACCTCGGTGACCTGGGATGCATCGCAGCACGCGCTGCCGTCCGGCACCGCCAACCCGATGCGCACGGTGAGCAGCAGCTACACCTGGAACCCCGACCGCACGCTGTCGACCGAGACGGTGCAGGCGGGCGTGGCTCTGCAGCAGCGGGTGACCGCGTACACGTATCCGTCGACCGACAACTACGGTCTGCCCACGGGCGTGGCGGTGAGCGCGGACGGCGACGCCAACGGCACGCGCAGCACCGGCACCAGCTACACCGCGGACGGGTATTTCCCGCTGGCGGTGGTCAATGCACTAAGCCACAGCGCGACCACGACGGTGCGGGCCAGCGACGGCCAGCCCAGCAGCGTGACCGACGCCAACGGCCTGCGCACGCTGATCGAGTACGACGCCTTCGGCTTCGCGACGCGCAAGAAGTTCCGCGGCGCGACGGATGCGGTGTACCTGGCGCCGGACCAGCTGACGTCGCTGCAGCGCTGCACGATGAGCTTCTGCTGGCGTCCGATCGAGCAGTACCAGGCGATGACGGCGCAGGACGGCAGCCCGACGCGGGTGCAGCGCTTCGACGCGCAGGGCCGGGTGTGGATGCAGGCGCAGCGCCAGCAGGACGCGGCGTGGACGCACGTGATGATGGAGTACAGCCCGCGGGGGACGTTGAGCTGGCAGACCGAACCGTTCCGCGGCGGCGACGCGATCGTGAGCACGACGTTCTGGTACGACGACATTCTCGGGCGGATGACGAAGAAGCAGGTGCCCAAGCAGGGCGAGGACGGCCGCGGCGACATGGTGACCACGTATGCCTACGCCGGGCGCACGACCAACATCCAGGTCTGCGGCAGCGCGGACAGCGGCACCGGCAACTGCCTGAACCTGTCGCGGACCACCGACAGCCTGGGACGCTACGTCGAGACACGGGACGCGCTGAACGGCCGGACGCGGTTCTGGTACGAAGCCAACGGCAACGTGGCCGCGATCGAGGACGCGAACAACGTGGTGACGCAGGCGAACTACAACGTCATCGGCCAGCGCACCAGCGTGTCGGACCCGAACCAGGGCGGCTGGGGCTTCGCGTACAACGGTCTGGGCGAAGTGCTGGCGCAGACGGATGCGCGCGGCATCACCACGCAGCTGACGTACGACGTGCTGGGTCGCCCGAAGACGCGCACGGCGACGGTGGATGCGACCGGCGATGGCGTGGCGGACACGGTGAGCGACAGCTGGAACTACGACCCCGCGAATGCAAAGGGCGCCCCGGCAAGCGATGCGCGCACGATCAACGGCACGCTGGAGCGCAGCACCACGCAGACCTACGACGCGCTGGCGCGACCGATGCAGGGCAGCATCGTGCAGGCCTTGGCCAGCGGCACGCAGAGCTACGGCACGCGGATCCGCTACGACACGTACTACGGACGCCCGGTGGGCCAGGAATACCCCAACGGCGAATCGGTGCAGGTGCTGTACTCCAACTACGGCGACGCGATCGCCGAGAAGGAACCGGTGAGCGGCGTGGAATACCGACGCACCAACGCGGTGAACGCCCGCGGTCAGGCCACGCAGGAAGTGTTCGGCAACGGAGTGACGCTGACGCCGACGTACCAGCTGCAGACCGGCCAGCTGACC
Organism: uncultured Thermomonas sp.; assembly: GCA_966203835.1. Classification (GTDB taxonomy): domain Bacteria; phylum Pseudomonadota; class Gammaproteobacteria; order Xanthomonadales; family Xanthomonadaceae; genus Lysobacter_I. The sequence goes on from CBIHKW010000070.1 coordinate 19,881, forward strand.
GGTCTGACCTACAGCGGCATGGCTGGCACCCTGCGCCAGCTGGGCTACGGCTACGACGTGTTCGGCAATCTCAAGCGGCAGAGCCTGGGCGGTGGCGCCAGCCGCGAGGACTACAGCTACGACCAGCTGCACCGACTGGTGCAGTCGATCCGATCCGGCGCGGCCAGCGGCACGGTGAACTACGGCTTCGACGCGGTGGGTAACCTGACGAAGAAGAGCGACTTCAGCAGCAACACCGCGAATGCGTACAGCTACACCGGCGCGACCTGCGGCGGCGGCGCGAACGCGGTGAAGTCGGTGCAGCTGGCGGTGGGCGGCACAAGAACCTACTGCTACGACGCCAACGGCAACCTGACCGGGGACAACGCGGGCCTGAGCCTGAAGTACGACCACCAGAACCTGCCGGTGGTCGCACAGAGAGGCGCGCTGCGGGACGACTTCCGTTACGGTACGGACGGCATGCGCACGCGCAGCTGGGGCAGCGACGGCGCGCGGGTGTACCTGCCGGGCTACGAACACCGCACCGATACCGGCGAGACCAAGGTGTACATCGGCGATTACGCGGTGATCAGCACGACCGGATCGACGCGCAAGGTCGAATACCTGTTGAAGGATCGGCTGGGCAGCGTGGACGCGGTGGCGAACAGCAGTGGCGTGGTGACCGAAACCCGGGGCTACGATGCGTTCGGCAAACCGCGTTCAGAAACGTGGAACGACTTGAGCCCGGCGAAGATCGCGAGCACGGCGGTCACCCCGAAGGGCTTCACCCAGCACGAGCACCTGAACGAGCTGGAGTTGATCCACATGAATGGGCGGATGTACGACTACAACGTCGGGCGGTTCATGGGCGTGGATCCGTTCATCCAGTTTCCGTTGAACTCGCAGTCGTTGAATCCGTACAGTTACATCCTCAATAATCCGTTGAGTGGGACGGATCCAAGTGGGTATGCGTGTTCGGCGGACGCGGATGTTGGCGATTGTGCGGCGGGTGCTGGTGCTGGCAATGAAACGAAGGTCTATCAGC
>CBIHKW010000071.1:0-20862 GCA_966203835.1 uncultured Thermomonas sp.
GCACGTGGCCGTCGGACAGCAGGGCGACGAAGGCCAGACGCACTTCCTGCGGCTTGCCCAGCACCAGTTGATTGACCTGCGCCTGGGCGCGTTTCAGGGCATCGATCTGCGCGTCGTTTAGCATGTACGAGGTTCGAAAGCTGGCGTCACGGGGTTCTCCGATGGGCTTTGCGGACACTTTTCGGCAGTGTAACGAGACTACGCATTGAAACAGCAGACGGATTCGGCGAAACGAAAGTTCATCGCACTTTGGGCGGCGACGACGCTGTTCAAGTGCGTGCTGGCCGCGCGCTTGCCGCTGTTCGTGGATGAAGCGTTCTACTGGCAGGAAGGTCGCCATCTGGCCTGGGCGTATTCCGATCTGCCCGGGCTCACCGCGTGGCTGACGCGGCTGGGCGTCGAAGTCGGCGGCCACAGTCTGCTGGGTCTGCGCTGGCCGTTCCTGTCGATCGCGGCGCTGCTGCCGTGGTGGGTCGCCGCCATCGCGCGGCGCGAGGCCGGACCTGAGCATGCTTGGCAGGCCGGCATGCTGGCGGTGCTGCTGCCGCTGCTCGGCACGCTCGGCGTGCTGGCGCTGCCGGATGTGCCCTTGGCGCTGGCGACGGTGCTGTGTCTGGATGCCGGTAGTCGACTGATGCGCGGTACGACCTGGCGGGCGACCGCGCTGCTCGCGGCGGGACTGGTCATCGGCGGGGTCACGCATTACCGCTTCATCGCGGTGATCGGCGTCGGTTTCGTGGCGATGCTGATGCTGCCCGAGGGCCGACGCGCGCTGCGCGACATGCGGGTGTGGCTGGCGGTGGCGCTCGGCGCGCTCGCCTGGCTGCCGCTGCTGCTGTGGAATCTCGACAACGCGGATGCCGGCCTGCGTTTCCAACTCGTGGAACGTCACCCTTGGGCGTTCCATCCCGATGGCCTGCTGTTTATCGCGGTGCAGGCGCTGCTGGTCACGCCGCTGCTGCTGTTCGCGATGCTGCGCGCCGGCATCGCGCAGCGCGGCGCGGATTCCCAAGCCGGCGTGCGTTATCTGGCGTGGTCGGGATTGCTGGTGCTGTCCGGGTTTTTCGCGCTGGGCTTTTTCGCCGACAGCGAGCGCGTGAGTTTCCACTGGCCGCTGCCGGCCTATCTCGCACTGCTGCCGCTGGCGCCGCTGGTGCTGTCGCGATGGTCGAAAGCGTGGCGCCGCGCCGCATGGACGCTGGCGGCGCTGGGGCTGTTCGCCGGCCTCGGTTATTACGCCGCGGTGTCGTCGCCGGTCGTGCGCGAACGCAGCGCGGCCAGCAAGTGGTATCCCTCGAATTTCGCCGGTTGGAACGTGTTGGCGCGCGAAGTCGACGCGATGCGTGTGCAGATGCCGGCCGACACCCATTTGCTCGCCGACAACTTCAAGATCGGCGCCGAACTCGGTTTCGCGCTGAACGATCCCGACATCCGGGTGCTCGATCATCCGCTGAACCATCATCACGGCCGCGCGCCGCAGCTGCGGCTCTGGGGTCTGCAGCAGGATCGGCGCCTCGACCAACTCGATCATCGCGTCGATGGCCCAACGCTGCTGGTGGTCGGCGCCACCGATGTCCGCTATCGGGAACTGCTGCAGCGTTACCACGACCTCTGTGCGATGGTCGGGCCGCTGCCGCCGCCGAAGGTGCTGAACATCGATCGCGGTCGTCAGCGCTTCCTGCTGTTCGCGCTGTCGCCGGCGGCCCCCGGTGGCGCATGCGTTGCGCCGGCGATGGCGTGGGTCGACACCCCGGCCGCCGGCGATGCGGTCGGTCGCCGGTTCCCGGTGCAGGGGTGGGCGTTCAAGGATGGCGTCGGCGTGTCGCGGGTCGAGGTGCTGATCGACGGCGAGCCTGTCGCCGATGCGGACTACGGCGTTGAACGGCCTGAAGTCGCGGGTTTCTGGTCGAAATGGCGCGACGGCGGCTCCACCGATCCACAACAGCCGAAGGTCGGTTTCCGCGCCGAAATCGATCTGGGCGACCGCCCGCCGGGAACGTATTGGCTGGGTCTGAGGCTGCACGGCCGCGACGGCAGCGTCGAGAATTGGCCGGAGCAGGTCGTGCGATTGAGGTAACGCGCTTCCGTGTTCGTAGAGCGGCTTTCAAGCCGCTGCTTTTCTGAAGATGGAGCAGCGGACTGAAGTCCGCTCTACATCGAGGCACCACATCAAGGCACTACAAACCCTGCCTCGCGCAACAACCGCGCGGTGGCGATCAACGGCAGCCCGATCAGCGCGGTCGGGTCGCGGCTGTCGATCTCATCGAACAGTGCGATGCCCAGACCTTCGGATTTGAAGCTGCCGGCGCAGTCCAGCGGTTGCTCGCGGGCGACATAACGTTCGATCTCGTCGTCGCCCAGCGCACGGAAGCGGACGGTGGTGACATCGAGCGCCTGCAGCCGGCGCCCGTCCGGGCCGGCGAGGCAGAGCGCAGTCAGGAACCGCACCTCGCGGCCCGACATCGACCGCAGCTGCGCGACCGCGGCGGCGTGGCTGCCGGGTTTGCCCAGCGGCTGGCCGTCCAGCTCGGCCACCTGGTCGGAGCCGACCACCCAGGTGTCGTCGTTGGACCCGGCGAGCACCGCCTCGGCCTTGGCCACGGCCAGCCGTTCGGCCAGCGTCTGCGGCGATTCGCCGGGCAACGGCGACTCGTCGACCTCGGGCCGGGCGGTGGCGAAGGGCAGGCCGAAGCGTTCGAGCAGGGTGCGGCGATAGGTCGAGGTCGAGGCGAGTGTCAGGCTTGGCATGCGGAGGCAGGAAGGCGCTTCGGGGCTCAGGGCGCTGCCGAGCGGGCGCGCTCGACCAGGATCAGCTGCTGGTCGATCCGGACCCGGGCCTGTTCGATCGAGACCCGGATCTCGTCCAGCGTCCGGGTCGAGGCGGTCTCGCCGTGTTGCTGCAGCCACAGCCGCTGGCGCAGCATCTCCTGCAGGGCGGCGCGGACGCTTTCGTCCTCGTCGCCGGTGATCGCCTCGATTTCGGCTTTCGCGGTGCGCAGCCGGGCTTCGAGCGCGTCGGCGGCGTCCAGCAGGCGGGCGAGGGCGTGCTGACGCGGGGTGCCGCGGCGGCGGGCGCGCCAGACGAAAGCCAAAGCGACAACGACAATGGCCGCGGAGAGGGCGGTGATCGCAGGAAGAGTGAAACCGGTCACGCGGGCTGGCCCTCGTCTGGGCGGACAGTCTGCCCCGGGCCGGGCCGGGGGGCAAATACCCCGGCCGGCAAGGGGCCGGGTTTGACAGTGCGCGGTGCTGTCCTTAACATTCCGCGTCTTATGTCCGCTGAAGTGCCCGAACTATTGGACGCTTGGCGTATGGCGACAGCCCGGCGCAGTTTCGATGGCCGTTTGTCGCTGGCCTCGATGGCCCGCCTCCGCGATCTGCTGGCCGATACCGAGGGTGAAGCGCGCTTCGCTCTGGAATTCGGCCATGATGCGTTGCAGGTGCCGTTCGCGGAGCTGCGGGTCGACGCCGAGTTGCCGCTGATTTGTCAGCGCAGCCTGCGACGGTTCCTGCAGCCGGTGACGGTGGCGCAGCGGTTCGCGCTGGTGCGCGGCATCGATGGCGACGAGGAAGATGTCGAAGCCTCGTTGCTGCCGGACTACGAGGTGTTGCAACTGTCGGATGACGGTATGTTGCGGCCCGCGGAGCTGGTGGAGGATGAGTTGATCCTCGCCGTGCCGCTGGTGCCGACGATGCCGGGCAGCGAATCGGTCGAGCGCGATTGGCCGGTGCCCGCCGAAGAAGAAGCGCGTGCCAATCCGTTCGCGGCCTTGGCTTCACTGAAGAAAACCTGAGGAATGCGTGGAGAAAACCTGAGCGTGCCCCGTCAGGTTCCGACGACTTCCGCGATCCACGAATTCCGCGATCCACGAATTTTCCTACATTCACCGAATTATCTACGTTTCGAGCTGGAGCAATCCCATGGCTGTGCAGAAATCCCGCGTCACTCCTTCCCGTCGTGGCCAGCGTCGTTCGCACGATGCCCTGACCGCCAAGCAGTTGGCGACCGACCCGACTTCGGGTGAGGTCCATCTGCGTCACCACATCACCAAGGACGGCTACTATCGCGGCCGTCAGGTGATCGCGCCCAAGGTCAAGACCGTCGACGAAGAATGATCCTCGCGGCGCCGTGATGGCGCCACGTGCGATGCAGTGCCGGTATCGCCGGCACGCCACAGGGATGCGGCCGAAAGGCCGCGTCCTACTTTTCGGGCCTGGATTTTCCGTTTCGGGGACAGGCCCCTCCGCGATCCGGCCGCTGGCGGCCGCATCGCCGCGACGAGGTAACGGGCGGGCATGACCAATCAAGTTTTCGCGCGTATCGCAGGCACCGGCAGCTATCTGCCGGAGAAAATCCTGACCAACGACGATCTGGCCAAATTCGTCGATACCAGCGATGAGTGGATCACTACCCGCAGCGGCATCCGCCAGCGTCACATCGCTGCCGACGACGAAACCACCTGCGATCTGGCCTATCACGCTTCGGTACGCGCGCTGGAAGCCGCGGGTGTGGACGCCTCCGAGCTCGACCTGATCGTCCTCGGCACCACCACGCCCGATCTGATCTTTCCGTCCACCGCCTGCCTGTTGCAGCACCGGCTCGGCGCCAACGGTTGCGCCGCGTTCGACGTCAATGCCGCCTGCTCCGGCTTCGTCTACGCGCTGACCGTCGCCGACAAATTCATCCGTTCCGGCGCGGCGAAGAACGTGCTGGTGGTCGGCTCGGAAACGCTGACCCGGATGATCGACTGGAACGATCGCACCACCTGCGTGCTGTTCGGCGACGGTGCCGGCGCGGTCGTGCTCAAGCCCGATACCGACACCGGCATTCTCAGCACCCATCTGCACGCCGACGGTGGCAAGAAAGAGTTGCTGTGGAACCCGGTCGGCGTCTCGGTCGGTTTCAAGCCGGAAGAAAAGAACGTCGGCGTGCGCATCAACATGGCTGGCAGCGACGTGTTCAAGCATGCCGTGAAGACGCTGGATTCGCTGGTCGAAGAAACCCTGGAGGCCAATGGCCTCGATCGGCACGACATCGATTGGCTGATTCCGCACCAGGCCAATCTGCGCATCATCGAAGCCACCGCCAAGCGTCTGGACATGCCGATGGAGCGGGTGATCGTCACCGTCGACCGCCACGGCAACACCTCGTCCGGCTCGGTGCCGCTGGCGCTGGACGAAGCGGTGCGCTCGGGCAGGATCCAGCGCGGCCAGATGGTGCTGCTGGAAGCCTTCGGCGGCGGTTTCACCTGGGGTTCGGCGCTGCTGCGTTACTGAGCCGCCACCTGGAAGACGCATCGAAAAAACCGTCGCGATCGAAGAATCGCGGCGTTTTTTTCGCGTCCGGGAGCACGTGCCGCCGGCCCTTGCGGCAGGCGCCCATGCCTCCACATACGGCTTCGTACAGACAGACGACGGCTTTCGCCCGTATCATCCTCACCGAATTCGAGCTGGAACACCGTGTGACCGCAGGCCGTGTGACCGCAGCGCAATCGTCGTATCCGACACCGACCCTCGTCCCGCCGGGACAGGGGGCGCAGGTCGTCGCCAACCGGCCTTCCGCCTCCAGCCGACGCGGCGCACGCCAGACGCTGCGCTGATCCCCGCGTCCCGCGCCTGCGCCGGACCCAGCACAACCAAACCCACGAATGCCATGAATACCGACTCCATGACCTACCGTCCGCTGCAGGGCGAAATCGCGTTGGTGACCGGCGCCAGCCGCGGCATCGGCGCCGCCATCGCCGACATGCTCGCCGCGCAGGGCGCCACCGTGATCGGCACCGCCACGTCCGACAGCGGCGCGGCCGCCATCGGCGAGCGCCTCGCGCCGCTCGGCGGCCATGGCCGCAAGCTCGATGTGGTCGATTCCGCCGCGGTCGACGCGCTGATCGATGGCATCGCCAAGGAATTCGGCGCGGTGTCGATCCTGGTCAACAACGCCGGCATCACCCGCGACAATCTGCTGATGCGGATGAAGGACGAGGAATGGCAGTCGATCATCGACACCAACCTCAGCAGCGTCTATCGCACCAGCAAAGCGGTGATGCGCGGCATGATGAAGGCGCGCAAGGGCCGCATCATCAACATCGCCTCGGTCATCGGCGTCACCGGCAACGCCGGCCAGACCAACTACGCCGCCGCCAAGGCCGGCATCATCGCCTTCAGCAAATCGCTGGCGAAGGAAATCGGCTCGCGCGGCATCACCGTGAATGTCGTCGCGCCCGGTTTCATCGACACCGACATGACCCGCGCGATGCCCGAAGCGGCGCGCGAGGGTCTGCTCGGGCAGATCGCGCTCGGCCGTCTCGGCGAAGCCACCGATATCGCCCACGCCGTGGCCTTCCTGGCCGGGCCGGCCGCCGCTTACGTCACCGGCGAAACCCTGCACGTCAACGGCGGCATGTACATGGCCTGACCCGCGCCTTCGCGCGGCGTCGGAGAGGACGTTTCCAGTAAGTTGTTGAATCGAAAAGAACCCGCCAGGCCTGTTGCAGGCTCTGGTTTCCCTTACACTATCCACCGCAATATTCCTCCCGGAGCACAATACCCATGAGCAGCATCGAAGAACGCGTCAAGAAAATCGTGGTCGAACAGCTTGGCGTCAAGGAAGAGGAAGTCACCATCAGCGCATCGTTCGTTGACGATCTTGGCGCCGACTCCCTCGACACCGTTGAACTGGTGATGGCGCTGGAAGAAGAGTTCGAGTGCGAGATCCCGGACGAGGAAGCCGAAAAGATCGGCACCGTTCAGGCTGCGATCGATTACATCAAGGCGCACGTCAAGGCGTAATCACGTCTCGATCACGCACCCGGGCGCATCGCGTCCGGTCAACGCCGGGGCCGCATCGCGGCCCTGTGCGTTTTGGGCAAAGCGGCTGCCACTCGTGAGTCGCGTGAAAGTGGTTCGTATGAAAGTGGTCTGAATTGTGATCTGAACTAACGCAGTTCGCATGCGGCGCAACATCCACGCGATGCGAGGTTGAGGTCCATGTTCAGTTGAGCGAAGACTCAGGAGTCCAGCATGTCGAAGCGTCGTGTCGTAGTCACCGGTCTGGGAATCGTGTCGCCTCTGGGCAACGATCTGGTCAGCAGTTGGGACGGCATCGTCAACGGACGTTCCGGCATCGCCGGACTCACCAGCTTCGATGCCTCCGCGATGGCCACGCGGATCGCGGGCGAGGTCAAGGGTTTCGATCCTTCGGCCTGGATGGCGGCGAAAGACGTCAAGAAAATGGATCCCTTCATCCACTACGGCGTGGCCGCCGGCCTGATGGCGATGCGCGACGCCGGTCTGGAAGTGAACGAAGGCAATGCCGAACGCATCGGCGCGATGATCGGCTCCGGCATCGGCGGCATCCTCGGTATCGAGCAGCAGACCATCAAGTATCACGAGGGCGGCCCGCGCAAGATTTCGCCGTTCTACATCCCCAGCACCATCATCAACATGCTGCCGGGTCAGCTCAGCCTGATGACCGGCATCCAGGGTCCGAATTTTTCCGCGGTCTCGGCCTGCGCCACTTCCAATCATTCCATCGGCATGGCGATGCGCACCATCCAGTACGGCGACGCCGACGTGATGATCGCCGGCGGCGCCGAGCACGGCACCAGTCCCACATCCATCGGCGGCTTCTGCGCGATGAAAGCCATGTCGACCCGCAACGACGATCCCACCCGCGCCTCGCGTCCCTGGGACCAGGATCGCGACGGTTTCGTGATGGGCGACGGCGCTGGGATCCTCGTCATCGAGGAATACGAACACGCCAAGGCGCGCGGCGCACGCATCTACTGCGAACTGCGCGGCTTCGGCGCCGGCGCCGACGCATTCCACATGACCGCGCCCAGCGAGGACGGCTCCGGCCCCGCGCGCTGCATGGCGGCGGCGTTCCGCGATGCCGGCATCAACGCCGATCAGATCGGCTACCTCAATGCCCACGGCACGTCGACGCCGCTCGGCGATCTGGCCGAGACCCGCGCGATCAAACGCGCGCTCGGCGACCATGCCTACAAGACCATGGTGTCCTCGACCAAATCGATGACCGGGCATCTGCTCGGCGCGGCCGGCGGCGTGGAAGCGATCTTCTCGATCATGGCGCTGCACACCGGCATCATTCCGCCGACGATCAATCTCGAAACGCCAGGCGAGGGCTGCGATCTCGACTATGTGCCGAACGTCGCGCGCGAGAAGAAGATCGACATCGCGGTGTCGAACGGTTTCGGTTTCGGCGGCACCAACGGGACGCTGGTGTTCGGTCGCCTTTGATCCGTTCCGCACGTCTTTGACCGGCTTCACTGGGCTTCGAACATGATCGTCACCCGCGCATTGCCTGCGGACAGCGATCTGCTGCGCCTGCATCGTCTGGCGCCCGCGCGCTACCCGCTGTTGCTGCAATCCACCTCGTCGTCGCTGCATGCGGGCCATGCGCAGGGGCGTTGGGACCTGCTGTTGGCTGCCAGCGGCGAAAGTCTGCGTCTAGAGACCGACGGCCGCGTCTGCGATGGTTGCGACGGCAATGAGGTCGGCGACGATTTCCTGGCGCTGCTCGACGCACGCTGGCGTGCGCTGCGCACCTCGCGCGAAGAGCCGCGCTGGCCGTTCCGCGGCGGTTGGGCGCTGTACTTCGGCTACGAATTCGCCGCGCAGGTGGAGCCGGTGCTGCGCCTGCCGCAGGCCGAAGGTGCGTTGCCGGTGGCGCTGGCGCTGCGCTGTCCGGCGGCGGTGCTGCGCGACCACGCGACGGGCGAATGTTTCGCGGTGGCAGAGGTGGGCGCCGAGACGATGCTCGACCGCATCCTGGCTGATCTCGCGATGCCGGATCCTGCGCCGCTGCCGACATGGACCGCGCCCGAGTCGCTGGAAGACGATGTACCGGGCACGTTCACCGACGGCGTGTCGCGCATCCTCGACTATCTCGCGGCCGGCGATGTGTTCCAGGTCAATCTCTCGCGTGCGTGGCGCGCGCGCTTCGCGCAGCCGCTCGAACCCGCCGCGTTGTACGCGCGTCTGCGTGCGGCCAGCCCGGCGCCGTTCGCGGGTCTGTTCGTCGGCGAGACCGCGACCGATACCGTCAACACAGCGTGGGCGGTAGTGAGTTCTTCGCCGGAGCGACTGGTGTCGGTGCGCGGCGATGTGGTCGAAACCCGGCCGATCGCCGGCACCCGCCCGCGTTTCGACGGCGACGACGACGCGGCGCGGATCCGCGAACTGGTCGGACATCCGAAAGAGCGCGCCGAACACGTGATGCTGATCGATCTCGAACGCAACGACCTCGGCCGCATCTGTACGCCGGGCAGCGTCGAAGTCGATGAGTTGATGACGGTCGAAAGCTATTCGCACGTGCATCACATCGTCAGCAACGTGCGCGGCCGCCTGCGCGACGACGCCACGCCCGGGGACACCATCCGCGCGGTGTTTCCCGGCGGCACGATTACCGGTTGCCCGAAAGTGCGGTGCATGCAGATCATCGCTGAACTGGAAGGCACCGGTCGCGGCGCCTACACCGGCGCGTTCGGCTGGCTCAATCGCGACGGCGACCTCGATCTCAATATCCTGATCCGCAGCGCGGAAGTCGAAGCGGACCCTGCCGGCGGAAGCCGGCTGCGCTTCCGCACCGGCGCCGGCATCGTCGCCGACTCCGACCCGCAGCGCGAACTCGACGAGACCCGGGCCAAGGCCCGCGGTTTGCTGAAAGCATTGGGGGCCGAGGCGTGAACGCGCGTCTGTTCGTCGGCGAAGAACGCGTGGCCGATGGCGCCGACAGCGTGCTCGCCGCCGGCCGCGGTATCGCCTACGGCGACGGCGTGTTCGAGACCATGCGCGCGGTCGGTGGCGTGATCCCGTGGTGGCCGGGCCATCGCGCCCGACTGGTGCTGGGCACGGCGCGGCTGCGGATCGCGCTGCCGTCGGCCGAATGCATCGACACCGAACTGCACGACTGGCTGTCGCTGCATCGCGATGCGGTGGTGAAGCTCATCATCACCCGCGGCAGCGGCGGACGCGCCTACGCACCGGCGCCGGATGCGCCGCCGGTGTGGATGCTGGCGGTCTCCACGCTGCCGCCGCCGATGCGGCCCGGCGGCCTGGTCCTCCGCTGGTGCGAGACCCGCCTGGCGCGGCAGCCGCTGCTGGCGGGCCTGAAACACTGCAATCGGCTGGAACAGATCATGGCCCGCGCCGAGTGGTGCGATCCGGACATCGACGAAGGCCTGATGCTGGACACCGAAGGCAACGTGATCGCCGCGACCGCAGCCAATCTGTTCGTGCTGCGCGAGGGACGCTGGTGGACGCCGCCGCTGGACCAGTGCGGCATCGCCGGGGTCTGCCGCAGTTGGGCGCTGCGCGCTTTCGCCGCCGGCGAGCGGCGCCTGCGCGTGGACGAGGTGGAAACCGCCGACGCGGTGGTTCTGTGCAACGCGGTGCGCGGTATCCTGCCGGTGGCCCGCTTGGGCGACCGCGCGTGGTCGCCGCACCCTGCGGTCGCCGATGCGCGCAGGCGGCTCGCCGCCGCGCATCCCGCCTTCGACAACGCCTCCGACTTTGTTTCAACTAAACCCGTTTCAACTAAACCCGTTCCAACCGATACCGCACAGCACGAGGACGCTCCGTGAGTCCAGCTCCCAGGAAAAAATCCCGCCTCGGCATGCTCGCGCTGCTGTTCCTGACCCTGATCGTGGTCGCGGTGGGCGCGCTCGGTGTGGTGGCGTATCAGCGCTTCCTCGGTTTCGCCGATGCCGCTATCGCCGGGATCGAACCGGGCGACAGCGTGATCGTCGCGCCCGGCGATTCGCTGCCGAAAGTGCTGCGCAAGCTGGGCGAACTCGGCATCGAGACCCGCGACCTCGAATGGCGCGCGCTTGCCAAGCAGATGGGCGCCGCCGGCAAGATCCAGATCGGCGAATACGCGCTGGAACCCGGGATGACGCCGCGCGATCTGCTGTCGCGGATGCGCGACGGCAAGGTCATGAACTATCGCTTCACCATCGTCGAAGGCTGGAACATCCGCGAACTGCGCGCGGCGCTGGCGAAGGCCACGCCCTTGAAGCAGACGACCGCCGATCTCGACGATGCGGCGCTGATGCGCGCGCTCGAGCTGGGCGCGCAGCATCCGGAAGGCCGCTTCCTGCCCGAAACCTATCTCTACACCCGCAACGACAGCGACCTCGACGTGCTCAAGCGTGCGGCCACGGCGATGGAAAAGGCGCTGACCGAAGCCTGGAGCGGCCGCGACAAGGATCTGCCGCTGAACACGCCCTACGAGATGCTGACCTTGGCGTCGATCGTCGAAAAGGAAACCGGCATCGCCAGCGAACGTCCGCAGATCGCCGGCCTGTTCCTGCGTCGTCTGAAGGTGCCGATGCGGCTGGAAACCGATCCCACCGTCATCTACGGCATGGGCAGCGCCTACACCGGCAACATCCGCAAGACCGATCTGCGCACCGACACGCCCTACAACACCTATACCCGCGACGGTCTGCCGCCCACGCCCATCGCCATGCCCGGCCGCGACGCGCTGCAGGCTACCGCGCACCCGGCGCCCGGCGACGCGCTGTTCTTCGTCGCCGTGGGCGACGGCAGCGGTCGCCACGTGTTCTCGAAGACCTACGCCGAGCACCAGAGCGCGGTCGTGGAGTACATCAAGCGTTACCGCGCACAGCAGGCGCGCGCGCAATGACCGACGCCGCTGTGAACGGGCTCGAACGCCACCCGCATTTCGTTTCGCTGGAAGGCGGCGAGGGCGCGGGCAAGACCACGGTGCTCAACGCCCTGCGCGATGCCCTGCAGCACGCCGGGCATGAAGTGGTGTCCACGCGCGAACCCGGCGGCACGCCGCTGGCCGAACAGATCCGCGATCTGCTGCTCAACGTGCCCGTCGAGGGCGTGCAACACGAACCGCCCGCCGCCGAAACCGAACTGCTGCTGATGTTCGCTTCGCGCGCGCAGCACGTGCGCGAGACCATCCGTCCCGCGCTGGAACGCGGCGCCTGGGTGATCAGCGACCGTTTCACCGATTCCAGCTACGCCTACCAGGGCGGCGGCCGCGGCATCGATCCCGCGTTCATCGCCGAGCTCGAACAGCGCGTGGTTGGCCTCCAGCCCGGCCTGACGCTGTTGCTCGATCTCGGCGTCGCCCAGGGCCGCGAGCGCACCCGCGGCCGCGATCTGGCCTTCGGCGGGCAAGGCCCGGACCGCATCGAACGCGAGCGCGACGATTTCTTCGAAAACGTGCGCCGCGCATTCCTCGACCGTGCGCGCGCCGCGCCCGACCGCGTGCGGGTGATCGACGCCACCCAGAGCGCATCGGAAGTCGCCGCGGATGCCGTCGCCATCCTGCGCATGTTCATCGCGCGTGGCGGGTTCGCGTGAGCCGGCCCGCATCGGCGTCGCTCGTATGAAGCGGCCCGCATGAGCCTGCAACTGCCCGCGTTCGCGCCCTGGCAGCAGCGCATGTACGCGCAGACCACCGCCGCGCTCGACAGCGGCCGCCTTGGCCACGGGCTGCTGTTCTGCGGTCCCGCGCAATTGGGCAAGCGCCTGCTTGCGGAGCGTCTCGCCCAGCGCATGCTCTGTACCGCCCGCGACAGCGCAGGCGAGCCCTGCGGCCGCTGCCGCAGCTGCCAGTTGTTCGAGAACCGCTACCAGCGCGAATCGCCCGAACTGCGCCCCGACGGCCGCCTCGCGCATCCGTTCGGCCACTCCGGCCATCCGGATCTGAGCTTCGTCGGCTATGAGTGGAACGACAAGGCGCGCCCGCCGCGGCTGCGCACCGAACTGGTGATCGAACAGATCCGCCAGATTTCCGAAAAACTCGCGCTCACACCGCAGTACGGCGGCGCGCAGATCGTCATTCTCGATCCCGCCGACGCCATCAATCACGCCGCCTGCAACGCGCTGCTGAAAACCCTGGAAGAGCCGCAGCCCGGCCGCTACCTGTGGCTGATCAGCGCCCAGCCAGCGCGCCTGCCGGCGACCATCCGCAGCCGCTGTCAGCGGATCGAATTCCGCCTGCCGCCGGCCGACGAGGCTCTGGCCTGGCTGCTGGCACAGGGCCACGCCGACAGCGCCGCCACCGAAGCCCTCACCGCCGCCCGCGGACATCCCGGGTTGGCGGATCGCTGGCTGCGCGACGGCGGCCTGGACCTGCGCCGCGACATCGCCGCCGATCTGCAGGCCATCGGCCGCGGCGAGCGCTCGGCGCTGGAAACCGCGAAACGCTGGGCCGACGCCGAAGACCTCGACCAGCGCCTGCGTCACGCCGCCGATCTGGCCCTGGCCGAAGCTGGGCGCTTGACCGATCCGATCAGAATCCGCACCCTCGCAGCATGGTTCGATGCGGCCAACCGCACCCGCGACCTGCTGCGGACCACGGTCCGCGCCGACCTGGCGCTGGCCGAACTGCTCGCGCAGTGGCGCGGCCCGGGCAAACCGGCAGGCGGGGCGTCACAGAAAGCTTCTGGAGTACGACGATGAACGTGAAAGCGGCTGGCGGCGCCCGTCAGGGCATCCTCTCCCTCGCGGTGAAGGACAAGAACGCCCTGTTCCAGGCGTACATGCCCTACATCAAGCAGGGCGGTGTGTTCGTACCCACCCCCAAGCGCTATTTCATCGGCGATGAAGTGTTCCTGCTGATGACCCTGCCCGAATCCCCCGAACGCCTGCCCGTCGCCGGCAAGGTCGCGTGGGTCACGCCGTCCGGCGCCCAGGGCAACCGCGTCGCCGGCATCGGCGTGCAGTTCGCCGACACGCCCGAAGGCGAAGCGGTGAAGAACAAGATCGAAGCGATCCTCGCAGGCATCATCAACTCGGACAAAGCCACGCATACGATGTAGTCGGCAGCGCGTCCTGCCGGAACCCGGCTGGTTGCCTGCTGTTGTGTCGTGCGCTTCAGCGACGACTACCGGCTCTCTCATCGCAGCCGCGAGGCATTGCGTCGGCGCTTCCGAATGCGGTGCGTTGCGCCGTGCGGCCACCCGCGACCGCATGCGCTCAAACGGGCTAGACTCCGCCTTGGCCGGCGTCGCGCATCGCGCAGCTCCGGCACGTCAACAGGGGCAGAACGTTTGCATGTACGGGAGATGGATATGAACCGCAGTGGTTTCCTTGGCCTTCTGTTGGCGCTGGCCCTGTCGCCCGGTGCGGCGCGCGCGGCCGAGACGATCGAATACGTCGCGCTGGTCGATGGCGGCAAGCAGGCCGGCCATCTGATCGTCGCCCACGGCGACGACGGCGTGACCCGGGTCGACTATCTGTTCAAGGACAACGGCCGCGGACCGGAGTTGAAAGAGGAATACACCCTCGCCGCCGACGGCACCTTCACGACCTATGCGGTGAAGGGCCAGTCGACGTTCGGCGCGCCGGTGGACGAGAACTTCCGGATCGAAAATGGCGTTGCCCGCTGGAAGTCGACCTCCGATGCCGGCGAGCAACCTGCGGTGCCGGGCGCCGCCTACTGGGCGCTCGAAGGGTCGCCGCAGAGCATCGCCGTCGCCTTGGCCGCGCTGAGCCGCCGCGACGACGGCAAACTGCCGCTGATCCCCAGCGGCACGCTGAGCATGCGATCCGTCGCGCAGATGGATGTCGTCAACGGCGCCGAGAAACGCAAAGTCCAACTGATGGTGGTGACCGGCGTCGGCTTCATCCCCAGTTTCGTATGGGCCACGGTCGAGGCGCAGCCGCGGTTTTTCGGTTTCATCTTTCCCGGTTATCTGCAGCTGATCGAAAAGGGTTGGCAGGGCAACGCCAATGCGCTGGAAACCCGGCAGAAAGAGGCCGAGGGCGAGGTACTGGTCGACCTGCAGCGCCGCTTGTCGCATCCGCTGCGCGGCACGACCTTGATCCGCAACGCGCGCGTGTTCGACAGCGAAAGCGCGACCGTCGGCGCGGCATCCGATCTGCTGATCGAGAACGGCCGGATCGTGTCGATTTCCGGCGCGGGCCAGGAACGTGCGCCCGCCGATCATGTCGTCGATGCCGGCGGGCGCATGCTGCTGCCGGGTCTGTTCGACATGCATGGTCACATCAACGACTGGCAGGGCGGTCTGCATCTGGCCGCGGGCGTGACCACGGTCCGCGACATGGGCAACGACAACGCGAACCTGCAGGAACTGATTGCCGATGAGCGCGCCGGTCGTTCGCTGTCGCCGGGCATCGTCGCCGCGGGCTTCCTGGAAGGCGAAAGCCCGATGTCCGCGCGCAACGGTTTCGTGGTGGCCGATCTCCCCGCTGCGAAGAAAGCGGTGGACTGGTACGCGGCCAACGGTTATCCGCAGATCAAGATCTACAACTCGTTCCCGAAAGAGATTCTCCGCGACACCGTGGCCTACGCGCACAGCCGCGACCTGCGGGTGAGCGGCCATATCCCGGTGTTCCTGCGTGCGCAGGACGCGCTCGACGCCGGTTACGACGAGATCCAGCACATCAATCAGGTGCTGCTGAACTTCCTGGTCGACGACACTACCGATACCCGCACGCTGGAGCGGTTCTATCTGCCGGCCAAGCGCGTCGCCGACATGAACTTCGATTCCAAGCCGGTGCAGGATTTCATCGCCCGGCTGGCCAAGGATCAGATCGCGATCGACCCCACGCTCGCCACCTTCGATTTCATCCGCCATCGCCCGGGCCAGATGTCGAAGGTCTTCGCCGCGGTCGCCACGCATCTGCCGCCGGACGTGCAGCGCGGGCTCACGGTGGCCGAATTCGATATCCCGGACGATGCCGCCGCCGCGCGCTATGAGAAGTCCTACGAGAAGATGGTCGATTTCGTGGGCCGGATGTACCGTGCCGGCGTGCCGATCCTCGCCGGCACCGACGGCCTGCCCGGATTCACGCTGCAGCGCGAACTCGAACTGTACGTGCAGGCCGGCATGACTCCCGCGCAGGCGCTGCAGGTCGCGACCTGGAACGGCGCCAAGTATTCGCGCACGCTGCCCGATCGCGGTTCGATCGAGGTGGGCAAGCGCGCCGACCTGATCCTGGTGGAGGGCGACCCCACCGCGAACATCGCCGACATCCGCAACGTCGCGCTGGTGATCAAGAACGGTACCGCCTACTACCCGAGCGACATCTACGAAGCGTTCGGCATCAAGCCGTTCGCCGCGCCGGTCAAGGTCGCGTCGACGGGTGCCGCGTCGGCCGCCGCAGCTGTCGAGGCCGCGGCTGCCGAAGCCGCCGTGCCGACGCAGCCCTGATCGCGGAATCGCCCACACTACCTGCATGGAGACGCCGACATGACCACCGCCTACGATTTTTCCGCCATCGACATCGACGGCCACGACAAATCGCTCACCGATTACAGCGGCAAAGTCCTGCTGGTGGTCAATGTCGCTTCCAAGTGCGGCTTCACCCCGCAGTACACCGGGCTGCAGTCGCTGTGGGAGAAATATCGCGAGCGCGGCCTGGTCGTGCTGGGTTTCCCGAGCGACCAGTTCGGTCATCAGGAGCCCGGCGACGAATCGGAAATCAAGAATTTCTGTTCGCTCACCTACGACGTCGATTTTCCGATGTTCTCGAAGGTCGACGTCAACGGCGGCAAAGCGCATCCGCTGTGGAAGTGGCTGAAGGACGAGAAGAGCGGCCTGCTCGGCATCGGCGCGATCAAGTGGAATTTCAGCAAGTTCCTCGTCGGCCGCGACGGCAAGGTCATCAAGCGCTACGCGCCGACCGATAAACCGGAGTCGCTGACCAGCGATATCGAAGCGGCTTTGGGCTGAGCGACGGCGCGGACATGGACGCGGATGTCGGCCCGGCCCGTTTCGATCCGGCGAATCCCGGCTTCGAGCTGGCGCTGGAAATCGAAAGCAGCGGGTTGGTGGCGAACGTTACCGGCCGGATCGGCGGTATCGATGCCTTGATCGCGATGTTCATGCAGATGGCTACCGAACTGCGCCGCACCGGTCTGCGTCAATTGTTGGTGATCGATCACACCTTTGGCGTGGTCCCGCCCGAGGACCAACTGCGGCAGTTGGTCGATTCGGTGGGCGGGCAGGGTTTCGCCGATGTCCGGGTGGCCTATGTCGACGCCCGCGGCACCGCGATCAGCCGGATGGAAGTAGGCGAGATCATCGGCCGCGAACATGGCTACGAATGCCGCGTGTTCGACAACGAATCCCGTGCCCGCATCTGGCTGCACTACGGCGAATAGATCGGTTTGCAGGGCGATCTTCAGGCTGCTGCCACGCTGACAAAAAAATGATGGTGATGCCGGACCGCCTTGTCATCGCGTCGGTAATGAGCGGCCGTTGCGTTTGCTGTCGGATTCAGCCGCCGGCCGGGCGCTGCAGCACTTCCGGCGGCAGCAGCGCCGCGATTTCCTTGACGAACACCTTGATCTGCTCTTCGTTGTAACCGCGATGCACGTGCGCGACCCGGCCTTCGCGATCGATGATGAACATGTTCGGCAGCGCTTCCACCCCGTAGCGCACGCTGGTCGCGCCGCTGGCGTCGTGGACCCAGGTCAGCGCGATGTCCTTGTTGGCGCGCACCACCGCGTTGTAGTCGCTTCTGGGTTCCTTGACGTTGACCGCGATGATTTCCAGATGATCCTTGCCGACCACGTTCTGGAACTTGCCCAGCACCGGCAGTTCGCGGCGGCAGGGGCCGCACCACGACGCCCAGAACGTCACGATCACCACCTTGCCGCGGTGCATGCTGACCGTCTGCTCGGTACCGTTGCGGTCGCGTCCCAGTGCATCCGGCGGCAGTTCGCCGACGGCGGGCTGTTTCCTCGGTTCGGCGGCGGTCGCGAGCATCGTCGCCAGCAGCAGTGCGGCCATGGCCCACGGGCGGAGAGTGCGGGGCGGGGCGTTGCGGGCGGCGGTGCAGGCGAAGATCGGCATTCGGGGTCCGTCGGTGGTTCGAGGTTCGTGACCGGCAAGTCTATGCCAGACCCGCGATCATTTTTCGACGAAGGCGCGCTCGAACACGTACTCGCCGGCAGTGCCGATCCGCGGTGATGCGACGAAGCCGCGGCCATCGAGGATCCGCCGGAAATCGCCCAGCATCTGCGGGCTGCCGCAGATCATCGCGCGGTCGTGTTTCGGGTCCAGCGGCTCGATGCCGAGGTCTTCGGCCATGCGCCCACTCTCCAGAAGGTCGGTGATGCGCCCGCGGTGCGAGCGGCCGTCGAACACGAAATCCTCGCGGCTGACCGCCGGGTAGTACAGCAGCTTGCGGGTGATCTCTTCGCCGAGGAATTCGTGATGCGGCAGCTCGCGCAGGATGTAGTCGCGATACGCCAGATCGGCCGCGCCGCGCACGCCGTGGACGACGATCACGCGCTCGAAGCGCTCGTAGGTGGCCGGATCCTTCACCACCGCCATCCACGGCGCGAAGCCGGTGCCGGTGGACAGCAGATACAGGTTGCGGCCCGGATGCAGGTCCGAGATCAGCAGCGTCCCGGTCGGCTTGCGGCCGATCAGAATGGTGTCGCCGGGTTTGATGTGCTGCAGACGCGAGGTCAGCGGCCCGTTCTGGACCTTGATGCTGAAGAATTCGAGCTGCTCTTCCCAGTTGGCGCTGGCGATGGAATACGCCCGCATCAGCGGTTTGCTGCCGCCGTCGTCCTGCGGCACCTCCAGCCCGATCATCACGAACTGGCCGTTGTCGAAACGGAAGCCGTCGTCGCGGGTGGTGGTGAAGCTGAAATAAGCGTCCGTCCAGTGACGGACGTCCAGCACGGTTTCGGTGCCGTAGGGGGAGGCCATGGGGAATTCGGGGCGGGGTGATGCAGTGGGCCGGTATTGTACCGGCAGGCCGCGGCGGACGGCCCGGGCAGGCCCGCGCCGACGCGATCCTGGCGCGGCGCTCAGAGGGTCAGGCGGTGCACGACCTGGGTGCGGTCGTCCGGATCCGGCGTGGTCGTGAATCCGAGGTGATGCGCGAGGTGGGTCATCTCGCCGTTCTCCGCGAAATCGAGCGACGCCATGCGCTTGATCCCGCGTAAGCGGGCGGCATCGATGAGCGTACGCATCAGCGCAGTGCCGAGCCCCTGACCCTGCCATGCATCGAGGACGGTCACCGCGACCTCGCACTCATCGGGGACGTTGCCGACGGCATAGCGCGACACACCGACGATCCGTTCGCAGCCATCGACGGTGGCCAGCGCGGCGAAGGCTTCGTCGTTCGCGTGGTCCACATCGACCAATTGCGCGACCAGCGCGTCGCTGGGTTCGGAGAACTGCTCCTGGAAACGATAGCGGCGCGTCTGCGGCGACAGGCCGACGATGAAGGCCCGCTCGGCGTCGGCGTCGCCCGGGTTCATCGGGCGAATCAGCACTTCGCGGCCGTCGGCGAGGACGTTCGCGGCGTAGGGCAGGAACGGGGTCTGCGGTTGGGCGCTGGAGGTGATCATGGTGGCACTCCGTGGATGAGGCGCCCAGTGTCTTGCCGAAGCAGCCGGCCGATACTGATCCTGATCAGATTGCGCGCATCTCACCGATAGCCGGCGGCCTGCAGTTCGAAGAGTTCGGCGTAGCGCCCGCCCTGCGCCATTAGCTGCTCGTGTGTGCCGCTGGCCTCGACGCGCCCGCCGGCCAGCACCAGGATGCGGTCGGCCATGCGCACGCTGCTGAAGCGGTGCGAGATCAGCACGGCGGTGCGGTCGTCGGACAGATCCTTGAAGCGTTGGAACACCTCGAATTCGCTGCGTGCGTCCAGCGCGGCGGTCGGTTCGTCGAGGATCATCACCTGCGCGTCGCGCATGTAGGCGCGGGCGATCGCGATCTTCTGCCATTGCCCGCCGGACAGATCGACGCCGGTCTTGAAGCGCCGGCCGATCATCTGTTCGTAGCCCATCGGCAGCGACTCGATCAGGCCGTCGGCCATCGCCCGCTGCGCGGCCCATTCGATCCGTTCGCGGTTGCCGAGATCGTCGATATTGCCCACGCCGATGTTCTCGCCGGCGCTGAGGTGGTAGCGCACGAAGTCCTGGAAGATCACGCCGATGTTCGCGCGCAGGTCGTCGAGGTCGTAGTCGCGCAGATCGCGGCCGTCGAGCAGGATCCGGCCTTCGTCCGGTTCGTACAGCCGCGCCAGCAGTTTCACCAGCGTGGTCTTGCCTGCGCCGTTCTCGCCGACCAGCGCCAGCACTTCGCCGGCGCGCAGCTCGAACGACAGCCCGCGCAGCGCCCAGTTGTCGGCTTCGGGGTAGCGGAACCCTACATCCTCGAACACGAAGCCCTGCGCGATCGGTTTCGGCACCGCGACCGCATCCGGCTTCGAGGCGATCTCCGGTTCGATCTCGAAGAAGGAATACAGATCGTCCAGATACAGCGCCTGCCCGGCGACCTGCGACAGCCCGGACAGCAGGCTTTCCAGCATCTGCCGCAGCCGCCGGAAACTGCCGGCGAGAAAGGTCAGGTCGCCGATGGTGAAGTCGCCGCTGACGGTGCGCCAGGCGATGTAGCCGTAGGCGACGTAATAGCCCAGCGTGCCCAGCGCCGCCAGCAGGCTGCCCCAGAACGCGCGCCGCCGCGCCAGAGCGCGGTTGGCCTCGTAGAACTTCGCCGACATCGTGCGGAAGCGGTCGATGAAGAAGCGGTTGAGGTTGAAGATCTTCACCTCTTTCGCCGTTTCCAGACTCGCGCCCATCTGGCGGATGTATTCGAGCTGGCGGCGCTCGGCGGTCCACTGGAAATTCAGCGAGTAGTTGAGCGCATTGAAGTGCGACTCGCCGACGAACGCGGGTATCAGCGCTACTGCCAGCAGCAGAATGAGCCAAGGCGCGTAGACCATCAGCCCGATCGCGAAACTGATCACCGTGACCATGTCCTGCGCCTGTCCGAACAGCATGCTCAGCAGGTTCATCCGCCCCATCGTCTGGCGGCGGGCGCGGTCGAGCTTGTCCTGCAGCTCAGGATCCTCGAAATCCTC
>CBIHKW010000072.1:0-20805 GCA_966203835.1 uncultured Thermomonas sp.
TACGAACGCCAATGCACCTAACCCTACGGTGTCCACTTTTGCGTAGGAACTCCCCGCCGCGTCGTGGCGTCGGCCACGTGCCTGCGCTACGCTTGCATGCGTCCGTCGCCCTCCACGGGGCGGCTTAACCCAGGCGTTAGCCACATGAAAAAGCCTCGCTATTCCGACAATCTCGAAACACTCATTGCACTGGTCACGCACTTAGCAATGACCGATTGGTCCGCGCGCAGTCCGCCGAACCTTGCTAAAGCCCTTTCAATAGATCAGGCCGAGATTGAAATCGTCCTTGAGTCCTTCAAAGGTCTCTTCCGCAAGTCCAAGGGAACGTCCAAGAAAACTGGAACCCATTTCTACACCCTACAACTTCGACATGCGCGGCAGTGGCTTCAAGGTGAAGAAGATGAGGACGCCACGCGGCCACCTCTAGAGCAAGAGTATCTTGCAACTCTTTTGGAGTTCATTTCACATCGGGCTCAAGAAGAATCGGGACGTAGCCTTGGGCTTGTAACAGCATGGTTAGCAGCTGGTGCCTCTGTTTTAGTGGCCATTCTTGCCATTGTTTTCTAGGACTCATGTGTCTAACAATTCGTCCAAGCTGACTCCGCATCGTGGCATCTGTTTTGACGAAGGTTCGCCAATGAACGCGCGCGCCCCTCTTGGCTTTTGGGGCCTGTAGAAGCGCCACCATGCCACTTGCACCTAAACTTCCCGGGCACGCTGAGGCCTTGGCAAGGCTGGCCGTCACGGCGTCGCCTAGCGCCACAGACCACGCGGGCCTTGTTCCCGGTGGGCTGGCTACCGGACTTGTTCGCCTGCGCGCCTGCGCGTGTGGCATGACATAACCCGGACTCGTTCGCGCGCGCAAAGGCTGTCAGAAATTCCGGTGTGTCCGGTTTCGGCGGGTGTGCAGGCTTGGCATGTCTCGGGTCGAAGTCTTTCGCGCCCGCACGCGCCTGCGATGCGCCGAGTTGCTCCGGCCGTGCCGAACTTGTTCCCGCCCGCCCGCCCGCGCACTCTGCCAAATTGTCCGAAGTCATACGCGCGGGCGTACTTGTCCCAGAATCCGAACTCTTTCGCATGCGCGCGTATTGGTCAGCAACCCCCGTAGTTATTGGGGACGTTGCAGAAGTGTCTATTTCCGTCTGTTGTATTCCGGTAAGCCTTGCCCATTCCGCCAAAATCGCATCGATGACGGCGCTATTGGTCGCCGATGGGGTGCTGGGTCGCGTGCGTTCTCTCATCGCCTCTATGGCGTCCCTAGCAGCCTTGCTGGGCATGTAATCGATGCGGATCATGCGCGCCCGGCGCTGCCGTTGCATTGCGGCGAGGTATGGGCGATTGCGGGACAGATAGCCATCGTCATTCATTGCGTTCTAGTCTCTTCAGATTCTTCAGGTTTTGCCGGCTTCAGTTCTTCAGATCGATTCTGTGGTTCTTGGGTCTCACCCCTCACAGGGCTTTTTTTCTTTGAGCCTGTTTATCTATCTAAGAGGTACGGTTTTGACCCCTATCCCTCGATTGCATAGGGGTCAATTTGACCCCTATCTGGCAGGAACGTCAGCCGAAAAAAGTCAGGACTTGCCCGATGTCCGGCGCCGCCTAGAATGCCGTGCTGTGTGAATTCGATTAGGCCGGCTGCCTCGGCATCCTGTAGGGCATTCTTGCGTCTTCGCTTGTCCAATCCCCATTGCCTAGCTTCAGCGCGCGTGAACGATATCCGGCCGTTGTTGCGGCCGTTGTGCTGGCGAATAAGGCCTATGAGAGCCAGCTTTCCAGCGTCGGTTAGGTTTTTGAATGCTGGCCCATCGATCAAGCTGTAAGGCAGTTTGACGAACCCCTGTATTTCGCCATTCCACGCGCTCGCAACAATGCGTTCAACCTCGGCAGCATCTAGCGGGGGAGTACAGCGGCGGGCATTCGCGACATTCACACGGCGCAATGCTTCGCCATGGTCAATACCTTTCCGCCTAAGTCCGCAGGCGAAACGATAGAGCGATGCGTTTCGCTTCCCTTCGACGTATCGCCCGGCATCCGTGTCTGTCTCCGCATAGTGCAGCCCCATCGTCTGCGCGAAGTCCGGCCAGTTCCACGGCTTCACCCGGTCGCAATGCAGCAAGCGTGAACGGAACGGCTCGCCTTTGATGTGAAGATAGCCCGGTAGTCGCATGACGCGCGCCAGGTCGCACACGTGCGTATCGCCCATATACGTAGCGGCTAACGCTTGCTGCGCACGCCTGAAGTCAGCTAGGGGCATTCCCGCTATCGGCCAGTACGCATGGAATTTGCCCGGTGACGTTTCGCACACAATCGGCGGACGGATAGGGGCATCTAGTACCGGGCCTAACGGCGAGCCGTCCAGGTCTAGGAATAGTGCCCGCACCGATTGCACGCTGGTCGTCTTGCGGCCTTTGCCGTTGCCACGGTTCACCATGACAAAGCAACCCGCACCCTTGGCGTTCAATTCGTCCAGCTTTGCAGCGTTGCGCCGATAGCTGCCATGCAAGACGCGCGATAGGTCTTTGCGCCCGGGCTTGGCATCGTCGAAGGTTTGGAAGGTCAGCTTCCCGTCGGGCGCCAACGCAGACAGAAACCGTTCGGCGTCGTCGTGTACGGCGGGCATGCGTTTGCTTCAGGCTGCGCGATGCTTCGCAGGGGTGCGCAGTGGCGAGGTAGCGCCCGGGGTCGCGGCAAGCGCCGCGCTGTCGCGTGCGGCGATGCGTGACGCGATCCAAGCAGATACCTCATGCTCCGGCCATGCGCTAGCACGCTCGCCCAGCTTGATCGGGCTGGGGAAGTCGCCTAGTGCAACCTTTCGATAAATCTCAGACCGGGAAAGCCCCGTGCGGGCTTTGACTTGGGGAAGCCGTTCGAGCGCCAGCACGGAATCGGGAAGCATGGAGGTGTGGGACATTAGGGCGCTGCCTGCGATGCCCGGAAACCGTCCGGGCCATGGCTAGACAGCGTGCCGTTTCCGCATCTGTGCGGACATTGCGACGGTGCAGCTTAGTCATGGATCGAGCTGCTCAGTCCTTCCCTTCGTTGGGGATGGCAGCCAAGTATCTGCGCAGGCTGGTAACAGATGTCCCAGGATTTTCGCGCGCAAACATTTCTGCGACCGCGCCCTTCGACAGCTCAGGATTTCGACGGTTTTGCTTGATCGCGTATTCGATAAACCTTTGCTTGGTAGATCCTGTTGATCGCTTCGCGGCGCTTTTTCTGGCGGCGATTCTTGAGGTCATACGATTCAATTTCTTTAGGCCGTCTGGGTCCACCACGTGCGCTTCGATGGAGCGCCAGAAAAACAGCCCTAGCTGTCCGGAAAGAACGAAAGCAAGAAAGCGTGCATCGTCATCCGAGAAATTCAAGCCGCGTTTAACGTCGCCTTCCTGAAGCGATTCAATCAATTCCGTAGTGATCCGCTTTGCTTCCTCATCGCAAAATTCGATGAACTTCCCCACAAACGGACTTGGCCGCGTCTTATCTTTCATGGCCTGCACGCTCCCTATTGCCAAAGTCAGTGCGCCGACGCCGGCAGCATGTCCGGCATTTCGCCCCCTTGGGCTGCGCGTATCGCGAGCGTAGCAAGCCGTTGCGGGATGTCGTGAGCTTTGCCGCGTCAATGGTTGCAGCCGGCCGCTTCCCGCAACGCCTTGGCGGTCTCTAACGCGAACTCGCACAGATAGGCCGTGCTGCCGTCTGTCCCGGCTTCGATCGATCCTGCCAGCACGCGGCGCACGGCGTCTTCTAGGTCGCTGGCCTCGCGCGTGGCCGTGCGGCTATCCAAGCCTGCGGACACGGCCAATAGGCGCATGCCTTCAGCTGGAATCTCACGAAAGCCGGTGTCTACGGTGGTCGGGTGGGCGTCTGATAATCTGCTGTGAGCCATGATCGTTCTCCAGAACGGTTGTGGTTAGGGGCGGCGGGGTGCCTCTAACACCCCGTCGCCCCGCTTGTTACCGGCTGTCGCCGGATGCCTTGCGCGTCATCGGCACAACGTTGCTACCGCTGTCGCGTAACTGGTCGAGATAGTCCGCCCATGCCGCCATCATCTTGCGGCGTTCGGCAAGGTGCGCCGTGCGGTTGTAGGCGCGGCCGTTTGGGTCGCGGACGGCATGTGCTAGCTGGTGTTCGATGTAATCGGGCCGGAAGTTCAGCACTTCATCCAAGACGGTGCGCGCCATCGCCCGGAACCCATGCCCGGTCATTTCATCTTTGCCGTAGCCCATGCGCCGCAGCGCCGACAGCACGCCGTTATTCGACATGGGGCGCGACCCGGTGCGGGGATTGGGGAACACATACCGGCCACGCCCCGTGAGCGCGTACAGGTCGCGCAGGATCGCCACGGCCTGCGGTGCCAGCGGGACTAGATGCGGCTCCCGGGTCTTCATCTTGTCGGCCGGGATGTTCCATTCCGCCGCGTCCAAGTCGATTTCTGACCATTCCGCCTGTCGCAGCTCGCCGGGACGCACGAACAGCAGCGGAGCGAGCCGCAGGGCGCACCGTGTAGCAAAGGCGCCCTGATAGCCGTCAATCGCACGCAGCAGCCCGCCGATGGCCGCAGGGTCGACGATGGCGGCACGGTGGGCCTGTTCCCGGATCGGGGGCAGGGCGCCGCGCAGGTCGCTGGCGGGGTTGCGTTCGGCCCGGCCGGTGGCGATGGCGTAGCGGAACACCTGCCCACAGGTCCGCAGCGCCCGGTGTGCGGTTTCGGTCGCCCCCCGGTCGGCGATGCGATGGACGACGGCCAGCAGTTCCTTGGGGGTGATGGTGGCGATGGGGCGCTTGCCCAGCCACGGGAACAGGTCGCGGTCGAAGCGGGAGGCAATCTTGTCGCCGGTCGACGCTGCCCACGTCGGCGAATACTTGGCGAGCCACTCCCGGGCGATGACCTCGAAGCTGTTCCCGGCCTGTTCCTCCCCGGCGAGCTTTTCGGCCTTGCGGTGTTCGCCGGGGTCGACGCCAGCGGCCAAGAGCTTGCGTGCGGCGTCCCGTTTGTCCCGGGCGGATGCCAGCGAGGTGTCAGGGTAAGTGCCCAGCGACAGCCGCTTTTCCTTGCCGTCGAAACGGTACTTCAGGCGCCACCACTTGCCGCCTGTTTTGGCGATTTCCAGATACAGCCCGCCAGCATCAAACAGGCGTTGCACCTTGTCGGTGGGCTTGGCTTTGCGGATCGCGGTATCGGTCAGGGGCATTGGGGGCAACTCCTACCCCGTGTCGGGGTGTTGCCCCCATATTTGCCCCCACTTGCCCCCGGATTGCAAGGGCCTCCCCGGGATACTAGCGGACACTAAAAAGGCCGAAACCCTTGTATTTATTGGGGATTCCGGCCTTTCTGGGATGTCGCTGGAAGTGCTTTTGGTGGCTATGGGTGGACTCGAACCACCGACCCCAGCATTATGAGTGCTGTGCTCTAACCGGCTGAGCTACATAGCCTTGGGGTGCGCTGGCGGCCTTGCGGCTGCAGCGGACCCGCAATTCTCCATGTCCGGGACCGATGCGTCAATCCGGCGAATGGCGGGAGGCGTCTGCAGGCGCCTGTGCTTGTCCTTGCCGGGCGGGCGTGGCAGAGTCGACGACAGCGGCCGAAAGGCCAAAGATCTCAGGAGTCCGCATCGTGATCGATCCGGACGGTTATCGACCGAATGTCGCCATCGTCCTGATGCGCCCGGATGGCCGGGTGTTTTGGGCGCGCCGTGTCCGCCGCGACGGCTGGCAATTCCCGCAGGGCGGGATGAACAGCGATGAGACGCCCACCGAGGCGATGTATCGCGAATTGCGCGAAGAAACCGGGCTGTTGCCGGAACATGTCGACGTGCTCGGCAGCACTCCCGGCTGGCTGCGCTATCGGCTGCCGCCACGCGCGATCCGCCGCCACGACCGGCTGGTCTGCATCGGCCAGAAGCAGGTCTGGTTCCTGCTCCGGTTCACCGGAGAGGAAAGCGATCTGCGCCTGGACCTGACCGATACGCCGGAGTTCGACCACTGGTGCTGGGTCGACTTCTGGTATCCGCTGGAGCATGTGGTCAATTTCAAACGCATGGTCTACATCCATGCCCTGCATCATCTGGCGCCGGCCGCCCGGCAGGTGGCGGGCGCGCAGGCCATCCCGCCGCCGAATGTCGACCCCCGGCGCTGGTCGCGCCCGCGCGGCCGCCGTCGCCCGCTGGTCTCGCGCAGCGGCCAGGGGCCGGAACCCGGGCAGAATTGACAATCATTCTCATCCATGGCCAAATGAGAACGGTTCCCACCACCTTCCCGATACCGCCATGTACGTCTGCCTCTGCAACGGAGTCACCGAGCGCGAAATCCGCCACACCGCAACGGCTGGTTGCAGGACTGTGGCCGAGCTGACCATGCGCACCGGTTGCGGCGCGGGTTGCGGCAGTTGTCTGACGATGGCTACGGAGATTCTGGACGACGTGCATGCCGCCGTTGCGGACACCGGTATCGCCCACGCCGCCTGAAGCGGTCGCGGCACCGCTCATCACAGGTCTGTCGTCGCGTAACCCGCAATGACAACGCGGACGATTCGCATTTCTTCATCGGTTGCGCGCTGCGGCTAAAGTGGCGCCACTGCCACCGACGGAGCACGCCATGAAGGGCGACCCCAAGACCATCGAATTGCTCAACAAAGCGCTCTACAACGAGCTGATTGCGATCAATCAGTATTTTCTGCACGCGAAGATGCTGAAGAACTGGGGCCTGAAAGAGTTGGCCGACCACGAATATCACGAGTCGATCGACGAGATGAAGCACGCCGACAAGCTGGCGGAGCGCATTCTCTTTCTCGATGGCCTGCCGAATTTCCAGGCCTTGGGAAAACTGCGGATCGGCGAGAACCCGATCGAACTGCTGAAGTGCGATCTCGCGCTTGAACACGAAGCGCTGCCGGCGCTGCGCGATGGCATCGCGCACTGCGAAAAGATCGGCGATTACGTCATCCGCCAGTTGTTCGCCGATATACTCGATTCCGAGGAAGAACATATCGATTGGATCGAAACCCAGCTGTCGCTGATCGAGCGTCTGGGCGAGCAGAATTACCTGCAGACCAAGATTTCGAGCTGACGCGACCGCACGCGCAAAAAAAACGGCGGCAGTGATGCCGCCGTTTTTATTTGAGTTTCCGTTCGCGCGTCGCGTGGGTTTGCGACTTGCCCGCGATTACCCGGGCTGCGATGCACCCGACGACATGCTCGCGCGCAGCGCTTGTCGGGCGCGGGCGAATTCGTTGGAGATCAGCGCCACCGCCACGGCGGGGCGTTCCAGCGTCTGGGTGCGGATGCCCAGTTCGAGTTTCTTCGCCGCATTCGACAGTGACATCGCGCCGAGGTTGGCGCTGGACGATTTCAGCGTGTGCGAGGCGTTGCGCAGCATCTCGTAGTCCGGGCCGGTCGCAGCGGTTTCCAGTGCGGCGATGAGCCGCGGCGTGTCGTCGAGGAAGACCTCGATGAGCCGGTCGACTTCGTTGCCGAGGATGCTGCGCAGTTCTTCCAGCACGGCGTCGTCGAGTACCGGTGACGGCGGTTCCGTGGACGGCGGTGGAGGCGCGGGTTGTTTGGGGGGGGCGTTTGGCGATGGCACGAATGGGTTCGCAGTGATCGCGGGCCGGTTGGCGGCCGCTTCGAGGGTCGCGGTGGGCGAGGGCAGTGCGGCGGCCGGGGGATTGGCGGCGGCGGGCGGCGCCGACGCGCTGGGCTCGGCGGTATTGTGCTGTGAGGAGATCTGGTACCAGTGGAACAGGCAGCGTTCGAGTTCGCCGCGGGTCACCGGCTTGGCCAGATAGTCGTCCATGCCGGAATCGAGGCATTTCTGCCGGTCGCCGGCCATCGCGTTGGCGGTCATCGCCACGATCGGCAGGCGGCGTACGCCGGTGGCGGCCTCGTGCTCGCGCCAGCGGCGGGTGGCGGTGTAGCCGTCCATCACCGGCATCTGGCAGTCCATCAGCACCAGGTCGTAGCGTGAGGCGGACATCCGCAGCAGCGCGGCTTCGCCGTTGGTGGCGCTGTCGCAGTGGGTGCCCAGCACGCTGAGCAGGCGCTGGCCGACCATCAGGTTCACCGGGTTGTCTTCGACCAGCAGCACCCGCATCGGCCGGGCCGGGTCGGCGACCTTCGAGACCTGCGTCGGAGCAGGCACTGGAGGCTCAGGCGCGGCCGCGTAGCCGCCATCGAACGCGGCGCCGGCTTCCGCCGACAGCGACGGCGCGGCTTCGGCGCCGCCCAGCAGGGACATGCGCAGGTCGGCATCGGGCGCCTGGCGATGCAGGATCGTGGCCGACTGCTGCAGTTCTTCCGGTGCGGGTTCGTCGCCCTGCAGACAGATCAGCCGGACCTGTCCGTAGATGGTCTGGCGTTCGAGATTGCGCTGCAGCGCCACCGAAGTGCTGCGCACGCTGGCGAGGTCGGCGATGACAGTGGTGTAGGCCCAGTCGGCGCCCTGGTTGAGCGCGGCGCGGATGCGGTCCAGCGCTTCCTGGGTGGTTTCGACGGCGGTGATGCGCAGGCCCCAGTTCGGCAGCAGCATGCTCAGGCGCAGGCGCAGGCGCTGGTCGCCGGTGAGCAGCAGCACGCGGCCGCTGCTGTGTTCCGCCGGTTTCGCCGCGAGGATGTCGCCCTGCACTTTGAGCATCGGGATCTCGAACCAGAAGGTCGAGCCCTGTCCGGCGTCGGATTCCACGCCGATGCGGCCGCCCATCAGGTCGATGATGCGTTTGGAGATCGCCAGCCCGAGGCCGGTGCCGCCGTACAGGCGGGTGGTGGAGGCGTCGGCCTGGCTGAAGGCCTGGAAAAGCCGTTCCTGCGCGGCCTGGGCGATACCGATGCCGGTGTCGCGCACTTCGAAGCGCAGCTGGTGCTGGGCGCTGGTTTCGCCGATCCGGCGCACCGTCAGCGCGATGCTGCCGCGTTCGGTGAACTTCACCGCGTTGCTGATCAGGTTGCTCAGCACCTGGCGCAGCCGCACCGAGTCGCCGCGCACCGGCAGCCGCACCGACGGGTCGATCTGCAGGTTCAGGCGCAGGCCTTTGCTTTGCGCCGGACGCTCCATCAGTTGGATGACCGATTCCAGGGTTTCGCGCAGGTTGAAGGTGGTGGACTCCAGTTGGAGCTTGGAGGCTTCCAGCTTCGAATAGTCGAGGATGTCGTCGACGATCCGCAGCATCTGCTGCGAGGACAGGAAGGCGGTATGCACCATTTCCGCTTGATCGGGCGGCAGCTTGTTGTGCATCAGCAGGTCGAGCATCGGCACGATGCCGTTGAGCGGCGTGCGGATTTCGTGGCTCATGGTGGCCAGGAATTCGCCCTTGGCCATCACCGCCGATTCGGCGTCCTGCTTGGCCTGGCGCAACTGTTGTTCGAGCTGGCTGCGGCGCTGCAATTCGCGCTGCAGTTCGCTGCGCTCGGCTTCGCTGCGCGCGGCGATGTCGGCGGCGTCGCGCATGTGCTGCTCGTAATGGCGCGAGGCGTAGGCGAGATAACCGACGATGGCGGCGGTGGCCGCGGTCAACACGAGCGCTGCCATCCGCCACGATTGGCCGCCCGTAACGGCGTCGGCCGCCAGTGCGAGGGTGGCGCCGAGCGCAGTGGCCAGCGCCAACCAGCGGAAATTCAGCAGCGAGGGCTTCGGCTCGTTCAAATCGGGTTACCTGCGTTGTGAACAGTGTCCTGCCGGATCGGGCATTCTGAACCACCGGCCTATCCCCGGCCGCGTCCCGCCCCGCTGCACACAGGCCGTGGGAACAAGCCGCGGGAGCAGGGCGAGTACCGGATGATGCCCCAGCCCGAGCCGCCTTGACCAGCGCGGGTTCCGCCGCCGCGGGTTTGCGACCTACAACAGCGAGTGCTGGAAGTCGAAATCCATCGCGTTGGCGGCGCTTTGCACCAGGTCGCCCTGGATGTAGTCGATGCCGCTGAGCCACAGTTTGGCCGCCGTCTGCGGGTCTTCGACGTGCTGACCGATGACCTGCAGGCCCAGCATGTGGGCGCGGTCGATCACTGTGCGCATTTCGTCGTGGACCGGCTGCTGGTCGATCTTGCCGGCGTAATGCGGCGACAGGCGGACATAGCTCAGCGGCAGCTGGGACATCAGCGCGTCGGCTTCCGGATTGGCCTGGTATTGGCTCAGGCACAAACGTACGCCGGCGCCCATCATCCGCTGGCAGAACTCGCGCAGCAGCACCGAATGCACCAGCGCGTCGCCCAGGCGCACGTCCACCACCAGCAGCTTGCCCTCGATGCTCAGGTCCGAAAGGGATTCCAGCAACCACTTGCCGTAGGTGTCCTGGCCGAGCGTGCGCGCGGCCTGCGGCACGAACAACCGCGCGCGTTTGCTGCCGCGCAGCTGGTCGCCGAGGATCGCGATCGCCCGGGTCATCACCCGGCGGTCGATTTCGTGGACCAGTCCCGCGCGTTCGGCCACCGGCACGATTTCCGCGGCGGTATGCAACTGGCCGCTGCTGCCGCGCAGCCGCACCAGCGTCTGGTATTGCTCCTGATCGCCGCCGACCACCGAAACGATCGGCTGGAACGCCAGTTCCAGGCGTTCGTCCTTCAGTGCTTCATGCAGTTGCGCCAACAGCTGCGTGGCCTGCTCCGACACCGCGTCCGACTGCGGGCGGTAGGCGGCGATGGCGGTCGGCTCGCTGCGCGCGAGGCGCAGGGCGTCTTCCGCGGCGGCCAGCGCGGTGCCGGCATCGGCGAAACCGTGCGCCAGATCGACGTAACCGACGCAGGCGCGCAGGCGGATGTTGTCGCCGTTGGCTTCCAGGTTGTGGCCGACGAAGGCGTCGCGCAGCTGGCGCGCCCACACCGCATGGCGGTCGGGCGGCAGGCCGGGCCAATACACGACGAAGGTGTTGTCGTTGAGCCGCGAGGCATGGTGCTCGCCGGCGACCGCGGCGATCATCCGCCCGGCTTCGGTGAGGATCGCGTCCAGCGTGGCGTAGCCGTAATGGTCGCGCAGCGCGGACGTGCCTTCGATCACCACGAAATGCACCGCGCCTGATGTCTGCTGCGGGAACGCCAGCGCCAACTGCTGCAGCATGTAGGTGCGGGTGAGCAGGCCGGTGGCCGGGTGCCGGCGCACTTCCTGTTCGCGCTGCTGTCTCAGCGCGCGCGCGCGGCGGACGCGATTTTCCACTGCGGCGATGAGATGGCGCGGCCGCACCGGCTTGCTGAGGTAATCGTCGGCGCCGCTGTCGAGGACTTCGAAATGGCTTTCCGGATTGGTGTCGCCGGTCAAGAAGACCACCGGGATGTGCGCGTACGCGGCGTGGCTGCGGATCAGCGCGGTGAGCTCGGTGCCGCTCATGCCGGGCATGTGCAGATCCATCAGCACCAGATCGGGCGTGAAGCGGTCCAGCGTGGCCATGGTTTCGCTGGCCACCTGCACCACTTCCGCATCCATGCCCGCACCCTTGAGCACGCCCTGCGCGAACAGCGCCTGGCTGCGGTCGTCCTCGACGATCAGTACGCGGTAGGCCGGTTCGCTGACATCGCTGGGCACCACCATCGGCGTGGCTTCGACCTCGACCACTTCTTCGGCCGCAGGATCGGCGGCGACGGCGACCACCGGCGGCGGCGCATCGCTGCACCAGCGGCGCCAGTAATCGGCCGGTGGGTATTCGGCGCGGGCAATCGCGCCCGACCCGGCCGGTCGGCCAGTGGTGGCGGACGAATTGCGTTCTTGTGGAACGAAGGACATCGCGGCTCCCTGCTCGAACGCGCATTATGCGGGTTCGTCCGGCGTTGGGAAGCGCCGGGGGTCATGGCCGGGCCTGGGAGCGATGGCGATCGTGCGGCATGCATGCCGCGAACCCACGACTCAGGACGGGGACAGCATCCGCGAAACGCCCCGGAACAGCTTGCGCCACAGCCACCACACCAGCAGGGCGATAGTCAGGCCGGTGCCGACCACGACGGTGAGCGCGATCCAGGGGTGCGACCAGACCAGCGCCAGTCCGCCGATGACCGCGGTGTCCTCGGCGACCGAAGCGGTCCAGTTGCTGATCGGTTCGGGCGAGGTGTTCAGCAGTGCGCGGGTGCCGGACTTCAGCACATGGCTGGTCAGTGCGGCGCCGGCGCCGGCGGCCATCATCCCCGCGCCCAGGTCGCCGTCGGGCGAGATCGCGGCGGCGGCGAGGAACGCGCCGGCCGGTACGCGCAGCAGGGTCTGCAGCAGGTCCCAGCCCGAATCCACGCCGGGGATCTTGTCGGCGAAGAATTCCGCCACCGCCAGCGCGCCGGAGACGCCCAGCACCCACGGCGAGGTGGTGGCTTCCAGTGCGGGCGGCAGGTCCAGCCAGCCGAAATAGCCGGCGATGCCGACCCCGAACACGGTGAGATAGGCGCGCACCCCGGCCAACCAGGCCAGCAGGATGCCGATGGCGAATACGTGGGCTTCAGACATGGGAACTCCCCCAACTAGCGCGTCCGGACGGCATGAACGCCGGACGCAAGCCACGGCCTGGCGGGCCGCACGGGGGCACAGTATCAGAACGTCGCCTTGACACAGGCTTAAGGTCGTCCGGTTAGGATGATGGCGATGAACGACCTGTCCGATACCGCCCCGACCAAGCGCCGCCGCGCCTCGCGCAAGGCCGCCAAACCTGTCGACGCGCCCGCCGATGCACCCGCGGAGGCGGCGGTACGGGCCATTCTCGATCGCGCCCTGCAGCCCGACCCGGAGGCGCGCGCCGAAGTGGAAGTGGAGTCCGCGCTGGCCGAGGCGTCGTCCGCTGTCGGTCCCCAGGCTGGCGCCCAGGCCACCGGCGATCCGGCGCCCGCCAAGTCGCGCCGCGGCCCCCGCAAGCGCGGCAAATCCGCGAAGGTCGCGGTGGCGCCGCTGTCGCAGCTCGAGCCGGCTCACGCCCCGGGCGACGGCGCTGCAGAGGTCGAAGCGGCCCCTGACCTCGTTGCGATCGCGTCTGTCGAATGCGTCGAGGCTCCGGAAACCGGTGGCCGCGATGCCTCAGCGGACAACGAAGTCGAATTCGCCGAGGCCGATCGATACGACGCCGGGCCAACTGAAGCCGATCAGGACGGATCCGAACCACACGAATCCGAGTCGCAGGCCCCCGAGCGACACGATCCCGATCAGTATCACTACCAGCACTACCACCATGCTGAAGACGACCGGCCGCACGGCGACGGTGCGCCTCCGGGTGGCCATGAGGATCCACCGGCGGCCGCCCCGCCGCCGCCGTCCCATCATCACTGGGTCTATCTGGGGCTGGGTGTGTTCCTGCTGGCGCTGTGTTTCGGCGTGTGGGGCGCGTGGGCGGTGTTCTTCTCGGGCGAAGACGTTTCGGACCAGACCACGGCCGCCGTGGCCGCACGCAGCGAAAAGCTGAGCCAGGAAGTTTCCACCCTGAAGCGCTCCGACCAGATCAGCCGCGACGCCAACCGCGACCTGGAGCGCACGCTCGCCGAGCGCGACGAGGAAATCGCCGGCCTGCGCGCCGATATCGCCTTCTACGAAAGCTTCGTCGGCGCCACTGGCCAGCGCCGCGGGCTGAGCGTCCACGATCTCGACATGCAGTTGCAGGGCGGGGATGCCTGGCATTTCGTCGCCACGCTGACCCAGAACCTCAACCGCGGCGCGGTCAACACCGGCCGGGTGACCCTTTCCATCGAAGGCACCCGCAACGACCGGCTCGAAAAGCTGTCGTGGTCGGGCCTGCGCAAGCAGAGCAACGCCCCCGGCGTGGCCTATTCCTTCAAGTATTTCCAGCAGGTGGAAGGCGAAGTGCTGCTGCCCAAGGGCTTCAAGCCGCTGCGGGTCAGCGTGCGGCTGGTGCCGGCCGGTGGCAGCGCGGTGGAGCAATCCTTCCCCTGGCCCGACACCGTGCGCAGCGACGAGGGCGGCTGAACCGGGCGAATCCGCGCAGCGGATCCGCTGTGATCCGCTCACGCAGCTTGAACCGCCGGCCCCGTCGCCCCATCCTGTCGCCATGGATATCCAGACCACCGCTCCGTCCGCCTCCGCGACCGACGCTCCGCCGTCGCCGGTCGACTTCACCGCCGCCGCCGCCGCCAAGGTGCGCGAGCTGATCCGCGAGGAAGGCAACCCGGCGCTGAAGCTGCGGGTCTATATCCAGGGCGGCGGCTGTTCCGGCTTCCAGTACGGTTTCGAATTCGACGAACAGCAGAGCGAAGACGACTTCGCGGTCGCCACCGATGAAGTGACGCTGCTGGTCGACCCGCTCAGCCTGCAGTATCTGGTCGGCGCCCAGGTCGATTACACCGAAAGCCTGCACGGTTCGCAGTTCGTGATCCGCAATCCGAATGCGAAAACCACCTGCGGGTGCGGCAGCAGTTTCAGCGCCTGACCGCGGCATCTTCAAGATGACTCCCGCAGACCGCCTGCCGAAGCCACGTTTCGCATTCGTCAACGGCGCGCTAGACCGCGGCGATGCCCTGCGCGGCAATCCCGACGCCCTCCATGCCTACTGGCCGAACGCGCGGGTGCTGTTGATCGACGGCGACGGCCGCACGGTGGGCGACGACGACGGTTGGCTGGTCGCCGCGCGCGGCGGCGATCTGGGTGACGCGCCCGGCGAAGCGATCTTTCTCGGCATGCGCGGCGACGAAAGCTGGTTCGCCGCGCGTCTTCCGGATGACCTCCATGCCGCGCTGCCATCGCGGCGGCTCGATCTGCGCGCCGCCGCCGCGCAGTGGACGCCGTTCGAGGCCACGGTGTTCGCCCAGGCGCGCGCGGTGCTGCACTGGCAACAACGGCATCGTTTCTGCGGCGCCTGCGGCGGTGCGATCGCGTTCAAGCATGGCGGCTGGCAGGGTCATTGCGCGCAGTGCGGGCTCGATCACTATCCGCGCACCGATCCGGCGGTGATCGTTGCGATCACCGATGGCGAGCGACTGCTGCTCGGCCGTCAGGCCAGTTGGCCGGCGCGGCGCTATTCCACCCTAGCGGGGTTCGTCGAACCCGGCGAAACCCTCGAACAGACCGTCGTTCGCGAAGTGATGGAGGAATCCGGCGTGCGCGTGCGCAGCAGCCGCTATCTCGCTTCGCAGCCTTGGCCGTTCCCGTCGTCGCTGATGCTGGGTTTCATCGCCCGGGCCGAGCCCGACCCGCCGCAGGCCAACGAGGAGCTCGAAGACGCGCGCTGGTTCAGTCGCGACGAAGTCGGCGCCGCGCTGCGCGGCGAAAATACCGAGGCCGGCCTGCTGGTGTCGCCGTAGATCTCGATCTCGCGCTGGCTGATCGAGTGCTGGCATGCGGGCGTCGACACCGGCTTGCTGGATTAGACTGCGGCCATGTCCGCGACCCTGATCGCCGTGATCTTCGCGCTGGTGCTGGGTCATCTGGCGCCGGGGTTCGCCGCGTCCGTCCGCCGGCACGACGGCTTCGGCCTGTGGTTCCGCTGGCTCGACGCGCGCTTCGGCGACGGCCCATCCGTCTGGCGCGGGCGTTTCGGCTTCCTGTTCGCATTGCTGCCGCCGCTGTTGCTGGTCGGTGCGCTGCAGTTCGTGCTGCATTCGCCGCTGGCCGGTGTGCTGGGTCTGCTGTTCGCGGTCGCGGTGCTGTTCTACGCCTGGGGTCCGCGCGATCTGGATGTCGACGTGTCGGCGGTCGTCGATGCCGAGGACGCCACAGCGCGCCGAGAGGCGGCGGCGCGGCTGGATGCGAAACCCGACAGCGGCCTCGGCGAAGCCGCGGCGATGGTCGAGGCCGTCTTCGCCAATGCGCTGCGCCGCTGGTTCGGCGTGCTGTTCTGGTTCCTGCTGTTCGGCGCGGTCGGCGCCGTGCTGTACCGCTTCGCCGCGCTGGCTGCAGAAGGCGAATACGCCGACGCGCTGCCCGCCTCCACCCGCGAGGGCGCGCGCCGTTTCTTCGCGTTGCTGAACTGGCCGGTCGCGCAGGCGATGACCCTCTCGCTGGCGTTGGTCGGCAATTTCGACAGCGTCCTCGGTGTGTGGCGCGATGCCGGCGGGGCGGAGATGCAGCTCGACCACGCCCACCTCGGCGCCGCCGCCCGCGCCAGCGTGCGCTGCGAGATCGCCGAAGAAACCCAGGAACTCATCGAAGAAGGCGCGACACCGGGCAGCGCCTGGACGCAACTCGGCGAGCTGCCGGAACTGCGCGATGCGATGAGTCTGGTGTGGCGCATCCTGCTGCTGTGGCTGGCGATCCTCGCCCTGTTTGTCGTAGCGGGTTGGGTGAGCTGAGGCCGCTTGCACGGCACTGCCATGCGGTCGCGTTGAGTGAATCTTTGTGGGAGCGACGTAAGTCGCGACTGTTCGCCACGGAGATGATTGAAGATTGCTGTAG
The DNA here is from genome assembly GCA_966203835.1 of uncultured Thermomonas sp. Classification (GTDB taxonomy): domain Bacteria; phylum Pseudomonadota; class Gammaproteobacteria; order Xanthomonadales; family Xanthomonadaceae; genus Lysobacter_I. The sequence goes on from CBIHKW010000072.1 coordinate 16,288, forward strand.
TTCGTCGCGACTCGCGTCGCTCCCACAAAATTAAGGAATCGGCTCTCGCGATGGCGGGCTTGAGCCCGCCCTGCGAGCCTGCAAAGCCTCACATCCTCGCCAACACCGCCTGCGTCGGCTTCGCCAGATTCAGCGTGTAGAAATGCAGCGACGGCGCGCCGCCGGCGATCAGCCGCTGGCACATCGCCGCGACCACATCGGCGGCGAACTCGCGGATGCCGTCGGCGTCGTCGCCCAGCGCCTGCATGCGCTTGCCCACCCATCGCGGGATTTCCGCGCCGCAGCTTTCGGAGAAACGCTTGAGCTGGGTGAAGTTGGAGATCGGCATGATCCCCGGCACGATCGGTACCGTCACGCCGAGCCTGCGCACGTCTTCGACGAAGCGGAAATAGGCGTCCGGGTTGTAGAAATACTGGGTGATCGCGGCGTCGGCGCCGGCGTCGATCTTGGTCTTGAAATGACGCAGGTCGCTGAAGGCGTCGTCGGCTTGCGGGTGCGTTTCCGGATAGCAGCCGACTTCCAGATGGAAATGGTCGCCGTGCTCGGCGCGGATGAAGGCGATCAGGTCCGAGGCGTAGCGCAGGTCGCCGTGATGGCCCATGCCCGAGGGCAGGTCGCCGCGCAGGGCGACGATGCGTTTGCAGCCGAGCGCGCGATACAGCCGCAGCAGTTCGCGGATTTCCTCGCGGCTGCCGCCCATGCACGACAGATGCGGTGCGGCGTCGAAGCCGTGGCTCTGCTTGAGATGGCGCACGGTTTCGGAGGTGTAGCTCAGCGTGGAACCGCCGGCGCCGAAAGTGCAGGAGACGTATTCGGGGGCGTGCGGTTTGAGCTTTTCCGCGGTGCGGTCGAGCTGGGTGCGCTGCTCGTCGGTCTTGGGCGGGTAGAACTCGAAGGAAATGGCAGTCATGACGGCATCCGGTCGTGTCCCCGGCATAATATCTCTTTATCGCGATGAATGTGCATTGCGATGCCGACGGCATCGATCGGGCCGCGGCGCACCGGCCGGGAGGCGTTACCCTGAGGCCCGGTTCCGCTCTTCCACGCCTCCGATGTCCATTGTCCTGACCGACTTCGCCCGTCCCCGCCTGTTCCCCCGCGAGCCCCGCCGCAACACCATCCAGGACTGCACGCCCGAGGACTTCGAGCGTCGCCTCAACGCAGAGACGCCGCTGGCGGTGCTGGAAGGCTACGCCCCGTTCTGCAGGCTGCACGTGCATCGCAACTGGACGTCGACGCGCTGCATGACGATCCCGATCGACGACGACAACCGTCATCGGTTGCGCACGGCCTACGAGGCGCGCACCAAGGACGAACTGCCGGTGCTGGTGCGCTGGTTCGACGGCGTGGAGCCGCCGGTCGCGAACTTCCTGATCCCGATTCTCTACAGCCGCGAACAGATGGTGAAGGAGGGCACGCCCGTCGACGCGGACTGGGGCGTGGTCGGCTGCCTGTACACGATGACGCCCGAGGAAACCCCGATGGTGCCGATCACGATGTTGCGCAATGCGCTGGGCGTGGAGGAGGGTGGGTCGGGCGTGTCGCTGGATCGTGAGGCTTATTTGCGGAGCGTGGCGTTTTGGGAGGGGAATGCGGGGTGGAGGCCGTGATTGAGAAGCTTGACAGCAGCGCCATCAAACGTGAGCAACTAGGCAAAGGGCGGATTGATGAACATTGAGTTTGAAGTGATTTCACGCGGAAAAGGTTATGAAGAATATGTGCGGAAAATCTTCGCGGAAATGCTGAAAGAGCAGGGTAAAGTTAAAGGAAATTTGGCTGAGAAAGCATCGAGATGCAAGCTTGTATGTCTGGCAAAAGTTGATGGAAATACGGTTGCGATAGGCGGGGTCAAGGAAAAAACGAGCAGTGATTTCGATCAAGACAAGGCTGCCATCGCAGGGCTCAAGGATGAGTTCGATTGGGAGCTTGGGTACATGTATACGAAGAGAGAGCATTGCAGGAAAGGCATCGCATCTTATGTGGCGCGTCTTCTTGTAGAGGCTCATGGTGATGAGAATTTGATGGCCTCGACTGAAGTCTCGGCAAATAGTGGAATGGTAAAAATACTTGAAAGGCTAGGTTTTCGGCTTTTCGGAAAACCTTGGAAAAGTGGGATCCACGGGAACTACCTTGGCCTTTTCCTGAAGTTCAAGTGATGATCTTGATGTCGAGAACTTCAGATTTTCATAGTTCGGATGCGGTCGAAGACCGTATCCGGGGATCTTCGGAGAGTATGCGTCCCGTCATCCCGGGTGCGCGTTGCGCACCCGGGCTACGAAAGCAAAAAACGGGCGCCTTGGCGCCCGTTTCGATGTGCCGCGTTGCCGACGCGCTCAGAAGAAATCCGCGCCCGCCGTGGTGATCAGCAGGGTGCCTTCGGGGTCGACCGGCGGCGACGAGGTGTTGATCGCCACCGGCACGAAGGTGAAGGCGATCGACATGCCAAACGCCACCGAGTGCGGATTCGGCAGGGTGAGCGTATTGACGGTATCGATCCCGCGCGAGTGATCGCCGCTGCGGCGTCCGGAGGCATTGTTGCCCACCACCGTGTCCCAGGCGTGGATTCTGTTCGGGCCGTCGAAGATGTGGACGTTGTCGATGGCGGCGTGTTGCCCGGTCTTGAACAGCAGGAACAGCGTCTGCACCCTGAGTCGCACGTCGTTGACGATGACCGGTGTGGGGATCGGGATGTGGCACCACGCCGTCGGCGGCGACTGGTTCGGGGCGAAGGTGAACTGCATCTGCGTTCCCCAACCCCAGTGACGGACGAGCAGTCCACTCTGCAGTTCCGGCACCACGGCGTTGCCGTGGGCCCATGACGCATGCTTGATCATCGCAACGCTCCTGTCGAACGACCCGGGACCCGCGGGGACGGGGGCCGGCCGAGGCCGTGCGCGCGATGCGGCACGACGAACAAGCGACCAGAGGCCGGATATCGTTGAGTAACGTCTGCGGCCCGCGGCTCAGGACAGCGCCGTGTCCGGGAATCTGCGGATGAAGAATGCGTGTGGTCGTCCCGGGTGCGCGCGTTGCACTTGCCGGGCTACGAGAGCCGCAAAAAAAACGGGCGCCGAAGCGCCCGTTTTCGTTTCGTTTGCGACCGCGTGGATCAGTAGCGGTAATGATCCGGCTTGTACGGGCCGTCCTTCGACACGCCCAGGTACTCGGCCTGTTCGGTGGTCAGCTCGGTCAGCACCACGCCGATCTTTTCCAGATGCAGGCGCGCGACTTCTTCGTCCAACTTCTTCGGCAGGATGTAGACCTTGGGCTCGTAGGTGCCCTTGTTGGCCCACAGGTCGATCTGCGCGAGGGTCTGGTTGGCGAACGAGTTCGACATCACGAAGCTCGGGTGGCCGGTGGCGCAGCCCAGGTTCACGAGGCGGCCTTCGGCCAGCAGGTAGATCGAGTTGCCGCCGGCGAAGGTGTACTTGTCGACCTGCGGTTTGATGTTCAGACGCACGGCGCCGGATTCGTTGAGCTTGTCGACCTGGATCTCGTTGTCGAAGTGGCCGATGTTGCAGACGATGGCCTGATCCTTCATCTGCGACATGTGCTCGAGCGTCAGCACGTCCTTGTTACCGGTGGTGGTGACGTAGATGTCGCCACGGCCGAGGGTGGCTTCGACGGTGTTGACTTCGAAGCCTTCCATCGACGCCTGCAGGGCGTTGATCGGGTCGATCTCGGTGACCACGACGCGTGCGCCGTAAGCGCGCAGCGAATGCGCCGAACCCTTGCCCACGTCGCCGTAACCGCAGACCACGGCGACCTTGCCGGCCAGCATCACGTCCATCGCGCGCTTCAGGCCGTCGGCCAGCGACTCGCGGCAGCCGTACAGGTTGTCGAACTTCGACTTGGTGACCGAATCGTTGACGTTGATCGCAGGTACCAATAGCTTGCCTTGTTCCGCGATCTGGTACAGGCGATGCACGCCGGTGGTGGTTTCTTCGGAGACGCCCTTCCAGTCCTTGACCACGTTGGTCCAGAAGCCCGGACGTTCTTTGGCGACGCGCTTGAGCAGGTTCTTGATGACGCCTTCTTCATGCGAGGAGGCCGGCTCATCGACCCACTTGGAGCCCTGTTCCAGTTCGTAGCCCTTGTGGATCAGCAGGGTGACGTCGCCGCCGTCGTCGACGACCAGCTCCGGACCCTTGCCGCCCGGGAAGGTCACCGCGTCGAGGGTGCAATCCCAATATTCTTCCAGCGTCTCGCCTTTCCACGCGAACACCGGGGTGCCGGTGGCGGCGATGGCCTGGGCGGCGTGGTTCTGGGTCGAGAAGATGTTTCAGGAGGCCCAGCGCACGTCGGCGCCTATGTCCTTCAGGGTCTCGATCAGCACCGCGGTCTGGATGGTCTTGTGCAGCGAGCCGGTGACGCGGACGCCCTTGAGCGGCTTAGCGGCGGCGTGCTTCTTGCGGATCGACATCAGGCCCGGCATCTCGTGCTCGGCGATGTCGATTTCCTTGCGACCCCAGTCGGCTTCGCCGAGCTGCATGTCGGAGACTTTGAAATCGGGGTGAT
>CBIHKW010000073.1:0-20506 GCA_966203835.1 uncultured Thermomonas sp.
CAGGGTGTCCACTAAACCGTAGGAACTGCCGGGTCGGCTTGAACGAATTGTTAGGTTGCACCCGACGAAATGTAACCAGGCACTTGAGCGCCAAGGTAATGCATAAGATCGTCGGCTGCATCATGTGCATGACCCCGCACGTACTCGTGATCGTCGTTTAGTGCTTCAGATATGACAGGAAGAACCGCGTCTAGATTGAGACGGCCACAGGTGCGAGCTAAATGACCAAAGCCAAGAATAGCGTTGCCGCGAACGTTGAAGTGTTTGTGTGTAGCCAAAGTTAGGCAGATTTGCTCCGACCACGCACAGTCCGGAGGGTCTAGCGTTATGACGATAGGGACGTACAGCAGTTCATCAGGAAGGTTGCGAGCGATTACCGCCTCAACTTCCTGCTCTGTCCATCCGTCTTGAAATGGTCCCATTGTGCAACCTAACGCCTGAGTTGCCGCCCCGTGGCGGGGCGGCGGACGCGTGCTAGCGTAGCGCAGGCACGTGGCCGACGCCACGACATGGGGTCGGCTTGAACGAATTGTTAGGTGCCACCAGCATGACTCATTACCTCACGCTCGAACTCGCTGAATGTAATTGCCTTCCCTCTGACAGCAAATTTGTTCATTTGATTTCTACACCGATTGTCCTCCGTTACTAAAAAATCAGCGTCATGCTGTGCAGCATCAGCAATTAAAGCGTCTTTGAACTTAGCAGAATCTCCGTAGTGAGCCCGATACAGATTCCCTGACTCAGTCCTATCTCCGACCTGACCGCCAGCCCGCATCACGCTTTCGCCGATGAACGTAACGGGTATTGATCTGGCAAGCTCAAAGTGGGGGGAATTTTTGATTTCTCTCAACAGCGATGGTGTGACAAGAACTGACAGCTTGCGTCCTTGTACTAACTCTTGAATGAGAGAGAAAAGATCGAATCTCTCATTAAGTTTGTCGTATATGTTGCAGTCCAGAATGACTTTCACAGAATTCTCTATGGCACCTAACTACGATTAGACCCCAAAAGCGGAGCATAAACCCGAGTCTCCGCCTCACCCTCAAGATCTGTCAACACAGCCCCTGCCTGCCAGAACAGACAGCTTGCACCGCCAATCTTCGGGCAAAGCAGATCCCTCCGCAGGCGTTGCCTGCGTTCGGGATGACAGAATTGCATGCGCGATGCGGCGGGCTTGAGCCCGCCCTACGCCCGCCGCGCGCCTACGCCGTCGCGAGAAACCGCACGATGCTTGCCGCGGCGTCGCGGCCTTCCTGCACGGCGGTGACGACAAGGTCGGCGCCGCGCACGCCGTCGCCGCCGGCGAAGATGTGTTTGTTCGCGGTCTGGTAGGGATAGAGCGGATTCGCGGGATCGATGCGCAGCGGATGATGCGGCTTCGGGCCCGGGACGATCTTCACCCGGCCGTCGTCGTGCAGCGCGATGCCGTGCGCGGCGAGCCAAGCAGGCGGGTCGGGCTGGAAGCCGAAGGCGATGATGACGATATCGGCGTTCAGATCGGTTTCGCTGCCGGGCACTTGCTCGGGGCGACGACGACCGCGTGCATCGGGTTCGCCAAGCTGCGTTTCGGCGACGCGCACGGCGCGGACGTTGCCGTCGCCATCGTCGATGAGTTCGAGCGGTGCGCGCTGGAACAGGAATTGCACGCCTTCCTCGCGCGCGTTCGCGACCTCGCGCGCGGAGCCGGGCATGCTGGTTTCGTCGCGGCGATACACGCAGCTGACCTGCGCCGCACCCAGGCGCACCGCGCTGCGCACGCAGTCCATGCCGGTGTCGCCGCCGCCGAGTACGACCACGCGCTTGCCGTGCAGATCGGGCAGGGCGAGCTGGTCTTCCCAGCCGGCGATGGGGCGGCTCTGGTTGTCTTCGGTGCCGACCACGATGCGGCCGTTCTGCACCAGGAAGGGCAGCGCGGGCAGCACGTTGCGCAGATCCTGGCCGGGCAGACCGCCGTCGGTGTAGCGATAGCTGCCGAGACCGAGGAACACCGCGTCGAAGTCGGCGAGCAGCGCGTCCATCGCGATGTCGCGACCGATCTCCACGCCGAGGCGGAATTCCACGCCCATGCCTTCGAGCACGCCGCGTCGCGTCGCGATCACCGATTTGTCGAGCTTGAAACTCGGGATGCCGAACTGCAGCAGGCCGCCGATCTGCTCGTAACGATCGAACACCACCGCCTGCACGCCGGCGCGCGCGAGACGATCGGCGCAGGCGAGACCCGCGGGGCCGGCGCCGACGATGGCGACGCGCTTGCCGGTGGGCTGCGCGGTGGAGACGTCGGGGTTCCAACCTTCGGCCAGCGCCTTGTCGACGATGTATTTCTCGACCGCGCCGATGGTGACCGCGCCGAAGCCGTCGTTGAGCGTGCAGGCGCCTTCGCAGAGACGATCCTGCGGACACACGCGGCCGCAGATCTCGGGCAGCGGATTGGTTTCGTGGCAGAGCGCCGCTGCTTCGTGGATGCGGCCCTCGCGCGCGAGTTCCAGCCACTGCGGAATGTAGTTGTGCAGCGGACAGCCCCAACTGCAGTACGGATTGCCGCAGTCGAGACAGCGCGAAGACTGTTTTTTCGCTTCGGCTTCCTCGAAACGACCGTAGAGTTCGTTCCAGTCGCCGTGCTGGCGCAGATCCAGCGCCACGCGCTCGGGCATCTGGCGTTGCGATTGCAGGAAGGCCTGCGGGGTTTTCTTGCTCATGCCTGCATTCCCGCAATCATTTCCGTAGAGCGGCCTTCAGGCCGCTGCTCGTGTATGGGTGAAGGGCAGCGGCCTGAAGGCCGCTCTACGGATTGACACGGATTGCGCATCACGCGGCCCTCCGCAGGGTCTCGCCCAGGGTCTCGATGCTCACCGCTTTCGGTTTCACCAGCCAGAATTTGCCGAGGTGATCGCGGAAGTTGTCGATGATGCCCTGCGCATGCGCGCTGCCGGTGTAGCGGACGTGGGTTTCGAGCAGGTCCTGCAGATGCGAACGGTGGTGCTCGAAGCCTTCGGCATTGATGCGCAGGATGTCGATGAGTTCGTGGTTGTAACGGTCGACGAAATCGCGGTCGCGATCCAGCACGTACGCCATGCCGCCGGTAAAGCCGGCGCCGAAATTCAATCCGGTGCGGCCGAGTACCGCGACCACGCCGCCGGTCATGTATTCGCAGCAGTGATCGCCCGCGCCTTCGACCACCGCGAGCGCGCCGGAATTACGCACCGCGAAGCGTTCGCCGGCGCGGCCCGCGGCGTACAGTTCGCCGCCGGTGGCGCCGTAGAGGCAGGTGTTGCCGAGGATCGGCGACTCGTGCGCGACGTAGCGCGCGTTGCGCGGCGGACGGATGACGATGCGGCCGTCGGCCATGCCCTTGCCGACGTAATCGTTGGCTTCGCCTTCGAGTTCCAGCTGCAGGCCGCCGGCGAGGAACGCGCCGAAGCTCTGCCCGGCGCTGCCGTCGAAATGCAGCGCAATTGGCGTCTCGTGCATGCCGTGGTTCCCGTGCAGGCGCGCGATGCGTCCCGACAGGCGCGCGCCGATGCTGCGGTCGGTGTTGCGGATCTCGTAACGCAGCGGCGCGTCGAGTGCCTCGCTGCCGCGCTTGTGCGCGATGGCATCGGCCAGATCGTGCTCCAGCTGCGCGGCGAGGCCGGTGGGTTCGGGCTGCGCCGCGCGCACGCCGCAGTGGCCGCCCGCAGCCAGACCTTCGTGCGCGAGCAGCGGCGACAGATCCAGCAGCCGATGTGCGGGCAGGGTGCCTTCGGTCTGCAGCAGCAGATCGGTGCGGCCGACAATCTTCTCGATCGACCGCGCGCCCAATTGCGCCAGATAGCCGCGCACTTCCTCGGCGAGTCCGCGGAAGAAATTCTCGACGCGTTCGGGCAGGCCGGTGAAGTGATCGACGCGCAGTTTGTCGTCCTGGGTCGCAATGCCGGTGGCGCAGTTGTTGAGATGGCAGATGCGCAGGTATTTGCAGCCCAGCGCGATCATCGGCGCGGTGCCGAAACCGAAGGACTCGGCGCCGAGCAGCGCGGCCTTGATCACGTCGAGACCGGTCTTCATGCCGCCGTCGGCCTGCACGATCACGCGGTCGCGCAGGCCGTTGGCGATCAGCGACTGGCGCGCTTCGGACAAGCCCAGTTCCCACGGCGTGCCGGCGTAGCGGATCGACGAGATCGGGCTGGCGCCGGTGCCGCCGTCGTGGCCGGAAATGGTGATGAGGTCGGCGCCGGCTTTCGCGACACCGGACGCGATGGTGCCGACGCCGGCATGTGCGACCAGCTTCACCGAGATCAGCGCTTCAGGATTCACCTGGCGCAGATCGAAGATCAGCTGCGCGAGGTCTTCGATCGAATAGATGTCGTGATGCGGCGGCGGCGAGATCAGGCCGATGCCGGGCCGCGCGTAGCGCAGGCGCGCGATGAGTTCGTTGACCTTGTGACCTGGCAACTGGCCGCCTTCGCCGGGCTTGGCACCCTGCGCGACCTTGATCTGCAGCACTTCGGCGTTGACCAGATATTCCGGCGTCACGCCGAAGCGGCCGGAGGCGACCTGTTTGATCTTCGAGACCTTGCCGGTGCCGTAGCGCAGCGGGTCTTCGCCGCCTTCGCCGGAATTGCTGCGCCCGCCGAGGCGGTTCATCGCGATCGCCAGCGCTTCGTGCGCTTCGGGCGACAGCGCGCCGAGGCTCATCGCCGCGGTGTCGAAACGTTTGACGATGGCTTCGACCGGTTCCACGTCGTCGAGCGGGATTGCGGTCGTCTTCGACGTGTCGAACGCGAGCAGATCGCGCAGCGCCGCCGGCGGGCGCGAATTCACCGCGTCGGCGTAGGCGTTCCAGTCGTCGCGCGCGCCGCTGCGCACCGCGCGCTGCAGCGTCGTGACCACATCGGGGTTGTACTGATGATATTCGCCGTTCGGCGTGTACTGCAGCAGGCCGCCGATGTCCGGCAGTACGTTGTTGTCCCAGGCGCGAGTCGCGATGCGCGCGGTTTCTTCCTGCAGCGATGCGAAGGTGGCGCCGCCGATCCGCGAGGGCGTGCCGGTGAAGCACAGATCGACGATCTCGCGATCCAGGCCGACGATCTCGAACAACTGCGCGCCGCGATAGCTGCCGATGGTGGCGATGCCCATCTTCGAGATGATCTTCAGCAGACCTTTCTTGATGCCGCGACGGTAGCTGCGACCGATCTGCGCGACTTCGCCGTGCTTGGTCTTGAGGATGCCGCGTTCGCCGAGGTCGTGCAGGGTCTGGTAGGCGAGATACGGATACACCGCGGTCGCGCCGTAGCCGATCAAACACGCGAAATGATGCGGATCGCGCGCGGTGCCGGTTTCGACGATGAGATTGGCGCCGCAGCGCAGGCCGATGCGCACCAGATGCTGATGCACCGCGCCGGTGGCGAGCAGCGCATGCACCAGCAGATGATCGCGACGCGGACGGCGGTCGCTGATGATCAGCAGCTTGACGCCGGCGCGCGCCGCGGCTTCGGCGTCCGTACACAGGCGCACGAGCGCCGCGTGCAGGCCTTCTTCGGCGCTGAAGTTCAGATCCAGATAACGGTGCGAATCGCGGAACGCCGGCAGCAGCAACAGCTGTCGCTGTTTGCGCTGCGACAGCACCGGCGAGTTCAACATCACGTGCCGGACCTGATCCGGGCCGTCGACGAACAGATTGCCTTCTTCGCCGATCTGGGTGCCGAGCGACATCACGCAGTCTTCGCGCAATGAATCGATCGGCGGATTGGTCACCTGCGCGAATGCCTGGCGGAAGCGGTCGTACAGCGGTCGGATGTGGCCCGACAGCGCGGCCATCGGCACGTCGTCGCCCATCGAGCCGACGGCTTCCTGTTCGGTTTCGGCCAGCGGGCGCAGTATCTGTTCGCGTTCCTCGCGGGTGAGCTGGAAGAGTTTCTGGAAACCCGAGAGCGTGCTCGCGTCGAATGGCGCCGCGGTGAGATTCGGGTCGACCAGTTCGGTGTGCAGGTAGGTCATGCCCTGCTTGAGCCACTGTTTGTACGGCGCGCGGGCGCGGTTGATCTGGTCGATCGCCTCGCTGTCCAGCAGCCGGCCGGTGCCGAGATCGGCAGCGATCATCTGCCCTGGGCCGAGCTTGCCCTTGGCGAGGATGCGCGGTGTCTCGATATCCCACACGCCGGCTTCGGACGCGACCATGAACACGCGGTCGTCGCTCAGTTGCCAGCGCGCGGGACGCAGGCCGTTGCGGTCGACGGTACACACGGCATAGCGGCCGTCGAACGCGACGATGCCGGCCGGGCCGTCCCACGGTTCGCTGTTGATCGCGTAATACTCGTAGAACGCGAGCAGATCGGCGTCCTTGTATTCGAGCGATTGCGTCGCTGGCGGGATCAGGATGCGCAACGCCTTGAGCAGATCCATGCCGCCGGCCTGCAGCAGTTCCAGCATCGAATCCAGGCTCAGCGAATCGGAGCCGTCGGTTTCGATCACCGGATCGAATTCGGCGGGATTCAGCGTATCGGTGCGCCACACGTGTGCGCGCGCCTGCGCCCAGATGCGATTGCCGGCGATGGTGTTGATCTCGCCGTTGTGCGCCAGCAGCCGGAACGGCTGCGCCAGCGGCCAGCGCGGGCTGGTATTGGTGGAAAAACGCTGATGGAACACCACCGCGCTGCTCGCCAGTTCCGGGCGCTGCAGATCCGGATAGAGCTGCGGCAGATATTGCGGCAGCACCATACCCTTATAGCCGATGCTACTGGCGGAGAGACTCACCACATGCAGTCCCGGCACGTCGCGCAGGCTCTGTTCGGCGCGGCGGCGCGCCAGATACAGCGCCTGCGCGAAGGCGCCCTGGGTCATCCGCGCGCCTTCGACATCCAGTACCGGCACCACGAACAGTTGCTCGATCGCCGGCATCGTCGCCTTGGCTAGATCGCCGCACACCGAAGCGTCGGTGGGCACTTTGCGCCAACCCGAGACCGCAAGCCCGACGCCGCGCAGCGCCTGCGAAAATGCGGCATGCACACGTGCGATGGCGTCGTCGTCGTGCGGCATGAACACGATGCCGGAAGCGTAGCGTTGGCCCAGCGCGATGCCGGATTCGGCGGCGATCGCGCGCAGGAAGGCATCGGGCGTTTTCAGCAGTAAACCGCAGCCGTCGCCGGACAGTCCGTCGGCGGCGACGCCGCCGCGATGCGCCATGCGTGCGAGTGCGTCGAGCGATTGTTTGACCAGCGCAGCGCTGGGGGTGTCGTCGAGATGGGCGATCAGCCCGAAACCGCAGGCATCGCGCTCGTCGCGCGGATCGTAGAGGCCGGTGAAGCTGCGTTGGTCGGTTTCCATCGGATGAACTCCGGGAAGGTGGCGCCAGTAAAGAATCGGGGGGCGACACTTCCCTCGCGGACCCCCTGAGCGGGCGTGGTTCGCGTGTGTCCTGTCGCTGGATGACCCGACTAAAGCACAATTGTTGCACTGCGGCAACCGGCTGCCGCCGCCTGCCGACGGCTGGGCCCCGGGTTAGACTGCCTGCCCCCGCTCGCCGAATCCCCACCCCCGTGAACAGCCTCCCTGCCGGCGCCAGGCGCCAGGCCGCGCTCGTCTTCATCTTCATCACCGTGTTGATCGACGTGCTCGCGTTCGGCGTGATCATTCCGGTGTTGCCGCATCTGGTCGAAGAATTCGTGGGCGGCAACAAATCCACGGCGGCGTATTGGGTGGGCATCTTCGGCACCGCGTTCGCGGTCGTGCAGTTCTTCAGTTCGCCGATCCAGGGGGCATTGGCCGACCGCTTCGGCCGGCGTCCGGTGATCCTGCTGTCGTGCTTCGGGCTGGGGATCGATTTCATCTTCATGGCGCTGGCGCCCAACCTCGCCTGGTTGTTCGTCGGCCGGATCATCTCCGCGATCACGTCGGCCAGTTTCACCACCGCCAACGCCTACATCGCCGATGTCACGCCGCCGGACCAGCGCGCCAAAGCCTTCGGCATGATCGGCGCGGCGTTCGGCGTCGGCTTCATCCTCGGACCGATGATCGGCGGCCTGCTCGGCGACATCGATCATCGCCTGCCGTTCTGGTTCTCCGCCGCGCTGGCGCTGATCAATTTCGTGTACGGCGTGTTCGTGCTGCCGGAATCGCTGCCGAAAGAACGCCGCTCCGCCAAGTTCGACTGGGCGCACGCCAAGCCGATGGGCTCGGTGCATCTGTTGCGTAATTACCCGCAGATCTGGGGGCTGGTGGCGGTGGTGTTCCTCGCCAACTTCGCGCACTACGTTTACCCGAGCACATTCGTGCTGTTCGCCGATGTCAGTTACGGCTGGAAAGAAAAAGAAGCCGGCTATGTGTTGGCCGGGGTCGGCGTGTTGAGCGTGATCGTCAACGTGTTGCTGGTCGGCAGGCTGGTGAAGCGTCTGGGCGAGCGTCGCGCGCTGCTGTTCGGGCTGATCTGCGGCGTGGGCGGTTTCGTGATCTACGGGCTGGCTCCGGAAGGTTGGTTGTTCCTGCTCGGTCTGCCGGTCAGTGCGCTGTGGGCGCTCGCCGCGCCGGCGACGCAGGCGCTGATCACGCGCCAGGTCGGCCCCGAAATGCAGGGTCGCGTCCAGGGCGCGCTGAGCAGCCTGATCTCGTTGGCGGGCATCGTCGGTCCGGCCTTGTTCGCCGGTTCGTTCGGCTATTTCATCGGCCCGCGCGCACCGATGCATCTGCCTGGCATCGCCTTCCTCATCGCGGCGGCATTGCTGGCCTGCGCGGTGGTGGTGGCTTGGCGCTATGCGCGGATGCCTGCGGTCGCGCAGGCACAGGCTGCAGAGCCGGCGCTGTAGCCGCCGCTCCCACAAGAAGCTATTCGTTGATCGCTTCGAGTTCGCGCGTCGATACCGGCAGGAACGTCCAGAACGGTACGCGGTTCGCGGCCCAGTGCTGCGCGGTGTCGTTGAGAATCTCCAGCACCGTCGCGAACGTGTCCGCTTCCTGTGTACGCCACTCGCTGGTGTGTTCCAGCACCAGCACATAGCCTTCCGACGGCAGCCACGACAGGTCGTTCAGACAGTCGGCCAAGGCGTCGAGGTTTTCGCCGAACCAGTCGGGAAATTGCAGGATCTCCGCGATTTCTCGCATCGCCGTGCCGGCGTTGTCGCAGCTGCGCAGATCCACCGGCAGCACCGCGAACTGCAGCGCGCCGCCGGCCTCCACCAACGCTTCGCGGTCGCGCGCGTCGACGAAATACGCGCCCGCCAGGGTGGCGTCCGCCAGCAGCGTGCCCACTTCGATATCGCTCATCGCGATGTCTTCCTGCCGTCGCGTGCGGTGCCGTCCGCTGCGGCGCCGTCCAGCACGAATCTGCGGAAGCTGCCGTAGTGGTCTTCCGTGTAGAAGTATTCGGTCGGCGGCTGTCCGCCGGCGATGATGCGTCGCGCGCCGCGGTCGGGCGAACCCGGCGTTTCCACGGTGTATTCGCGGTAGTAGCCGCGCGCTTGTTTCGGCAGACGGCCTTCGCGATTGCCGAACGTGCCGTCGTCCTGGCGATACGGGTACGGGCCGCGCCGCTCGATCAACGTCAGGGTGTCGACGGCTTCGGCCGGCAGGAATGCAGGGTAGCGAGTGGCGGTCGCGGTCGGGGTTGCGGTCGCGTCTTCCGCCATCGGCGGCGGCAGCTCCAGCGCCGTCGTCGTTCGCGCGCCGTCCGTGGAGATGGACGTACCGGTGGCGGCCGGCGTCGCATCGGGCGTCCGGTAGACGTTCCATGCGACCGCCGCCAGCAGCACCGCGGCGACGACCGCCATCCACTTCGAACCCGATGATTTGCGCTTGTGTCTGCGCATCGCCGTCTCCTGTTGCTGAGGCCGCAGTCTAGACCTGCGGCGGCCCGGCTGCGTTGATCCGGATCAAACGATCAGCGCCGGATGATCCGCACAAAAATACCGATGCGGTCCGATCCGCCATCAACCGCAGGTGACGGCGATGATCTTGCCGGCATCGTCCACGCGGATGTTCACGCGGTCGCCGCGGAAATCCATGGTCACCATCGTGTCGGGCTTGATGACCCGCGCCGATTTCGCGCCGCTCGCGGCCACTGCCGCCTTCACGGTGGTTTCATCGGCTTTCTGGCCGACGAACCGCTGCGCCGCCTCGGCATCGCAACTGTCTTCTCCCAGCCCCGGACCGACCCGGACCTGTTCTTCCGGCGGCAGCGAGCCGCCGGTGATCCGCGGCTTTTCGCCCGCGGCGCTTTCGCCGCCATCCTCGCCTCCCGCGGGTGTTTCGTGCGAACCCACCGGCGTGCAGGCGGCAACGGACAGGATCGCGAACAACGAATACGGCAGCAGCGACATGGCGGTTTCTCCTGAGAGGGTCTGCGGCCAGTATGCACAGCCCGGATGACTGACGGCCGGCCCGGGGATCCGGGCGCCGGCGACCGGGCCATGACTTCCAGCCCCTTGACGCCTTCGAACTCTTGTTCTACAACTGTAGTACTACATCTGTAGAACGAGTGCGGACATGGCGGAAGACATCGTATTGAGCGACCTGCAGCTGGACCTGATGCGGGTGCTGTGGCGGTCGGGGGAACTGAGCGTGGCCGAGGTCACCGAGGCGCTGGCGGATCGCGATCTGGCCCACACCACGGTCGCGACGCTGCTGACCCGGCTGGAGAAGCGCGGCGTGGTCGAATCGCGGCGCGATGGGCGGGTATTGGCCTACCGGGCCAGCGTCAGCGAGGCGCAGGTGCGGCGCAACATGGTGTCCAGCCTGATCGCGCAGGTGTTCCGCGGCGATCCGAAAGCATTGCTTGCGCATCTGCTGAGCGAACGCGAAGTGGCGCCGGGCGATCTCGAACAGGTCCGCGCGCTGTTGCAGCGCGACGACGACGGGAAGCCTTCGCCATGAGCGCCTGGATCGAAGGTCTGTCCTTGTCGTTGCCGGCGGGCTGGCTGCTGGCGTTCGCGCTGCATGCCACGGTGCTGCTGCTGGCAGTGTGGCTGATCGAACGCCTCGGCCTGTTGAAACACCCGGGCTGGGCGGAATGGGCGTGGCGCGTGGCGCTGTTCGGCGCGTTCGTGTCGGTGACGGTGGAACTGGTGCCTTGGGGCGCAATGCGCGCGTCGCCTACAGCCGCGACTGTGGTGTCTGCGCCGGTTTCCAGATCAATGACCACACCGGTCACCGCGCCGGTCGCGGACGATGCAAAGGCGATCGCCGCGATCCCGCCGATGCGTGCGCCGACAGCGTTGCAGGACATCGATATGGCGAACGTATCGGCCGGTGGACTTGCGCCGGTGGCGCTGCCGCTCGCGAGCGACGCGATCTTCGTCGGTCTGGCGCTGTGGCTGTCGGGCACGCTGCTGCTGTTGGCGCGCGTGTTGTTCCAGGCCGCGGGTCTGCTGCGCTTGCGTCGCCGGCTCGTGCGCGAAGGCGCGTCCGCGAGTGCGGACCTGCAGCGGGCGATGCAGGCGCTCGCGCAGGAAATGCAGGTGCGCGCGCCGACGCTGCGTGTGCTGTCGGGGCTGAGCAGTCCGCTGGTATTGCCCGGTGCGGTGCTGTTGCCGCGCTGGGCCGAAAGCCTGGATGCGCCGCAACAGCGCGCGATGCTCGCGCATGAATTGGCGCATCTGCGTCGTCGCGATCCGCTGTGGCGGCCGCTGCAGCGTCTGGCGCTGGTGCCGCTGTTCTTCCATCCATTGGCGTGGCACGCGCTGCGCCGACTCGAAACATTGGCCGAAACCCTGTGCGACGCCGCCGCGGTGGAACGCAGCGGCAGCGGTCGCCCGCTGGCCGAATGCCTCGCCGAATGTCTGGCCCGCAGTTCGGGCTTCGATCGTCATGACCCTCACAACACCGAACATCGCGGCGCCGGCTGGGCGCTGGCGATGGCCGAACGCAGCAGCGGCATCGTCGACCGCGTGCGCAACCTCCTGGAGAACTCGCAAATGAAACTGTCCACGATTTCCGCGCGCTGGCGCTGGACCGCCGCCGTATTCGCCCTGCTCGCGCTGATCGCGTTGCCCGGTGTGATGGTGGTGGCACGTCCCGGCATGATGTCCGATGTCTTCGAGAGCAGCGCCCTGTCGGTCACGTTCCGCAAGGGCAATTCGAGAGTGGCGATCCGTTCGGATCTGCCGACGGCGGGCGAACGCCTGCACGTCGAAGCCGATGGCTCTGTCGAATTCAACGCGCAGGAAAACGATGTTGCGCGCATGGGGCGCGGCGCGAAACTGGTGATCGAACAGACGCGCGCTGGCATGACGCGCAAGATCACCATGACGCCGGGCGCTGCAGGTTTTCAGCGGATCTATCTGGTCGATGGCGCGGCGCGGCCGTTCGATGCCGATGGCAAAGCCTGGCTCGCCAAAGTCATTCCGGAAATCTATCGCGCGACCGGCATCGAGGCCGAGGCGCGTGCCGCCCGATTGCTGGGCGCAGGCGGCGTGCCGCGGCTGCTGCGCGAAATCGCGATGCTGCAAGGCGATCACGTCCGCGCCGAATATCTCGGACAGCTGTTCCTGCAGGCGGTGCCGGACACGGCGCAGACCGCGCAGGCGCTGGCGCAGATGAATACGATGACGTCGGACTACGAGAAACGTCGCGCGCTGACCATCGCGCTGCAGCAGCCGCGGATCGACGCGGCGAACCAGGTGACATTGCTCAATATCGCGCGCGGCTTCGGCTCGGATTTCGATCGCGCCGAATGGCTGGTCGAAGCCACGCCGAAGTTGCCGGTGCAGGGCGCGAATGTGTCGGCGTGGACGCAGGCGCTGCTCGCTTTCGATGGCGATTTCGAGCGCAAGCGCGCGCTGCAGACGCTGATCGAAGAAGGCCGACCGCGCGAGCAGGCGGTGATGATCGCATTGCGGGCGATGCGCGGCATGCGCAGCGACTTCGAAACCCGTTCGGTGATGGAATCCGCGGCCAAAGCCGGCGTGTCGCTGGTCGACGCGGATTACTTCAAGACCGTGGATGCGATGTCTTCCGATTTCGACAAACGCGAAGCACTGCTGGCGTTGATCCGCAGTACGACGCCCGATGTCGTACGCAGCCAGCGCATCCTCAACAGCGTGCGCGGATTCGGCTCCGATTTCGAGCGTGGAGAGGTGCTTGTCGCGCTGGCCGCGGCGATGCCGAACGATGTGGCGCTGATCGAGGGTTATCGCGCAGTGGCGCGGGGTATGGCCGATCATGAGCGTGGTCAGGCGGAGAAGGCGTTGGATCGTTTCTATCGAGGTTGAGTGCGCCAGAGGCATGGACTATCGCCACATCGCGCAAAGCTGAACGCATGCATGCCACTGCACTTGTCGCGGCCGGTTCGCATGGGTAGTCTTGCCGCCCCTCGCAGGCTCGCGCTTGCGCCGGTGCGATGCGTTTTCGTCTTGCACATTGCACGGTGTTTCCCGGCGCGACATGAGCCGCGTGTTCTGTGCGCATCGCGGTCAACCGAACCGGCGGGCAATCGTTAGTAGTATTCATCGTTGAAAACAGGGCGCTTCGGTGCGCCCGGAGCAGGCATGCGGTCTCATAAGATCTGGTGGTTCGATTACTGCGACGCTGAGGCGATCAGTGATTTCCGTCGCCGGTCGTTGTTGTCGCTGGACATCGATCCGGATACGGAGGCGGCGTCCACTGCGTTGGCGGCGCGCTTCGAGCAGGAGATGATGATCGGCGACATCGTGGTTGCCGGCGACAGCAAGACGCAAGCGCTGCTGGTCGGTGAAATCGAAGGTGCCGCAAGCCATCGCCCCGGCGTCAGCTGCATGCAGACGCTGCGGGGGATTCATTGGCACGGCACGCTACCCGCGGATGTCTGCGATCAGGCGCTGGTGAGCGCCATCCATGAACTGCCGATGCTGTCGGTCCTGGATGATGCGCTGCACGGAGCGGTCGATGCGATGCTCGGACTGACTGCGGCGAACGAAGATGCGCAGCCGCTGCATTTCGAGATCGCATGCGCGCTGCCGGATGTGACGCTGCCGTCGCTGCCGATCCTGTACCAGTCGCCATACGCCGAACGGATCCTGCGCGATTTCCGCTGGCGGGAATATCTGTTGGCCAATCCCGATGTCGCGGCCACCGGCGACACCGAAGCGCATGCCTTCGGTCATTTCTTTCACCAGGGCTATTACGAGCGGCGGATTTTCGATCCGAAACGTCTGGACGGCTTCGATCCCGGCTATTACCGCGAACGCTATCCCGATATCGCGCTCGCCAACGATGCCGAAGCGCAGATCCACTATTGCTACCAGGGCTGGTACGAGAAGCGCGTGCCGAACCGCGACAGCGCCTGGCTGTACGATGCCGACCTGCATGTCTTCCAGATGGGCAAGGTCGGTTCGCATACGATCAGCGGCGCGTTGCAGGATGCCGGCTACGACGGCCGGGTGATTCATCTGCACTGGGTGACCGATCTGGTCCATGGCTATCCGTCCAATCGTCTGCCGTATTCCTCGATCCTCGTGCATCCGCGCGAGCGTCCGGTGAAAGTGATTTCGGCGGCGCGCGAAATCGTGTCGTGGACGCTCTCCGGCATGTTCCACTATCACGGCGCCGCGACCCTGAACGTCGCCGACGCGGTTGCGATGGTCGAGGAGCGTTTCTGGAGCCAATGCCACGACGGCATGCGCTGGTTCGATCATCGCTATTTCTGCGATCTCGACGTGTACGCGCATCCCTTCGATCATGACTCCGGTTGGAGCCGGATCCAACACGAGGGCATCGATCTGCTGCTGTATCGGCAGGAAGACCTGCCGCGGCTGGAAGCGCCGCTCGCGACGTTTCTCGATCTGGATGCGCTGCGGTTGCCGCAGCGCAATGTCGGCGACGACAAGGGGTATGCCGATCTGTATCGGAAAGTGATGCGCGAATTCCGCGTGCCCGGCAATCTGCTGTCGTCGCTGTACGACACCGCGTATATGCGCCATTTCTACAGCGACGCCGAGCGCGAGCGGGCCTATGCGCGATGGGTGCGCGCGGACTGAATTCGCAGGTCGAATCGAAGCGGAATTTCCACTACATCGCAAAAAAGAAGCCCCGCTGAGCGGGGCTTCTTCGTCTGTGGCGGTGCGACGCGATTACGCGGCGTGCGCCCGGGTCTGCGGTGGTGCAGCGAATGTCTTCAGCAACTCCGCCTCGCGCGCCTTGGCCTTGTGCAGATGCGCTTCCTTGACGTGGCCGTAGCCGCGGATCTGTTCCGGAATCGAAGCGATCTCGGCGGCCAGCGCGACGTTGCCAGCATCCAGTTTGCCGAGCAGGCCATCGACGGTCGCGAAATAATCCTCGATCAATTTGCGTTCCATCCGGCGTTCCTCGGTACGGCCGAAGATGTCGAGCGCGGTGCCGCGCAGGAAGCGCAGTTTGGCCATCACCTTGAACGCGGTGAACACCCAGGGGCCGTATTCCTGCTTCATCAACCGGCCTTCGGCGTCCTTCTTCGCCAGCAGCGGCGGGGCGAGGTGGAAGCGGATCTTGTAGTCGCCTTCGAACTGCTGCGCGACGCGCTTCTGGAAATCGCCGCTGGTGTAAAGGCGCGCGACTTCGTATTCGTCCTTGTATGCCATCAGCTTGAACGCATACCGCGCGACCGCTTCCGACAGATCGCTGCTGCCGGGCGCCTTCGCCTGTTCCGCGGCGCGGACCCTGGCGATGAAGTCGCTGTAGCGTTTGGCGTAGTCGATGTTCTGGTAGTCGCTGAGGAACGCGATGCGGCGCGCGATGACTTCATCGAGCGAACGCGACAGGCGTGCGTCGTCCAGAGGCATGAACCAGTCGCGGTCGCTGGCGTCGGCCGGTACGTGGCGCAGTTCGTCGGCGCTGCGTAGATCGGCGCTTTGCGCGGCGATGCCGGATTCGTGGCCTTCCGAAGCGGTCGGCGCCAGCAGGCGCAGCGCGTTCGGCGTGCTTTCGGCGGCGGTCGGCGCATTGCGCACGACACCGGCGGCCGCGACCACCGCGGGCAGATCGATCACTGCCAAGCGACCCCAGGCGAACGCGGTCTTGTTCATCTCGATCGCGGCGCCGTTGAGTTCGACCGCACGCATGATCGCGTCGAACGAGATCGGCACCAGACCTTGCTGCCAGGCGTAGCCGAGCATGAACAGATTGGCGGCGATGGCGTCGCCCATCAGCGCGTTGGCGAGTTGGGTCGCATCCACCAGCAGCGGGTCGCTGCCGCCCAGTGCGGTGCGCACCGCGGACACGATATCCGCCGCCGGGAACTGCATGTCCGGGCGCGTAGTGAAGGTGCCGGGCATCGCTTCATATGTGTTGAGCACGACGTTGGAGCGGCCTTCGCGGATCTTCGACAGCGCCCAGTAATCGTTGACCACCACCATGTCGCAGCCGAGCACCAGATCGGCTTCGCCGGCGGCGATGCGCACCGCGTGGATGTCGTCGGGCGACTTCGCGATGCGGATGTGGGTGGTAACCGCGCCGCCCTTCTGCGCGAGACCGGTCTGGTCCAGCACGGTCGCGCCCTTGCCTTCGAGATGACCGGCCATGCCGAGCAGC
Organism: uncultured Thermomonas sp.; assembly: GCA_966203835.1. Lineage (GTDB taxonomy): Bacteria > Pseudomonadota > Gammaproteobacteria > Xanthomonadales > Xanthomonadaceae > Lysobacter_I. The sequence continues at coordinate 16,444 of CBIHKW010000073.1, forward strand.
GCGCCGATGGTGACCACGCCGGTGCCGCCGACGCCGGTGATGAGGATGTTCCAGGGCTTGTCGAGCGCGCTCGCGAACGTCGGCATCGGCAGATCGGCGAGGCGATCAGCGGTATTGACGCCGCTGTTGTCCGGCGCCTTGCCTTTCTTCAACTTGCCGCCGTGTACGGTGACGAAGCTGGGGCAGAAACCTTCGACGCAGCTGTAGTCCTTGTTGCAGTTGCTCTGATCGATGTCGCGCTTGCGGCCGAATTCGGTTTCCTTCGGCAGCACCGACACGCAGAAGCTCTTCACGCCGCAGTCGCCGCAGCCTTCGCAGACCAGCGAGTTGACCATCACCCGCTTCTGCGGATCGACCATCTTGCCGCGCTTGCGGCGGCGGCGCTTCTCGGTGGCGCAGGTCTGGTCGTAGATCAGGATGCTGGTGCCCTTCACTTCGCGCAGGGTCTTCTGCACCGCATCGAGTTCGCGGCGATCATGGAAACTCACGCCCGCGGGGAAGATGGACGTGTCCGACCACTTCCCGATGTCGTCCGACACCAGCGCGATGGTCTGCACGCCTTCGGCGCGCATCTGCTGCGCGATCTGCGGCACGGACAATGTGCCGTCGACTGGCTGGCCGCCGGTCATCGCCACCGCGTCGTTGTAGAGGATCTTGTAGGTGATGTTGACGCCGGCCGAGATCGCCTGGCGGATGGCCAGCGAACCGCTGTGGAAATAGGTGCCGTCGCCGAGATTCTGGAACACGTGTTCGTTGTCGGTGAATGCCGCCTGCCCGCACCAGGTCACGCCTTCGCCGCCCATGTGGGTGAAGGTATCGGTGTTGCGGTCCATCCACGTCACCATGTAGTGACAGCCGATGCCGCCGAGCGCGCGCGAGCCTTCCGGCACCTTCGTCGAAGTGTTGTGCGGGCAGCCGCTGCAGTAGTGCGGGACGCGCGGGAAATTGGCGCGCGGCAGCGCGAGTTCGCCTTCCTTCTGCTCGATCCACGACAACACGCCGCGGATCTGTTCGCTGTCGTGGAATTTCTGGATGCGGCGGGCGATCACCATCGCGATCCGCGCCGGCGTGAGTTCACCGGTCGACGGCAGGATCCAGTCTCCGCTTTCGTCGTACTTGCCGACGATGCTCGGCCGGCTGACGCCGCCGGCCATCGATTCGAAGTTGTAGAACAGTTCCTTCATCTGGCTTTCGATGAAGCTGAGTTTCTCTTCCACCACCAGAATGTCCTGCAGCCCGCGCGAGAACGCGCGGATGCCCATCGGTTCCAGCGGCCAGGTCATGCCGACCTTGTAGACGCGGATGCCGAGGTCGGCGCAGGCGCGGGTGTCGAGGCCCAGATATTCCAGCGCCTGCAGTACGTCGAGATAGCTCTTGCCGGTGGTGACGATGCCCAGCCGCGCGTTCGGCGAATCGATCACCACGCGATCGAGGCGGTTGGCGCGCGCGAACGCCTGCGCGGCCTTCACTGCATAACGGTGCAGGCGCATTTCCTGATCCAGCGGCGGATCCGGCCAGCGGATGTTCAAGCCGCCCGGCGGGATCTCGAAGTCGTCCGGAGTGACGATCTCCAGCGCCAGCGGATTCACGTCGACGGATGCGGACGATTCCACGGTTTCAGCGATGGTCTTGAAGCCGACCCAGCGGCCGGTGTAGCGCGACATCGCGAAACCGATCAGGCCCATGTCGAGAATGTCCTGCACGCCGGCCGGGTTGAGTACCGGCATCAGCGCGGACTGGAATTCGCCTTCGCTGCCGTGGGGCAGGGTGGAGCTGCGGCAAGCGTGATCGTCGGCCGCCAGCGCCAGCACGCCGCCGAAGCGCGAGGTGCCCGCGGCGTTCGCGTGCTTGAACACGTCGCCGCAGCGGTCCACGCCCGGACCCTTGCCGTACCACATGCCGAACACGCCATCGACCTTGGCGCCCGGAAACAGATTGGTCTGCTGCGTGCCCCAGACCATGGTGGCGCCGAGATCTTCGTTCAGGCCGGGCGTGAACTTCACGCCGGTGGCCGCCAGATGTTTTTTCGCCCGCCACAGCTCCAGATCGAAGCCGCCCAGCGGGCTGCCGCGATAACCACTGATGAAGCCGGCGGTGTTCAGTCCGGCGGCTTGATCGCGCAGCCGCTGCATCAGCGGCAGACGGACCAGACCCTGCACACCTGACAGGTAGATCCGGCCTTCGGTCCGTGTGAATTTATCGTCGAGGGTGTAGTCGCGGTCGACGCTGGGCGAAACGACGGCGGCCGGCGAACGGAGGTCGGTGGGGTTGGTCATGAGGTATGGCGTCCTGGCGGTGCCGGTGCGAGGCAGCACCCGCTGCTTGGCGGTGAGGCGAGCGGTGAGGCGAAGCTTTACTAGAGCGAAAATTCTAGCAGGGACCGGAGATTGGGCGACGCGCGAGCGACGACTCCGGCCAGCTCGGAAAGCCACAAAAGTCCGAACGCAGAGGTACGGAAGTCGCGATGGAAACGAGACGCTGGTGGCACAAATGTCCAGAATGTGACCCAATGTGCAGACGCTTGCAGGTCGGATCGGGGACTTTGCGGGGGCTTGGATTCCCCAGTCGAATCAAGGCAATGCCCCGGATCTTCTGGAAAATCAAGACGTTGGCACGACCTTTGCTTGGGTGTGCCTCGGGTAGCACGCTGCGTCCGTCATCGGCTGGGGAGTTTGGCTGAAGGCGCAACAGCTGCATCCGGATGCCGTACAGGGACGTAGTTCGCGTAGCGAAACCTATAGAAATCATCCGCAGTGCCGAGGAACTCGGAGCTGCGTCATTGGGATACGGGCAGCGGTCGCATCGGGGCGGCCGGGTCCAAGGGGAGTTTCAGTGTTGGCCAATTCGACTTGTATTGCCGAAGGTGTGCGCCGTTCGATCGCCGCAGCCATTTTTTTTGCAGCGGCGCTCATCGCGAGCCCTGCCGCCTGGTCGCAGAATGCGGTCAACAGCGCCACGGTCACGCCTCCGGCCACGGTCACCGACCCCAACAGCGCCAACAACTCGGCGACCGACAGTGACCCGATCACTCGCGCGTCCAACCTCAGCCTGACCAAGACCGCCGGCCCGAGCCCGGTCGCCGTGGGTCAACTCCTGACGTACACCTTGACCGTGAGCAATGGCGGCCCCAGCGCCATTCTCGCCGCCAGCACCCTCTCGATCGTGGAATCGCTGCCCGCCGGCCTGACCGGCTGCAGCTTCACGCCGTCGGCCGGCACGTTCACCGTGGGCACCATCGCGTCGGGCGCCACCGGCACCGGCACCTGGACGGGCGTCGCCATTGCGTCGGGCGGCAATGCCACCCTGACCATCGCCTGCACCGTCGATGCCGCCGCGGCCGCCAGCATCATCAACACCGCCACCGTCGTTCCGCCCACCGGCACCGCCGATCCGGATTGTTCGGGTGCGCCCGTCACCTGCGCCGGCGATAACACCGGCACCGTGACCACGCCGGTGACCCGTCCGCAGCTGACGATGACGAAGACCGCGAGTGCGGCGTCGTTCACCGTGGGCGTTCCGGCGAGCTACACGCTGCAGGTGTCGAACACCGGCACATCGGCGACGACGGCGGTAAGCACGATCACCGACACGATTCCGACCGGTCTGACCATCGGCACCTTGCCGGCGGGCTGCACCGCCGCAGGCCAGACGGTGACCTGCACGATCGCGGCCGGTCTGGCTGCGGGCGCGAACACCAGCTTCATCATTCCGGTGACGCCGACCCTTTCGGCGGCGAACCCGTCGGTGAACACCGCGACCGTCTCCGGCGGCGGCGATCCGACCTGCCCGGCGACCGCGCGCTGCACCAGCACCGTGAGCACGCCGGTGTTGGCGCCGCAGCTGACGATGACGAAGACCGCGAGCGCGGCGTCGTTCGTGGTCGGCACGCCGGCGAGCTACACGTTGCAGGTGTCGAACACCGGCACGGCCGCCACCACGGCGGCGTCGACGATCACCGACACGATTCCGACCGGTCTGACCATCGGCACCTTGCCGGCGGGCTGCACCGCCGCAGGCCAGACGGTGACCTGCACGATCGCGGCCGGTCTGGCTGCGGGCGCGA
>CBIHKW010000074.1:0-20066 GCA_966203835.1 uncultured Thermomonas sp.
GCGGCCGCCGAGCCGCGCATTCGGCTGCTGTACGCCTGCCGGCTCTGGGGGGGGGCGCTGTGCGCGCACTGGCTGAGGCGTTGTCTGCTCCGGTGGAGTCTGTTGGGTAGGCGTCGGCTGCTGCGAAGCCGGTTGCTGCGCGGGGACGGCCTGTCCCTGCTGCGGCGCGACGCCCAGGGTCTGCAGCAGCGCAGCGTTGGCGGCGCCGGTGACCGGCAGATTGTGTCGGCGCTGGTAATCCTCCAGCGCGGTCTTGGTACCGCCGCCGAAATTGCCGTCGGGCGTGATGGTCGCGCCGTCACGCACCAGCGCTTCCTGCAAGCGGCGCACTTCGGGACCGATCTCGCCGCGGCGGATCACGCCATCGTTCATCGGACTGCCGGGCATCACCTGCGGCGTGATGCCATCGCGGCTGACGCGATCGATCACGCCCTGGACATTCTGTTCCCAGTTTTGCGCATAGCCGGCGATCAGATCGGCGCGATCGTTGCCGTTCACCACGGCGCGCGCCGCGGTGTAGTCGGTGCGGTTGCCGTTGATGTACTGGTCGATGCCGACACCGGTGTAGATGCCGCGCGCCATGCCGACGACGGTCATCTGCGCGGACAGTCTCGGATCGGTCGCCGCCAGGTCGGGATTCGCGTTCAGACGGCCGTTCAGTCCAAGCGTACTGTCCATCGCCGCATAGCGATCCACGTGAGTGGTCTGCACGTAACCGCGACCGTAATACTCCTCGCCGCCGCGGTAGCCGTTGCGGATCGCCTGATTGCGGCCGTCGTCTTCGCGCGCCGTCCGGAAATCGCCGGTCTCGTGCTGCGCGGTCGCGAGGATGTAGGCGATCTGTCGACGGTCGGTGATGCCGTATTCCAGCGCCGTCCTGACCAGCATGTCGACGTTCTGTTCACGGGTGAGTCCATAGGCGCTCATGCTGCGGTCTCCATAAGATGCTGATGTGTCGGGTTCTGGATTGATGTCTTGGACGCGCCATGAACGCCTCCCCCTGTCGCGGCACCGCCGATCATTCCTTCACTGCGCGCATCCGGCCGTCGACGAGCTTCGTGACCGTGCGCGTGGGCTTCGCGCGTTCGGCGGTGCGGTCCTCGACGATGCGTTCCACCAGCTTCGGCGCGTTCTTCTCGACCACGAAGAATTCCTCGGTATGCAGACAGCATCCGCTCTTGGAGGTCGTGCGGATCCTGCCGTCGGCCACCGCGAAAAAGCCGTCCTTGCCCACGGTGAGTTCGGAAAACGCGGCGCTGCGCACGAACGCCTTGCGCGTCGCATCGAACAGATGGATGTCGTAGGACGCACCACCGTACCCGCCGCGCAGGCCGGTCCACAGCGCGAGGTCGTCGCGGCCATCGCCGTCGACGTCGGAGACGATGATGCTCTGGCTCTCGCGCCTGTCGCGCCGCGCGGAAGGGCCGCGGTACAGCGTGCCCCGCGCGTTGAGGTAAAGCGCGGCAGGCCGCAGCGTCTGGCTGGCGCCATCGGCGCGGGTCGCGATCAGTTCGACGCTCTTGTCGCAGACCGACAGGGCATCGGAAACCGGACGACACGACGGCACGGTCAACTCGAAGCGCAGATCGCCGGCGCTCAGCGTCATCCGCCCCGCGTCGTCCGGCGCAGCGTTCGCCTCGATCTGCACGTCGGCCGCAGCCGCGGGCGAATCGCCGCCGCGCAGCATGGCTTCGAGCGCGTCCGCACGCTTCGCGGTCGTTTCCATCTGGCAGTAATTGGCCTGCAGGCGCTGCGCCGAACCTTCGGTCTTGGCATCCCACGCGCAGTCGCCATCGCGTTCGGCGATCCAGGCGCGCTGCTCGGTGCGCAGCGAGGCCATGCGGTCCGCCGGAAGCGATTTGCGCAAGGCGCCATAAGCGGCGTTCAACCGGGTGTCCTGGTAACCATATTCTTCGCCGATGCATTCCTGCATCGCGGCATCGACGCCGCCCGCGGCATCGACGCAGGCTTTGAACGACGCACGCAACGTCGCCTCCGGCGCCGCACCGGTTTCGGCCACAACGACAGGCGGCGTGTCCCGCACTTCCGTCGCCGGCGGGGCTTCGGTGGCGACCGTCACGGAGACCTTCGCGTCGCCCGCATCGGATGCCTTGCTGCAACCTGCGAGCGCGCTCAACGCCACCAGCGCCAGCACATACCTGTGATCGATCATTCGCATTCCTCATTCACCTGTTGTCGAAACCATGCCTCCCGCCCTGCGCTTGGCGTCGGCAGGAGGTGCCCTCCTTGGCACCATAAACGCTTGCGGCATATCAGGCGAGATCAGACGACCGCAGACCCGCGCGACACGGGGCGATCCGCCTGCTGAGCGGGGTCGTTCTGCTTGGGCGCTTCCTGCTGCGCCTGACGGGTGGCATCGAGCATCTTCGTACTCTGCTCCACCGTCTGCGTCGCCGCTTGACCGTGATCGATATACGCGCGCTTCGCCGAATCCGACCACGGGTCGTTGCCCTGGATCGCGATCAGACCCTCGCCGTTCCTGCTCCGGGTCACGTGGTCGATCTGGCTCAGGCCCGATGCCTTCGCATCCGCCGCCACCGCCGCGGCAGCCTTGTCCAGTTCCTCGCGCGATTTGAAGCCGCCGTTCGGGCCCAACTGTTCCAGGTTCGACAGCGCCTGCTGGTAAAGGCGATGGTCCGGGTGGTTCGGGTTCGACATCAGCGGCTTGTCCTGCTGCGTCGGCTGCGGCTGCGCTTGCACGGGCGCGGTCTGATCCGCCGATTTGGTCGGCGGCTGCGTCGATTCCTGTTGCGTGGGCTGCGGCTGCGTCGGCTGCTGTTGCGTGGGCTGCTGGACGGGATCCACGCTGCGCGTGGCCGGCTGCTGCGGTTGCTTCAGACCCAGCGCGGTCAGAGTGTCGTTGCCGGCCTTGCCGTCGTCTTCCAAGCCCTTCTGCTGCTGGTACTTGACCACGGCGGCCTGGGTCAGATCGCCGTAATAACCCGTCGTCGGCAAAGGCTTGCCTTCCGCATCGCGAATCCCTGCGTTGTTCAACGCCTCCTGCAGCTTCACCACCGCATCGCCGCGTTCGCCGTGCTTCAGCACGCCGTCGGCCATCGGATCGGCCTGGCGTCCGCCGGTGGCGTTCGGCGCCGGACCCTTTTCGAGGTCCATCGGCACGGTCACGCCGGCTTTCTTCAGTGTCTGCTCGTCGCGGGCCAGTTCGGTCAGCTCGGCCTTTTCGTTGACCGCGCGGTCGCGCAGGCCCGGCCACAGCTTCGGCGAGCTCTTGAACAGGGTGTCGTTGTGGGCCAGCTTGTAATCCTGCACCGCACCGACGACCTGCTCGTCGGTCAGCTTCGACAGGGTGTAGCCCTTGCCGAATTTCTCTTCGAGGCCGTTGGCGACGACGCCCGGTGTCAAGTCGCGATACTGCACCGAGGTGCTCCACAACATGTCCTGCACCGCGCGGCCGCGGTCGCTCAGATCGACGCCGCGTCCCTTCAGGGCTTCGTTCTGGACGTCGAAGAATTCCTTCTTGATGAAGGTGTGCTGGTCGGTGGAAAAGCCCTGCGGATCGCGCGCGGCGACTTCCTTCCACTTGGCGTCGAAGGCCTCCGACGCGGGCGTCAGCCCCTTGAATTCGGCGCCGTACTTGGTCGACTGGCCCACGTATTCGGCCAGACTGCCCTGGGTCGAAGACAGCTGATACAGACCGTAGGATTTGCCGCCGAGATCGCCCTTGCCGGTGGAAATGAAGCCCGGACCGCGGTTGCTGGTCTCGAACTGCGCCGAGGTCTGACCGAGATGCCAGGCATCGATGTTGGTTTTCGCGCTCTGCACATCCGCGGGCAAGTTTTGCGCCGGCTGCGCGGGTGTTTGCTGCGTCGGCGCAGGCGCTTCCTGCGTTGGTGCCGGTTGTGTCGGGGCGGGCTGGGTCGGCGTCGGCTGCGTTGGAGCCGGTTGAGTCGGCGTCTGCTGCTGTGCGCCGATCACACCGAGTGCGGTCAGCGTCTGCGCGTCGGCGACGCCGGTCGCCGGCAAATTGTGACTCTTCTGATAGTTCTCGAGCGCCTGCTTCGTGCCGTTGCCGAAATCGCCGTCCTGACCGATGACGCGGCCCTTCGCATCGCGGGCGTCCGCGGCCCGCAGCTTCTCCTGCAGGAGCGCCACATCCGGGCCCTTTTCGCCGAATTCGATCTTGCCGTCGGCCAATGCCTGCTTCGGCGGGGCCGGGAACTTGCCGGACAGGTGTTCGATCGTCGGGGTTTCGTTGACCAGGTTGGTGGTGTTGGCGGGACGCTTGTCGGTGGTGATCGCGCCACTCGCCATATCGCGGACATAACGATCCGCTTGATCCAGATACTTCGCGTTGGCATCGATGTGGAGATGGGTGCCGTAGTGGCCGGGATCGCCGTTGCCGTAACCCGATTGCATGCCCAGCGGCTGGCCATATTCGACCTTGACGCCCGGCTTGATGCTTTCATCGATCTTCATATGCCGCAGCTGGAACATGACCTCGCCGCCGGGACGGTCGAGGATCGTCACCGTTCCGTTGCTCTGGTTGACCTGGCCGATGTAACCGTTGGCCGGCGAAGGCACGGCCACGTTGGAACTGTTGTTGTCCGCGTTCTTCAGCACGATGTCCTTGGACACCATCAACTGGCCGCCGGGGCTGTACACGGCCGTGCCGTTGTAATTGCCAGCGACTTCTTCAGCCTTGCCGTCGATCTTGGCGTAGACGCGCCCGTCTTCCTTCAGTTTGTCGCTGGGATGGTGATGTTCGATATCGGACCACGTGTTGACCGACTGGACGCCGGCGCCAACGCTTTCAACGATTTTGTATCCGGGCATGACTGTTTCTCCTGTGTTCCGATATCGCTACTTGATGAATTGGCTGCGTCAAACGAAGGTTTCAGGGGGCCGGCGTCTGGCCGACCAACATCCAGCATCCGTCGATGAACTCGAAGGTGTATCTGGCCGTTTCCCCATAGTTCTCGACGGTCTCGTCGTCGTTGGAAAAACGCGCCTTGGTGTAATCGACGGTGTACGTATTGCCTTGCAGCGCCTGTTTCAGCTGGACGCGCGGGTAATCGCCGACATCGGCCGCCGGCTCCACCAGCACCCAGCGGTTGTCGACCAGACCGATACGGAAGCCGTCGAACTGCGGATGCGCCGCGGCATCGCCGGCTGCGATTCCGGCCTTGAGATCGAGCTTGCTGTAGGCGCGTCGCACATCCGCGGATTCGACGAACTGCTGGAAGAACTCGCGGCCGCCCTGGAGCGTGCAGGCTTCCGGCGGCAACGCGACGGCGGGCTTCGCAGCGGGCGTTTCCGCGACGGCAGGCACGGCGTCCGACGGCATCGCTTCCGGTGCAGGGGAGGCCGTTCCGGCGCTCGCATCGGCGGTCACGTGGACATCGGACGCAGGGACGGAAGGCTTGCAACCCACGGCGAACGCGGTCATCGCAAACAGTAGGGCGGTAAGGGCTGTATTACGGAACATCAGCTCGGAACTCCTTGTTGGAAAATACGGAACGCGATCATGCGGGAAGGCGAACGGGGCAAGGCCTTGAGGGCGTTTCGCGACGTTCGATCACCCGCACCGTCGAAGCTTCGGAGCGGGCCGTGGAGGTCTGCCTGATCGCGCTGCTCCCGGAGGAACCCCGCACGACCGGACCGAACGGCCCGTCTCAGTCGGCTGCGACGGCGGAGTGATCGCGGTCCGGGCCCATCGCCACCTTCCACAGGGAATGCGTGACTCCTTCCCGTGGAACGCTTTGCCGCGAGGCCCCAAGCACACGGGCACGGCGAGCACGGAGGAGCCCGGTCCGCGACGGCCGGCCATGGGGGTGGCCGGAACGCACAGCGGTACCCGCCCGGACGAACGTCGGGCGCTGGGGCTGGAAGGTGTGGGCGAAAGCGGATCTCTGCGTCGGTCGACCAGCCGCAAGGGGCTCGTACGGCGCAGCCACGGCGTGAGCGCCGGAACTGGAGTGGCCTATGGGACCGGCGGCGGCGAGCGCCGCGACGGATTCCCGGATGCCTGCGGACACACGCCGCCGGCGATCATCGGCAGTGGCCACTGCCTGCAGTCTCGTATCAGCCATGACAGCTTCCTCGTTGGATACGACTGGGGTGAATTGGGTTGTGGGTGCAGCGTTGACGCGGTTCGTTCCGTGCCATCGGAACCGATGACTGGAACTTCACGGCCGACTGTATAGCACGGGTTTTGTGGCAATGTCGCGGGCCATTGCCGCCCCGGATTGCAGTGCCTGCCCGCCCGGACCGGCGCGTCTGTGCGAAGAATCGCCAGCAGGCCATTGATTCGCAAGGCCTCCGCCAAGTCTCGGCCGGCCGGGCACGGTGCGCCGGAGCCGTGCGCTAAAATCGCGGTTTCCGCGCTCATGGACCGTCCCGCATGCAACTTTCCAACGCCCGCGCCATCGTCACCGGCGGCGTGTCCGGCCTCGGCTTCGCCGTTGCCCGTCACCTCGTCGCCCACGGCGGCAAAGTCGCGCTGTTCGACCTCAACGACGACAAGGGCGCCAGCGCCGTCGCCGAACTGGGCGACAGCAACGCCCGCTATTTCCGCACCGACGTCAGCGACGAGGCCGGCGTCGCCGCCAATGTCGATGCGGCGAAAGCCTTCCTCGGCGGCCTCAACGTCGCGATCAACTGCGCCGGCATCCTCGGTGTGGGCCGCGTGCTGGGCAAGGACGGCGCGATGCCGCTCTCGCAGTTCCAGACCACGGTGATGGTGAATCTGGTCGGCAGCTTCAACGTCGCCAAGGCCGCCGCGCAGCTGATGCAGCACAACGAACCCGGCACCGACGGCGAACGCGGCGTGATCGTCAACACCGCTTCGGTCGCGGCCTACGAAGGCCAGATCGGCCAGGCCGCGTACTCGGCCAGCAAGGGCGGCGTGGTCGGCATGACCCTGCCGATGGCGCGCGAACTCGCCCGCTTTGGCATCCGCGTGATGACCGTCGCCCCGGGCATCTTCTGGACGCCGATGGTCGACGGCATGCCGGAATCGGTGCAGCAGTCGCTGTCGGCCTCGATCCCGTTTCCGTCGCGCCTGGGCAAGCCGGAGGAGTACGCGGATCTGGTCGCCTACATCCTCGGCAACACCTATCTCAATGGCGAAACCATCCGCCTCGACGGCGCGACGCGCCTGGCCCCTAAGTAATTGCGTAGGGCGGGCCCTGGCCCGCCGTTACGATGTATCCGATCGCTGCAGGCGATGATCGAAGCCGTTCCGATCATCGAACCCAAACACAAACTGATCGCAATGGCGGGCTTGAGCCCGCCCTACCGGAATCCATGCAATGAAGGCTTACGACATCAAGAAAGGCAACGTGGTCGAACACAACGGCACCGTGTATCAGGTGCGCGACATCGAGCGCAGCTCGCCGCAGGGCCGCGGCGGCAACGTCAAGTTCCGTTTCACCATGTACAGCGTGCCCGGCGGCAACAAATACGACCTCAGCGTGGGCGGCGACGACGAATTGAAGGAAGTGGAACTGGCGCGGCGTCAGGCCACCTATTCGTACAAGGACGGCGATGCATTCGTGTTCCTCGACGACGAGGACTACACCCCGTATATGCTCGACGCCGATGTCGTCGGCGATGCCGCGGGTTACATCACCGACGGTCTCACCGGTTGTTTCGTACAGATCATCGACGACGCGCCGGTCGCGCTGCAGTTGCCGCAGAGCGTGGTGCTGGAAGTGATCGAAACACCGCCGGAACTCAAAGGAGGCACCGCGACCAAGCGTCCGAAGCCGGCCAAGCTCAACACCGGCATCGAAATCCAGGTGCCGGAATACATCACCAACGGCGAAAAAGTGTGGGTGAACACCACCACCGGCGAATTCGGCGGCCGCGCGGACTGATGCGGATGAAGATCGCGGCCATCGCACTGCTGATCGCGTGCGCGCTGGGCGGTTGCGCCGCCCGGCCGTTCGCCGCGTTCGAGGATCCGCGGCCGGAAGGGCGTCTCGGCCTGAGCGAGCGTTCGCGCTGCGAAGTGCCGGACGCGCCGCCCGATCGACCGAACTGGTGCGACTATCCGCACGAAGTGCGCGCATTCATCGACCAGCGCGAAAGCTGCGATCATTTTCGCGGCGAGCCTTGGCCGGAAGGCGATTCGAAGGAAGCACGCGAGCGTCGCAAGGAATTGACGACGGCGATGAAAACCGCATGCGCCGGAACCGATGCGCGCCTGCATGCGCTGCGGGCGAAGTATCGGGACGATCCTGATGTCGTCGCGGCACTCGCGGCGCTCGAGGACGACATCGAACCCTGAACATCTCCCCGGCCCGAAGCCGGGGAGATGCTCGAAACCTGCGCGCTTACTCCTCGGAGCAGAGCGCCTGCTCGGAGTCGTAACCGACCAGTTGGTAGTTGTTCCACAGATACACGCTCGCGGTCACCATGCCGGGCTGGGTGGCGCAGCGGAAGATGCAGTAGTCGAGATTCGTGCAATCGATCGGATAGATCGCATCGGTGCTGCCGGGATCGATTTGCCAGGTGATCATGTCGTACGGACTTCCGCTGATGTTGGCCGTGCAGTAATTCTGGCCGCTGCAGTCCAGCGAGACCGTCGGGGTGAACGCATGCAGCGGGAACATCGTCAGGCCACCCAGGGCCAGCAACGCAAGCAGATGCTTTTTCATGTCCTTATCCTTGGGCAATGGCGATCCGAGTGATCGCGCCCGGAGGTTAGCATGGGCTTATCTCACTGCTGGTTCAGGCGCGTCTGTCCGCCCATTTTCGCGCCATCCGCGCGATTGACGGATCGGTCGCCGGATCGTCGAGCAGCGCCGCGATGTCGCGCCACGCCAGCGCATGCGATTCGTCGCTGACCGCGAAGTCTTCGCTGCCGGTCGCGCGCACCACGTAACGCACGTCGTAATGCCAGTGACCGGGCACGTCGCCGCGTTCGGGGATCCAGTGCCGGTCGAGATCGAACATCTCCGGCGACACCACCAGATCGACCAGACCCGATTCTTCTTCCGCTTCGCGCAACGCGACCGCCGCCAGATCGCGATCGCCGTCGGCATGCCCGCCGAGCTGCAGCCAGCGGTCGAGTTTGCGGTGATGGGTCATCAGCAAACGTTCGCCGACGGCATCGACCAGCCAGGCCGACGCGGTGTAGTGACCGGCGAGGCGTTCGCGCACGAACGGATCGCGGCCGTCGTCGGGCAATGCGTCGTCGAGCAATGCAAGGAATTCGCCGCCGACACCGCGCTCCTGCGGCCATACCTGATCGTATGCGACGAACGCGGACGCCAATGACGACGTGTGGAAGGCGGAATCACTCATGTTGCGGCGCACCATCTGCTGACGAAGGCGGATTATCGCCCGCAGAACACGCCGAAGACAGAAACCGCAACGACATCCGCCCGCAGCGAACTTGTGCCATCGCGGCTGGCCGGGTATGGTCGCCGGGTTAAGCAACCGGCGGTCTGCCGGCATTCGATATCTGTACTTGACCGGGGAGTGTTACATGCTGTTCCAGCGCAAGAAGCCGCTCGATCTGATTCTTGCGACCGCCGAAAAGCGGTCGCTCAAGCGCCAGCTCGGCGCTTTCGACCTGACCATGCTCGGTATCGGCGCCGTCATCGGCACCGGCATCTTCGTACTGACTTCGGTCGCGGCCAACAAGGCCGGCCCGGGCATGATGTACGCGTTCATCATCGCCGGCATCGTCTGTGCCCTGACCGCGCTGATCTATTCCGAGATCGCGGCGATGGTGCCGGTTTCCGGTTCCGCCTACACCTATGCCTATGCAGTGCTGGGCGAAGTGGTCGCCTGGATGGTCGGCTGGGCGCTGATCCTCGAATATGCGGTGGCTGCGGGCGCGGTCTCGGTCGGATGGTCCGGTTACGCCAACGGCTTCCTTGCCCATCACGGTGTCGGATTGCCCGACGTCCTGACCGCCGGGCCGTTCTACACCCAGCACGTCGATGGCGCGACGTCGGTGCATATGGTCGACGGCGTGACCCACAAAGGTGGTTTCAACCTGATCGCGTTCATGCTGGCGCTGCTGGTCACCTGGTTGCTGGTGATGGGCACCTCGAAATCCGCCAAAGTCACCGCGGTGCTGGTGATGATCAAGATCGTGGCGCTGGGCGCGTTCATCGCGCTCGCCTTCCCGGCGGTGGACAGCGCCAACTTCGTGCCGATGTTGCCGAACGGCTGGGGTACGCCGCTGTCGGGCGTGGGCGTGCTGGGCGCCGCGGCATCGATCTTCTTCGCCTACGTCGGCTTCGATGCGGTCTCCACCGCGGCGGAAGAGACCAAAAATCCGAACCGCAACATTCCCATCGGCCTGATCGGCTCGCTCGCGGTCTGCACCGTCTTCTATCTGCTGGTGGCCTACGCGGCGGTCGGCGCGATGGGCGCGCAGCCGGGTGGCGCACTGTCGCAGTCGAAGGAACCGCTGGCGTTCGTGCTGCGCGAAATCGGCTGGCCGAAGGTCGGCGACATGGTCGCCGGCGCCGCGATCCTGGCGCTGCCGTCGGTGGTGCTGATGATGATGTTCGGTCAGACCCGCATCCTGTTCACGATGTCGCGCGACGGCCTGATGCCGGCATCGTTCGCCAAGGTGCATCCGAAGTACCACACCCCGCACGTCGTGACCTGGATCACCGGCATCTTCGTGGCGTTCTTCGCCGCGGTGTTCCCGGTCGACATCCTCGCCGACATCTCCAACGCCGGCACGCTGTTCGCGTTCTTCATGGTGGCGGCGGGCGTGATGATCCTGCGTCGCACCGATCCGGCCCGCCTGCGCCCGTTCCGCACCCCGCTGATCTGGATCGTCGGTCCGCTGGCGATGGCCGGCTGCGTGCTGCTGTTCTTCAGCCTGGGCTGGAACCCGACCATCAAGTTCTTCTGCATCTGGGCGGTGATCGGTCTGATCACGTACTTCATCTACGCCCGCAAGCGCAGCCATCTGGCGCCCGGCAACGAAGCGCTGCTGCATGGCGTCGGCGAAAAGCTGAGCGCCGACCCGCTGGTACAGCAAGGACCGAACGCCGGGCCGTAATCGCCGGTAGGTCCTGACACGAAAACGGCGCGGAATTCCGCGCCGTTTTTTATGCGCCACACTTCAACGCGATCACATCTTTTTCGCCCACGCGCTGCACCAGCCCTTGGCGACCACGCTGTTCTTCGGAAACAGCGTGCACGGACCGCTCGCCGCGCCCTTGGCCACCTTGAAGAAGTTGCAGTTGGCGCAGTTGCTACCGGCCTTGAACGCGGCGTGCTTCACTTTCGTGGCGTCTTCGGCGTAGGCCAGCGCCTTGGCTGTGGCGTCGTTGAGCGCGAGCTTGGGCAGCGACTTGGCAGCAGCCGGCGGCGGAGCGGCCGCTTCGGCGGCAAAGGAACGCAACGCCAGCGGCGCGGCGGCCGTAGCAACGACGGCGATGGTCAGGAAACGGCGGCGGGAGGCATCGTGGCTCATCTGGCTGGGTACCTATAGCGGGAGGAATGCCCGAAGTCTCTTCCTCATGCCCCGCCATCGCATTGACCCGGGTCAAATCCGCGACGGTCCATGCCATCGCGGCCCCAGGCAACGTGCAGGCTTCCGCTAAACTGGCGCCCATGAACGCGCCCCTCTACGACACCGCCCGGCTGCAGGTGCTGGCCGACGAACTGATCGCCAACGTCCGCGAGCTGGCCGTCGCCGGCTGGACGCCGGCCACCAGCAGCAATTTCTCCCAGCGCCTGGACGACCGCCACGCCGCGATCACCGTCTCCGGCCGCGACAAGGGCCGGCTCAACCGCGACGACATCATGGTGGTCGACTTCGACGGCAAGGCCGTCGGCAGCGATCACCGCCCATCCGCCGAAACCCTGCTGCACACCCAGCTCTACCGGCGGTTCCCGGAGATCGGCTGCGTGCTGCACACCCATTCGCACAACCAGACCGTCGCCTCGCGGCTGTACGGCAGCGCCGGCAAGGTGCATCTGGCCGGCTACGAACTGCTGAAGGCCTTCGACGGCACCCGCACCCACGAGACCGAACTGGACCTGCCGGTGCTGCCCAACACCCAGGACATGCCGGCGCTGGCGGCACAGGTCGAAACCCTGCTCGACGCCGGCCCGATGTGGGGCTATCTGATCGACGGCCACGGCCTGTACGCCTGGGGCCGGACGATGGCCGAGGCACGGCGGCATCTGGATGCGTTCGAGTTCCTGCTGGGCTGCGAGCTGGACCTGCGCCGCCTCCGGAATTGATCGGCGTCATGCGCCCTTGCAGGAGGGGCTTCAGCCCCGAGCTTTGCGCAAGAAGCGCTCGGGGCTGAAGCCCCTCCTACAACGGCATTACCACCAACAAGACGTTGATCCCCGCACCGCCCAGCCCCACTATCTTCCGACCCACGTCATTGTCCAGGATCGACACCCCATGAGCCGCTTGCGCATCTTCGCCGACGACCGTCCCGACGCCCCGCTGTCGGTCACCCACGACCACGCGGCGATCGCCGACGCGCTGTCGACGATTCGCGTCGATTTCGAGCAGTGGCGGTCGACGCAGGCGATCCAGCCGGGCGACCCGGCCGAGGCGATCATCGCCGCCTATCAGCCCGATATCGACCGGATCAGCGCCGAGCGCGGCTTCACGACCATCGATGTCGTCAGCATCGCGCCGGACAACCCGAACCGCGAGACGATGCGCGCCAAATTCCTCGACGAGCACCTGCACAAGGAAGACGAGGTGCGCTTCTTCGTCGCCGGCTCCGGGCTGTTCAGCCTGCACGTCGACGGCAAGGTCTACGAAGTGTTGTGCGAAGCCGGCGACCTGATTTCGGTGCCCGACTCCACCACCCACTGGTTCGACATGGGCCCGGAACCGAGCTTCGTCGCCATCCGTTTCTTCCAGCAGCCCGACGGCTGGGTCGGTCATTTCACAGGCACCGATATTGCACAGAGGTTTCCGCGGTATCAAAGCAGCGAGACGGCTTGAGACCGACGCGATGAAGATCGTTCGAAGCCGCGAATTCACCGCCGACCGCCCTTGGGGTGCGCTCGACATCGCCAACATGAACGGCATCACGACCCGCTTGCACTGGACGGATCAACCGTATCGTTGGCACGTCAACGACGGCGAGGAAGTGTTCGTCGTGCTCGACGGTTCGGTGGACATGCGCTATCGCGAAGACGGCCAGGAACGCAGCGCGATTCTCGAAAGCGGCGATATTTTCTTCGCATCCATCGGCACCGAGCATGTCGCGCATCCGATCGGCGAAGCGCGCATTCTGGTCGTCGAAACAGAAGGCAGCGCATAACAGATGCTCACTATCCTCACCGACATCGAAGGCACCACCAGCAGCATCTCGTTCGTGAAGGACGTGCTGTTCCCGTACGCGCGCGATGCGCTGCCGGCGTTCGTGCGCGAGCACGGCTCGCGCGAGGACGTGCGTCGTTGGCTGGATGCCGTTGCGGTCGAGCACGGCGCGGTCTGCAGCGATGATGTCATCGTCGAAATCCTGCAGGGAATGATCGACGAGGATCGCAAGCACACCGCGCTGAAAGCGCTGCAGGGCATGATCTGGAGCGAGGGCTACAGCAGCGCCGATTTCACCGCGCACATCTATCCCGACGCGGCCGCGAAGCTGCGCGACTGGCACGCCGCCGGGTATCCGCTGGCGGTGTATTCCTCGGGCTCGGTGCCGGCGCAGAAACTGTTTTTCGGCCACACCGATGCCGGCGACCTCACCGCGCTGTTCGGCGGCTGGTTCGACACCGAGGTCGGGCACAAGCGCGACGCCGACAGCTACCGCACCATCGCGCGCCGGCTCGACCGCGCGGCCGGCGACATCGTGTTCCTGTCGGATGTGGTGGAAGAACTCGACGCCGCACGCGACGCCGGCATGCGCACCGTGCTGATCGACCGGCTCGAAGACTACCCGCAGCCACGCTTCGGCGACGCCGCGCGTGGTCATCTCCGCGTCGAACGTTTCGATCAGATCGACCCCGGACACACAGACCGCGTGGAGCCTTCCGCTACGTCATGAACCGCCTCCCGCACGTGCTGTTGTCTCTGCTGGTGCTGATCGGCACCACGGGCGGCCTTTCGGCGAAGGGTCTGACCGACCCCGCGTTGCGCGAACGTCAGCGTGCATTGATCGAATCCGCGGTCGCCGGGCTCGCGCCGCAGCGCCCCGGGCAACCGGATCTGTACGTCGTCGGCGTCGGCGGCGACAGCACCGAGGACGTGTTCCGCAACGAAACCGTCTATCTCGACAGGCTGATGTCGCAGCGCTTCGGCGCCAACGGGCGCGTCGTAACCCTGATCAATCACAGCGACAGCCTGATCCGTACGCCGCGTCCGCTGGCGACGCTCGAAAATCTGCGCGCAGTGCTGGCCGGCGTCGGCAAGACGATGGATCACGACCAGGACGTGCTGCTGTTGTTCATGACCATGCACGGCACGCCGCAGCATCAGTTGTTCGTGCAGATGGCGCCGGCGTATTTCGATCTGATCGATCCGCGTCAATTGCGCAAGGCGCTGGACGATGCCGGCATCCGCAATCGCGTGCTGGTGATTTCGGCCTGCTATTCCGGCGGCTTCGTGCCGTCGTTGAAGAACGACGACACCCTGATTCTCACCGCCGCGCACAAGAACCGGCCGTCGTTCGGCTGCGGCCCGGATTCGGATGCGACGTACTTCGGCCGCGCCTGGCTGGTGGACGCGCTGAACGAAACCACCGATTTCGTCGCCGCGTTCGAGGCCGCGAAAGTACGCATCGCCGAACGCGAGAAAGCGGAAGGCTTCCGGCCGTCGCGGCCGCAGATCTCGGTCGGCAAACAAATCCTACCGCGCCTGCAGGCCTGGCAGTCGCAGTTGGTACCGGGACCGAAAGTGGCCTATGTCCTGCCCACCCCGCCGGCGCCGGCCGCCGACGTCGCGAATCCTTCGCAGCCGAAGCCCACAAAAGCCTCGAAACCGAAGAGATGACTCCAGCTCAGAGGACGATGATGTATCCATCGCATGTCCGATTCGCCGCTTTCGCCAGATCGAATGCTTGCATCGCGATCGGAATGCTGATCGCGGCATTCTCGTTGTTCACGATTTATCTCGTCGTGCTCGATCCGCCGCCGCTTTGCGATCACCTCTGTGCGTTTTTGGCCCTCGGACCGATCGTGACTAGCACGCTCTGGTCGTTCTGGCTCGTCGCTTGGCATTGTCCCAACTGGCGCCAGACCACCCGCTTCAGGAAGTCATCCGTATCGACATTTGCCGTTCTTGCGCTTGGTCAGTTCGTCTGGCTTTGGAATCAGTGAATCTTCTCGCCGCGCGCTAGCATCGCGACCAGCGTCTCGACACGTTTCGCTTTGATTTCAGGATTTTTCGCGGTCTGCACGCGCCAGCACACCGCGTAGCGATTGGTCTTGTCCAGCACCTCGAAGGACGTGCGCGCTTTCTTGTTCTTCGCCAGCGCCGCAACAAGCTCCGGCGGCGTTTCCATATTGCGCGCGCCGTCGTAGGCCGCGTCCCAGCGTCCGTCGGCTTTCGCGGCATCGACTTCGCGCTGCCCGCCGGCGCGCATCCGGCCTTCGGCGACCAATCGCTCGACCTTGCCGATATTGATCTTCGACCACAGGCCTTTCGGCCGCCGCGGCGTAAAACGCTGCAGGAAGTATTCGCCGTCGAAACCGCGTTTCTGACCATCGATCCAGCCATGACATAACGCGACATCCAGCGCCTGATCGTAGGTCACCGTGACGATGCCGCTGTCCTTCTTCGCGATTTTCAGCCACAGGCCTTTCGACGCGGCGTTCGCGATCAACCATGCTTCCCACGCGCCGCCGTCGGTGAACGGCAATACCGGAAGATCGTCGGGTAAATCAGTCATGGCGATGCCTCTGCGTCCTGTAGTCGATATTCTGCTTGTGCCCGAACTTCGCCGCGCCACGCGTCGAACGCACGCACGTCGATGCGATGCGCACCCGTCGCAAGATCGGTCGGCAGCGCGCCGCGCCACAGATGCGGCGAGAACGTCGCTTCCGCCGAGCGGTCGTAACCGCGCAGCGTGTCGGCGTCGGCATCGAGCATGTTCTCGCGCAGCACGCGCGGATCGGGCGCGACGATCCGCCGCATCGGCTTCCACTCGCCGTCGTCAATGCGAAATTCCACGCGCGTATCGGCACGCCCCATGTAGACGTTCGCGTACACGCCGTACGCGGGATACGCGTCGCGGCGAAGCACTTTCGGCGCATGCAGACCGATCTGCGCGTCCTGCGGGTCGCGGGCGACGTGCCAGGCCAGCGTGTAACGGCCGTCGCGGCCGATCCCCAGGCTGGCGTAACCGTTCGGCGTGCCGTCGGCCATCGTCGTGTCGGGAATGCCGTTCGCGTCCTTCACGCCGGTCCAGAACGCACCACAGGCCGCGCCGACGTTGTATTCGTGCAGCGGCGCGGCGCCCTGCCAACCACTGCGCGCATCGTGCATCCAATGTTGCTGGGCGTGGCTGTGTCCGCTGAGAATCAACACGTTCGGAAAGTCGCGCAGCAGCGCGAACAGCCGCGCGCGATCGGCATCGCGGAAGGTGTCGCGGCCTTCGTACTCGAACAGTGGAATATGCATCGCCAGCACCAGCAGGCGCTGCTTCGACACGCGCGGCAGATAAGCTTCGAGAAACGCGAACTGATCTTCGCGCAGGCCACCGATGTACTCCGGACTGCCGGCGGGTCGGCCATGCGCAGGGAGATAGATCACATCGTCGAGACCCACGAACACCGCTTCGTCCTCTTCCCAGGCGAACGTATCCGGGCCGAAGGTGTTGCGGAACGTCAGCAGCGAGTCTTCGTCGCGCACGACGTCGAAATCCAGATCGTGGTTTCCGGCGACGTGCAGCCATGGCAGGCCGATGCGTCGGGTTTCGGCGTTCAAGGCCGGATACAGCGACAGATCGTCGTCGACGATATCGCCCAGGCTCAGCCCCAGCTCGGGCGCGCGGCGCTGCCCATCCGCAGGTTCGGCGAGCCTGCTTTCGGCCAACACGCTGTCGATGATGTCGCGGGCGTAGTAGCCGACATCCACGCGCGACTTCACCTGCGGATCGGCGAACACGCGCACCTCCAGCCAGCCGTCGCCGGGCGGCGCGGCGCGCAGGCCGACATCGAAGCTCGTCGGGAACGGGCCCGGCACGCGGTCGTCGTACACGGGGCCGTCGTACACGATCCCACCGTATTTCAGCGACGGCGGCGCGAGCGACCGCACGTGCCGCCAAGCGCCCGGGCGCGCCAGGTCCCTCTGCGGCAAGCGCCAGCCCGCCGGCTTGATCGCGAAGACCGTCTGCCCGGGCGCGACCGCAAGCCGGTAACGCCCGGCCGCATCGGTTTCGGCCAGCGCACGGCCGTTGGAGACCAGAACGCCCGCCACCCCGGGTTCGCCGCGATCGCGCCGACCGTCGCCGTCGCGATCGTCGTAGACCACGCCGCCGAGCGACGCGGGCGCATCGGCCGCCGTAGCGCCCGCAGCACAGAACAGCAGGCCGAGCATGCACACGCCTTCACGGAACCGCATCGCCGCCTCTTTTCTGTCCGGACCGGTACAGGATTATGCCTCCGCCCGCCCGGCCCGGAACACCGACATCCGCGCTTGTGTGCAGTAAGATCAGCGCTGATCCGGCCAGCAGGGGAGACGCATGCCGTTCCGACGTGTTTGGCTTTGGGCCATGGTCATCGCGATTGCGCCGCTGTTCTGCGCGTCGATGAGCCGGGCCGCGAATCCGCAGCCGCCGGCGGAACTCATCGAAGGCACCGCTTCGATGTCGCTCACCCCGCATCTGAGCTATCTGCACGACAAGGATGCGATCGACACGACCGAGGACGCCTGGCGGCGCATCGCCATCGACGGCTTCCAGCCGGTGCCGGCGGGCAAGACCGCGTTCGGGTTCCAGCAGGGCGCCTACTGGTTCCACGCCACGGTGGTGAACCACGACCCCGACGAACGTCACTGGATGCTGGTGCAGCGCTTCGCCCTGCTCGACCGCATCGATCTTTTTCTGCGCTATCCCGATGGCCGCATCGTCCAGCAGTCCAGCGGCGATCTGCTGCCGTTCTCGGCGCGCAGCATTTCGTATCGACATCCGAATTTCCGCATCGAACTGCCGCCGGACCAGCCCGTCGAAATCCTGCTCCGCGCGCAAAGCCAGAGTTCGATGCAGGTGCCGCTGGAGCTGTACACGCCCGCGGCCTTCACCTCGCTGTCGCGCGACTCGCAGTTCGTGATGGGCATCTACTACGGCATCCTGCTCGCCCTGTTCGTCTACAACCTCGTGCTCTGGCTGACCCTGCGCGATCCCAGCTACTTCTGGTATCTCTTCCATATCTCCGCGTTCGGCTTGGTGCTGTTCACGCTGAACGGCTACAGCTTCGAATATCTGTGGCCGGACAATCCGTGGCTGGCGAACGTGGCGGTGCCGCTGTCGATCTGTTTCGCCATCATCGGCATGCAGCAGTTCGCGCGCACCTTCCTGGAACTGCCGAAGCGATTCCCGCGCGGCAATATCGTCAGCTTCGCGATCATCGGCATCTGCATCGCGCTGGGCGCGGCGTCGCTGTGGCTGCCGTACAGCATCTCCACGCCGTGGGCCACGCGCACGGTGATCATCAGTGTGCTGTGGACCGTGACCGCCGCCGTGGTGGTGCTGCGTCGCGGCTACATGCCGGCGCGGCTGTTCCTCGCCGCCTGGGCGGTGTTCCTGGCCGGCACCGCGACCATCGCCGCGCTCGCGTTCGGTCTGGTCCCCAAGAACATGCTCACCGAATACGGGGTGCAGATCGGTTCGGCGCTGGAAATGCTGCTGCTGTCGATCGCGCTGAGCTACCGGTATGCGTCGCTGCGCAACGAGAACGAGCGGATCGCCGCGGAAGCCACCATGCAGCTGGAACGCAAAGTGGCGCAGCGCACCCAGGAAGTCCGCAGCGCGCTGATGCAGTTGGAGGACGCCCACCGCCGCTTGCGCGATTCGAGCCGCCGCGACGGACTGACCGGGCTGTACAACCGCGCCCACTTCCACGAGAACTTCGAGCTGATGCTCAAGGAATCGCGCGACAAGGGGCAGCCGGTGTCGCTGCTGATGATCGATCTGGATCACTTCAAGTCGATCAACGACCGCTACGGGCATCTGGTCGGCGACGACTGCCTGCGCTGGGCCGCGCAGCGGATCGGACAGGCGCTGCGCGTACACGAGTCATCGCTGCTGGCGCGCTTCGGCGGCGAGGAATTCGTGGTCATCCTGCCGGGTCACGACCTGCACAGCGCGGTGAATGTGGCCGAAAGCCTGCGCCGGAAACTGGTCGAAGAACCCTGCGTCAGCGGCCCGCACCGTCTGCGCGTCTCGGCGAGCCTCGGCGTGCATACCGTCGACCCGGGCGCGGATATCGATTCCGATGCCGCGCTGTCGGTGGCGGATCAGGCGCTGTACGCGGCCAAGGCCAACGGCCGCGATTGCGTGCGCACGTCGATTACCGCCGCATAGCCGAAGCCAACAGAAAGGCCCGCGCGAGGCGGGCCTTTCGGGACAACGGGTGCAAGAACCTCAACGAGGAAGCTGCGGCGGCGCGTTGTTGTGGATGTAGCGTTCGAACACCTTGGTGTAATCCGCGGTGATGTGACGATTGAGCATCGCATCGTTCAGATTGTCGAGCACCGCGTTGAAATGCGAGACCACGCCGGCTTCGCCAGCGAGATTGTTGAGCTTGAGCATGCCGCCCATGGCTTCGAGCGTACGCAGGGCGTTGTCGCGGGCGACGCCATCGCGCGCCTGCTGCTTGCCCATCGCGATCAGCGCCTTGTAGATGTCCTTCACCTGCTCGATGAAGCTCTTCTTGACGTCGATGCTGAACACGGACTCGCCGATCGAGAACTTCAGCTCCACGTCCATGTCGAGCGTGCCGGCGGTTTCGATCGCGACATAGCCGATGCGCTGCGTGGCGTATTCGTAACGCTTGATCATGCGCTTGCTCGACACCGCCGAATCGCCGTCGACGTGGATCAGCGCGAGATTGGTGAAGCAGTATTCGTCCTTCTTCGACTTGATCAGGAAGAACGGAGGAAGATTTATTGTACGACAAAAAGGGAT
>CBIHKW010000075.1:0-20047 GCA_966203835.1 uncultured Thermomonas sp.
AGCCAAAGTCCGCGAATCTGGGCTGTCGGACCTGTTCCGACGGATCGAGATCGTCAGCGAGAAGGACACCGCCACCTACACCCGGCTGCTGGAGGAATTCGGCCTGGCGCCGGCGCAGTTCGCGATGATCGGCAACTCGCTGCGCTCGGACATCGTGCCGGTGCTGGCACTCGGCGGCTGCGGCGTCCACATGCCCTATCACGTGACCTGGGCGCACGAAGCCGAGGCCGTGCCGCCATCCGCGCTGGATGCACTGGAGCGGCTGCGCAGCGTCGGCGCGCCCTCGGAACTGCCCGCTGCGGTGCGGTCGCTGGTCGCCGGCTGAGCCGGGAATAAATCCTTTCCGCAACGCCCGAAACGTTAAATCGATGTTCACCGGGCAGGCGGCATCGTCGCATCCGACCGCACTGTCGCGGTCGGCCGGAGATTCCACCATGTCGTCCCTCGCCCGTTGGCTCGCCCCCGCTGCCCTCGCCGCCGCGCTCGGCGCCGGCGCCTTGTTCCCCGCCCCGGCCCGCGCCGACGACGACCGCATGCACTCGGACAGCATGGTCCGGGTGATCGTGGATGTCGCCGATATCGCGTTCCGCAGCGGCCATCCTTACTACCGTCACGGCAGCTACGGTTACGACGACCGCCTGATCGTCGAACGCGACCGTCGCGGCCGCCCTGTGTATTACCGCTACGTCCCGCGCGACCGCTATCGCAATGACGATGACTACAGCCGCAACGGTTTCGTCCGCGATCCGTACGGCCGCTACAGCCGCCAGCGTTGCGACAGCCGCGGACGCTGCCGGGTCGAGTATTACGATCCGCGCTACGACCGCAGCGACCGCTACGGCCGCGATTACGGCTACCACGACCGCCGGGATCATGATCGTCGAGATGGCGATCGCTACTGGGACGGCCGCCGCTGGCGCGATCGCGACTGAAGCGCCTCCCGGCATTCATGTTCCACACGCGCCGCGGCTTGCCCGCGGCGCGCTGCGTTTCGGGATCCGGAAACGTCCGGGCCGCACTTCCACCCGATCCGGCCTCGCCGCATCATGCGACCATGCCCGCTTCCCCCACAGGATCCCCGACCATGCGCAAGCTCATCGCCGCATCGCTCCTCGCTTTCGGTCTGGCCGCCGGCAGCGCGCAGGCCCAGGACTTCACGTTCGGCTGGAATCCGCGCAGCGGCGACGTGTGGGTGGACACCTGGCTGGGCGACATGAACCGTTACGGCGGCCGTTATCGCGACCCGTTCGTCGATGAGCTGGTGCGTTACCACGGCGCCCCGCGCGATCTGGTGGTGGAATTGCTGACCCAGCGCCGCTGGGCGCCGGGCGATGTCTATTTCGCCTGCGCGCTAGCCAAACTTGCGGGCCACCCGTGCCGCTACGTGGTCGATCTGTGGGAACGCGACCACGGCCAAGGCTGGGGCGCGATGGCCAAACGACTCGGCATCAAGCCCGGTTCGCCGGAATTCCACCGCCTGAAGCGCGGCATGGTGCCGACCTACGACCGCTGGGGCCGGCCGATCGAAATCGACCGCGATCTGGAACGCGATTTCCCCGGCCGCGGCAAGGGGCCGAAGCACGACCGCGACGACCACCGCGACCATGGCCCGGGAAACAGCGGCAAGGGTCATCCCGGCAACAGCGGTGGAAAAGACAAAGGAAAGGGCAAGGGCAAAGGCAAGGACTGAAGCCTTGTCCGCGGCCGATACGATCCATCGCGGCGGCTGTCATTGCCGCCGCGTGCGTTTCGAGATCGACGCGCCCACGACGATCGAAGCGCTCGACTGCAATTGCACGATCTGCCGGATGACCGGCTTCCTGCATCTGATCGTCCCGGCCGCGCGCTTCCGGCTGCTGGCCGGCGAGGATGCGCTGGTCGAATACCGCTTCAACACCGGCACCGCGCGACATCTGTTCTGCCGCCACTGCGGCGTGAAACCCTTTTACGTGCCACGCAGCCATCCCGATGGCTACAGCGTCAACGTGCGCTGCATCGATGCGGGCACCATCGAACACATCACGGTCTCGGCATTCGACGACAACGACCGTGAGGCCGCGACCGCGGCGGTCGCACATCTGTCGAAAACGTGACGCTTACCGCGCGTCTTTGCGGCAATCCGAAATCGTCATCCGGTAAGGGATGTACAGCAGCAGCTCCGCCGCCGACGCGCGCTCCCACTGGACCCGGCCGTTGAGCCCGTCGATCTCGACCTTGCAGTCCAGCGCCATCGCGTCCATCAGCCGCTTCGAATCCTTCGCGATCACATCGATCAGTTCGTAGCGGAAACGCTCCGGCTTGTTCATCTCGTATGCCGTTACCATGCAGCCACGGTGCCAGTCCGGCATCGCTGGAAAGGATCTCGTTCCATGCGCCATATCCGCCTGACGCTTGCCCTTGCCGCGGCACTGACCTCGCTTGCAGCAGACGCTGCGACACCGCCCGAGCGCGCCGAATTCGCGCGCTATGCGGAAACGATGCTGGCAGAAGCCTACCGCCCCGACGCACCCGGCGCGGCGGTGCTCGTGATGCGTGGCGATGAAGTGTTGTATCGGGGCGCGCGCGGCGAAGCCGACGTCGAGGCCAACGTGCCGCTGAAGCCGGAGGACTGGTTCCGCATCGGCTCGGTGACCAAGCAGATCGCCGCGGCGGGACTGTTGACGCTAATCGATGCCGGCAAGGTGTCGCTGGAGGATCCGCTGTCGAAGTACCTGCCGGACTATCCCGGCGGCGCAGGCGTCACAGTGCAGCAATTACTCAACCACACGTCCGGCATCAAGAGTTACACCGAGATACCGGGACTGTTTGAAGGGCCCATCCAGCGCGACCTCACGACCGCGCAACTGGTGGACTATTTCAAGGATCAAACGCCCGCGTTTGCGCCCGGCGAAGCCTGGGCATACAACAACTCCGGCTATGTGCTCGTCGGCGCCGTCATCGAAGCAGCCAGTGGCCAGCCATGGCATGAATACCTCGCGCAGGCGCTGTTCAAGCCGCTCGGCATGAAGGACACCGGATACGGCGCCGACCCCGCCGTCATCGCACGCCAGGTCAAGGGTTACACCACGGGCGACAAGGCCCCGGCGCCGGCGCCGCAGATCAGCATGACGCAACCGCATGCGGCAGGCGCCCTGGTGTCGACCGTCGACGACCTGGCGCGCTGGAATCGCGCCTTGCACGAAGGGCGCGTGCTCGCGCCAGCCACCTACGCCCGCATGACCATTCCATCGGGCAAGGCGAAGGACGCCGGCTACGGGTATGGCATCCAGACTTCCAGCGTGCGGGGCACCCCGGTGTTGCAACACAGCGGCGGCATCCCCGGCTTCACGTCATTCCTGACCTATGTACCGGGACCAGACGTCACCGTGGTCGTGCTGCACAACAGTGAGACCCCATCCCCGGGGCAGGAAACCGGCTCGGTCGCACGCCGCCTTGTCGCAGCGGCCCTGGGCGAGCCGTATCCGGCCGTCAAGCCGGTCGACGTGGATGTCGCGGTGCTCAAGCGGTACGAGGGCGTGTATCGCGTCGACGCGACCGCGACGCGCACCGTGCGCGTCGTCGACGGGAAGTTGACCGTCCGGCGCACCGACCGGGCACGCGAGGAACTCGCGGCGATCGCAGACGACACGTTCCTGTATTCCGATGGCTTCAACCGTATCCGGTTCGAACGCGACGCGGCGGGAAAAGTCACCGCCATGCGCTTCTGGGCCGAGGGCGAGGGCGAGGGCGCAGTCGCCGAGCTCACGGGGGAAGCGTTGCCGGTAGCCATCGCGCTTCCACGCGAGGCGCTCGAGCGCCTGATCGGCGTATACAGGTCAAAAGACGCGGAGATGAGCATCGCGCTGGAGGGCGAGGCGATCAGCGGCCATATCAAGGGCCAGCCGCAGGCCGTGCCGTTCGTGGCCATCACGCCCAACCGCTTCACGGGCGACATCGTGGGCGCTGAACTCACGTTTGCGCACGAAACCGGCCCGGCCCGGAGCGTCACGCTGCGGCAGTGGGGCAATACGATGGTGTTCGAGCGCGTGCCCGCAAGACCGTAAGGCGTATACGAGTAGGGTGCATAAGCGAAGCGTCATGCACCGTCTTTAACGCACCCGGTATCGTTGGGATTCAAGGCGCATGACGCCTTCGGCTTATGCGCCCTACGAAAGTCTGCTTCTGGCGGAAAGCCACCAGGAATGCTTTCGCTATCTCATCCGGATTGGTTTTTCGTCCGAATGTGCGGGCGCTTACGTGGGCGATCTGCGCTGCGCCTCGACGAAGAGCCCCGGCTCTCGCCTTTGGCGAGAACCGGGCTACGACGCTGAGGGCGGGCTGATCGTTAGCGCTCGCCCGACCATGCCTTTCGACCTATGTGATTAGGTGTGGTAGTTAACTATAGTACCTATGCAGCTGGAGCCGGGGATCCGTCGCCGACGGGACGCACAGCGCAGAGGGCGGGTCATGTCGCAGTGCGAACTTTCATTGAAATCAGTCGGTTACCGTTATTCCGGCGGCCATCATGCGGTCAACGGGATCGATCTGGATCTCGGCCCGGGGATTCTGGGCCTGCTGGGCCCGAACGGCGCCGGCAAGTCCACGTTGATGCGGATGCTGGCGACGATGACAAAGCCGACCAGCGGCCGGGTGAACTGGAACGGTGAAGACCTGGCGGTTTCGCCGAACGCCCTGCGCCACACCCTGGGCTATCTGCCGCAGGATTTCGGCGTCTATCCGGCGCTCAGCGCGCGCGAATTCCTCGGCTTCCTGGCCGCGGTGAAGGGGCTGTCCGGGGCGAAGGCGCGGGAGCGGGTCGACACCTGCCTGTCGCTGGTCGGTCTGAACGATGCCGCCGACCGCCGCCTTGGCGAGTATTCCGGCGGCATGCGTCAGCGGGTCGGCATCGCCCAGGCGCTCTTGAACGACCCGACCCTGCTGATCGTGGACGAGCCCACGGTCGGCCTGGACCCCGAAGAACGCATGCGCTTCCGGCATCTGCTCACCGATCTCGCCGGCGAACGTCTGGTGATCCTGTCCACCCACATCGTCTCCGACGTGGAAGCCAGCGCGACCGCGCTGGCGGTGATGAGCGCGGGCGAGCTGCGTTTCCACGGCACGCCGGATCAGCTGATCGCGCGGGCCGAGGGCCATGTCTGGGACTGGACCATCGCCCCCGAACAGCTGGCCGAAGTGCGCAAACAGTTCACGATGTGCGGCTCGCTGCGCCGCCCGGAGGGCATCCGCGTGCGTGTGCTCGCCAGCGAACGCCCGCATGCCGATGCGCAGCCGGCGACCCCGGAACTGGAAGACGCCTACACCTGGCTGACGGGCACCGCCGCGGGCGGGGCCACCGCGCCGACCGCCAGGAGCCACTGACATGGACGCGCGGCAGCGTTTCTTCGCGATCCTGCAGGCCGATATGCGCGAACGCATGCGCACGCCGCGGTTCTGGGTGGTGCTCGGCGCCATGGCCTTCGTCAGCTGGTGGTTCTTTCCGTCCGCGGACGCCGGCTACCGCACGCTGTCGCTGCTCGACGGTTCGCGCGGCTACTACTCCAGCGCCTGGGCGGGCATCTCGCTCGCGCTGATCTACAGCACCCTGTTGAACCTGGTCGGTTTCTATCTGGTGCGCGGCACGCTGACCCGCGATATCGAAACCCGCGTCTGGCAATTGCTGGTGACCACGCCGATGACCCGCGGCGGCTATCTACTGGCGAAATGGGCCAGCCACATGGCGGTGTTCGGCATGATCGCGCTGGTCGGCATCGCCGTGGCGCTGATCGCGCAGTGGGTGCGCGCCGAAGACCGGCATGTCGATCTGATCGAACTGGTCAAACCGCTGCTGCTCATCAGCCTGCCCAGCCTCGCGCTGACCGCGATGTTCGCGATCTGGTTCGACCTGATGCCGTGGCTGCGCCGCACCGCCGGCAACATCCTGTATTTCGTGCTGTGGGCGACGATGCTGTCGCTGTCGGTGGCGCCGTACGAGGGCCAGAAAAACATCGAGCCGCCGGGCTGGACCAGCGATCCGGGCGGCATGATCCTGACCGCGGGCGAGTTCAAGCGCGTGCGCGAAGCGCAGACCGGCAAGCCGCTGACGTTCGGCTTCAATCTCGGCGGCCCGCAGGCGAAAACCGGCGTCGAACCCTTCGAATGGAAGGCGTGGTCGCCCGGCCCCAAGGTCGTGGTGGGCCGCGCGCTGTGGCTGGCGCTGGCGCTGGTCCTGACGCTGGCCGCGGCGCCGTTGCTGGACTGGGCGGCCTCGCGCGGCCTGTCGAAAGCGAAGGCGCGCTCCGGCGCCGGCCGTTCGATGCGCTGGCTGAACTGGCTGCTGGATCCGTTCGCGCGCGGGCCGCTGGGGATCCTGGCGGTGGCCGAACTGAAACTCGCGCTGCGTCAGCGCGCGATCTGGTGGTGGCTCGCCGCGCTCGGCGCATTGGGCGCACAGACCTTCGCGCCCGACGAAGGCATGCGCATGGCGCTGCTGCTGGTGTGGCTGCTGCCGCTGGACGTGCTGTCGCGTGGCGTGCTGCGCGAACGCGATCACGGCACGAACGCACTGGTGTTCACCGCGCCGCAGGTGTTGTCGCGACTGCTGGCTGCGCGGTTCCTGGTCGGATTCTCGATGCTGTTCGCGTTGAGCCTGCCGGCGATGCTGCGGCTGCTGAGCAGCGAACCGCTGGCCGCGCTGGCGACGCTGACCGCGATCGTCTCGATCACCAGCTGGGGCCTGTGCCTGGGCGCGCTGTGCCGCAACGCGCGGCCGTTCGAGCTGCTGATGATCGGTGCGGTCTACATCTGCATGCAGGGTGCGGCGCTGTTCGCCGTCGCCACGCAGCCGGTGTGGACTTTGACGGTCCACGGCATCGGCCTGCTGCCGGCCTGGCTGCTGCTGATGTGGGCATGGCCGCGGTTGGCGCGGCGTTGAGGCGCGGCCGGGCATGCACCGGGAGTACACTGGCGGCATGCGTCGTCCGCACCGACTCCTGCTGCATGTCCTGCTGAGCCTCGCCCTCGTGGCGAACGGCATCGGCGCGGCCATGGCGTCGGCGCACGCAGGCTGCGTCCACTCGGCAACGGCCGTTGCACTGTCCGTTGTCGAGTCTTCCGTTGAAGAACCGGCGATCGCCGAGCCGCCCTGTCACGGCGACATGGCGCAGGAAGCGGCATCGCCCATGGGCGACAGTGCGCATCACAGCGTACCCGGCGATGCATCGCCCACCGACGCGGATGGCGACGGCGATGGTTGCGACCGCGCCTGCGATTGCGATTGCACGGCCCATTGCCAGGCCGCGCTGATGCCGCCGACGCTGCTGCTGCACGCTTCCGCACGCATCGCGCATGCGAACACGCCCGTCTACAACCATGCGGCGCCGACACTGCCGCATCCGGTCCGACCTCCCATCGGCTAAGCGTCCACCGCGCCCGTTCGGGCGCCGTCGTCGTGCGCGTCGCGCACCTGTCTTGATCCGATCAGCGATCGTTCCGTAGCGAACCGACCCTGCTCCGCCGCTGCGGACAGCGGTCGTCGTGGAGTGCTTCCATGTCTTCTTCCTCTTCTTTTGCCGGCGACGTCTCGCGTCGTCGTTTCGTGCAGGGACTCGCCGCGGGCGGCGCCCTCGCCGCCTTCGGCTGGCCGCGCTTCGGCGCCGCCGCCGCGCCGGTGCTGACCGGCACCGATTTCGATCTGTCCATCGGCGAGTCGCCGGTGAATTTCACCGGCCGCACGCGCATCGGCGTCGCGGTCAACGGCTCGGTGCCGGCGCCGACGCTGCGCTGGCGCGAAGGCACCACGGTCGAAATGCGGGTACGCAATGCGCTACCGCGGAACTCGATCCACGGTCGCCAGACTTCGATCCACTGGCACGGCATTCTGCTGCCGGCGAACATGGACGGCGTGCCCGGCATGAGTTTCGACGGCATCGATCCGGGCGAGACCTATCGTTATCGCTTCGACCTGCGTCAATCCGGCACCTACTGGTATCACAGCCATTCCGGCTTCCAGGAACAGGCGGGCCTGTACGGCGCGCTGATC
The DNA here is from genome assembly GCA_966203835.1 of uncultured Thermomonas sp. GTDB lineage: Bacteria > Pseudomonadota > Gammaproteobacteria > Xanthomonadales > Xanthomonadaceae > Lysobacter_I. Next base: position 8,018 of record CBIHKW010000075.1, read on the forward strand.
GTCGATGCCGCCGAACCCGAACCCTTCGACTACCAGCGCGATCATGTAGTGCTGCTCAGCGACTGGACCGATCTGGCGCCGGCCGATCTGTACGCGCGACTGAAGAAAATGCCCGGCCACGACAACTACGGCAAACGCACGGTCGGCGATTTCCTGCGCGATGCGCGCCGCGACGGACTGAGCGCCACGCTGCAGGATCGCAAGCTGTGGGGCGAAATGCGGATGACGCCGACCGACCTGTCGGACGTGAACGCGAACACCTACACGTATCTGATGAACGGCACGACTTCGCTGGGCAACTGGACGGGCTTGTTCGCGCGCGGCGACAAGGTACGGCTGCGGGTCATCAACGGTTCGGCGATGACCCATTTCGACATGCGCATTCCCGGGCTGACGATGACCGTGGTCGCGGTGGACGGCCAGCATGTGCATCCGGTGTCGATCGAGGAATTCCGCATCGCGCCGGCGGAAACCTTCGACGTGATCGTGACGCCGAGCGGGCAGGATGCGTTCACGATCTTCGCCCAGGATCTCGGCCGCACCGGTTACGTCAGCGGCACGCTCGCGGTGCGCGAAGGCCTGCGCGCGCCGGTGCCGCCGGTGGATCCGCGACCGATCCTGAGCATGGCGGACATGGGGCACGGAGGTATGAGTCATGGAAGCATGGATCACAGCGGCCACGACATGTCTTCGATGAAAAGCATGCCGATGAAAGGCATGGAAGGCGGCTGCGGCGCGAACATGTCGGGATCGATGCAAGGCGGCATGCAGGCGCATCCCGACAGCGAAACCGGCAACCCGCTGGTCGACATGCAGACCATGACGCCGACGCCGAAACTCGACGATCCCGGTATTGGTCTGCGCGGCAACGGCCGCAAGGCCTTGAGTTACTCGATGCTGCGCAGCCTGTTCGACGATCCCGACGGCCGCGATCCCGGCCGCGATGTCGAACTGCACCTCACCGGACACATGGAGCGTTTCGCCTGGTCGTTCGACGGCGAACCGTTCGCCAGCGCGGAGCCGCTGCGCCTCAACTACGGCGAACGCATGCGCATCGTGCTGGTGAACGACACGATGATGACCCACCCGATCCATCTGCACGGACTGTGGAGCGATCTGGAAGACGAGAACGGCACGTTCATGGTCCGCAAACACACCATCGACATGCCGCCGGGCACGAAGCGCGCGTATCGCGTGCGCGCCGATGCGCTCGGGCGCTGGGCCTACCACTGCCATCTGCTGTATCACATGGAAGCAGGGATGATGCGCGAAGTGCGGGTGGAGGCATGAACGCCATGCGCGACAGACAACGCATTGCCGGGCTCGCCGTCGCGCTCGCGTTCGCCGCGAGTGTCGCCCAGGCGCAGCAGCACGATCACGCCGCGATGCAGATAAAACCCGCGCCCGTGGCGGCCGACGAGGAAGATCATTCGACGATGGACCACAGCAAGATGGATCACGGCGACATGGATCGCGGCACGATGGACCATTCGGGCATGGACCATTCGCAGCATGGGAAAGACGCGCCGCAAACACCGCGCACGCCGATCCCGCCGATCCCGCCGATCACCGATGCCGATCGCGAAGCGGCGAAACCGCCCGCGCACGGCCACGATCACGGCGAAGGCGTATTTTCGTATCTGCTGTTCGACCGGCTCGAAGTCTGGGACGCCGATTCAGGCACCGGCCAAGCCTGGGAAGCGCAGGGCTGGATCGGCACCGACCGCCATCGGCTGTGGCTGCGCAGCGAAGGCGAGCGCGAAGACGGCCATACCGAAAGCGCCGATGTCGAAGTGCTCTACGGTCGGCCGGTCGCGCGCTGGTGGGATCTGGTCGCCGGCGTGCGTCACGACATCGCGCCCGGCAGCGATCAAAACTTCGCGGCCATCGGCGTGATGGGCATGGCGCCGCAGAAATTCGAAATCGAAGCCACCGCCTACATCGGCACGTCCGGACAGACCGCGGCGCGCGTCGAAGCCGAATACGAACTGTTGCTCACCAACCGCCTGATCCTGCAGCCGGTCATCGAAGCGGAATGGCACGGCAAGCGCGACGCCTCGCGCGGCATCGGCAGCGGACTGGGCACGGTCGAAGCCGGCCTGCGCCTGCGCTACGAATTCACCCGCCGGTTCGCGCCGTACGTCGGGCTGGTTCACGAACGCAACTTCGGCGCGACCGCCGACTTCATGCGCGACGAGGGCGAAGCGACGCGCGACACCCGCGTGGTGGCGGGCGTGCGGTTCTGGTTTTGACTTGTCCTGCTTGATCGTGGCGGTACGAGCGCCATCGGCAATCGCTTAGAACCCGAATCCGCACGAGCCGCACGATCCGCCGATGCCACGATGCCTTCAGCGGATCAGCGCGGCCGGAACGTCGAGATCGATCGACAGCGCCAGATGGTCGGACCATGCCGCGGGCATGGCCTGCATGCCGCTGCAGGCAAGGCCATCGCTGACCAGGATGTGGTCGATCGCCTTCTGCGGACGCCAACTCGGGAAGGTATGCACGGTGCAGGCCGGCGGCTGCAGCCGGGTGCGCTGGAACAGCAGCGACATTTCCGGCTGTTCGGCGGTGCAGTTGAAATCGCCCATCAGCACGCTGTGCGGATGGTCCTGCAGCAGTTCGCCGATGAAGGCCAACTGCGATCTGCGCGAACCGGCGCCCAGCGAGAGATGGGCGACGGCGATGGTCAGGCTGTCGGCTTCGCGGCCGAACCGGGCGACCAGTACGCCGCGACCGGAAATCCGGCCCGGCAGCGGGTGATCGCTGACTTCGACCGGTTCCATCCGCGACAGCAGCGCATTGGCGCTGGAGGCGACCATGCCGACGCGGCGGTTGGGCTGGTGGCTCCAGTAATCGAAACCGGCGCGCTCGGCCAGGTAGTGGGTCTGATTGGTGAAGCCCGAGCGCCAGCTGCCCGGATCGCTTTCCTGCAGCCCGACGATATCGTGCCGGGCCGCGAGATCGGCGATGGTGTCCAGCGAAGCGCGCTTGTTGCCGGCGGGCAGCACGTGCGACCAGCTGCGGGTCGCGTAATCGGTGTAGCGGCGCGTGCTGGTGCCCGCCTGGATATTGGCGCTGAGCAGCCGCAGCCGCCGTACCGCCGGCGCGTCGGCGATCACGGTGCCGGCGCGCGGATCCATTGTTTCGATGCCGGATTCCTGCAACTCAGGGGGCCGCGGCGGGCGCGGCGGCCTGGGTCCGCTCGTGGGCGATCAGCGCGTCGGCGATCACCAGACGCTCGTCCCAACTGCGGCCGAGCACGCGGTACTTGCCGTTGACCATGATCGTCGGCGTGCCGGTGACCTGCTGGGTCTGGATGTACTGCCGCGCCTTGTTGTACTTGCCGGTCACCGCGAAGCTCTTCATGTTGGCGGCGAACTGCTTGGCTTCCACGCCGAACTGGGCGTAGAACGCGGCGAGATCGGCATCGCTGTCGTTGCCGCGTTCGCCCTTGAGCTTGCCTTCCAGATGGATCGCGTCGTAGGTGCGGGCGTGGGCCTTGTCGGCGATGCCCATGGTCTGAGCGGTGTAGTAGCTGCGCACGTACTGGTCCCAGTTGCCGCCGAAAGCCGCCGGCACGTAGGTGAAGCGCACGTCCGGCCCCAGGGTCTTCTTCCAGTTCGACACCAGCGGCTCGAATCCCGCGCAGGCCGGGCAGACGAAGTTGAAGATTTCCACGACCTCGATCTTGCCGTTCAACGGTTCGAACGGCTGACCGTTCTTGATGATCTCGTAGTCGGTGCCGAGCTTCAGGCCCGGGATCGCGCCGTTGGCCAGCGCGGCAACGACAGGCGCCGCGGCTTCGGCAACAGGCGCCGCGGCTTCCGCGACGGGCGCATTCGGATCGGCGGATGCCGCAGCGGCGGCGGCAGCGGCGGCCATCACTTCGGCATCGTTCGGCGCGGCTTCGGTCGCGGCAGCCGGTGCGGCGGCGGTCTCTTCTTCCTTGCCGGTGCAGGCCGTCAGCGCAACGCTGGCCAGCAGCGCGAAAATCAGGTGTCGCTTCATCGTGTCTCTCCTGTCGTATTGCGGATACTGCGCCCGAGGCTTTTCCGGCGTCGGCGCATCGGCGTTGGTTCTCGGCGGTGGTTTGCTCAGCGTTTCATTTCCTGGCCGCGGTGCGCTCGAGCGCGACCAGCGCATCGACCACCCGCATGCGCTCTTCGAGCGTGCGTGCGCGGACCACGTATTTGCCATTGACGATCAGCGTCGGGGTGCCGCCGACACGGTTGGCGACCGCGAAGGCCTGGGCCCGCGCCATGCGCTCGGCGACCGGTTTTGACTGCATCGAAGCGACCATCTTGGCGCGGTTCAGACCGCGCTGCGCGAACCAGGTTCCCAGTTCATCCACCGTGGCATTGCGCGGCAGCACGCCTTCCTTGTGGATGGCGTCGAACATCGGCTGATGGATCTTCGGCCCCGCCTTGGCGGCATCCGCGGCGAAAAAGGCCTTGCCGTAAGCGTCATCCAGATCGAAGGCAGCGGGGACGTACACGAAGCTCACGTCGGCCGGCACCTTCTTTTTCCAGGTATCGACCATCGGCTGGAAATCCGCGCAATGCGAGCACCAGTAGGCGAACACTTCCGCCACTTCGATCTTGCCGTTCGGCGCCTGCCAGCGCTGGCCCTTTTCCAGCACCTCGTAATCGACGCCGGGCTGCGGCGGGCCGGATGGCGCCTGCGCGCAGGCGGTCAGCGGGAAGACGAGCAACAGCGACAAGAACAGAGAACGCAACATGGACGGCATCCTGCAGGGGGAATGAAAAAACGCCAGCGCAGAGGATGTCCGGGCTGGCGTCGCGATTCAAGCGGAAGAAGATGTAGCGACGCCCGCATGAACGGCGGCGCGTCTGGGCGACCCGTCCGCGCCCGACCGGCGGACGCGGCGGGTGGGCATCAGCCCTGCTCGCCGCGCGGGTGCAGACCCTGCATGTAGCTGGACAGCGACTGGATTTCCTCAGCGGTCAGCGGCTTGGCCACCGACGACATGATGTGGAACAGCGCCGCGTCGCGCTCGGTGGTGGTGCCGGTGCGGTATTCCTGCAGGCGGCGGGCGGTGTACCACGCCTGCTGGCCGCCGACGTGCGGATAGGCCGGGCCCGGGTTGCCGGCGCCGGCGGGGCCGTGGCAGGCCATGCACGCCGGAATGCCGCGGCTGGCGTCGCCGCTGCGGTACAGCTTCTGGCCCACTTCGTAGAACTTCATGCCCTTGTTCGGGCCTTCGGCGATCGCGCTGTCGTCGGCGATGCCCGCGCCCGATTTCTGGGTCGCGTAATAGGCGCCGATGTCGCGCATGTCCTGCGCGCTCAGCGCCGCGGCGTAGGGCTGCATGATCGCGTTGACGCGCTCGCCACCCTTGAACAGCGCCAGCTGGCGGGAGACATAGCGTTCGCTCTGGCCGGCGATGCGCGGATACAAAGCCGGGTCGCTGGCGTTGCCGTCCAGACCATGACAGGCGGCGCAGGCCGCGGCCTTGGTCGCGCCGACCTTGGCGTCGCCGGGCTTGGCCTTGGCCAGATCGGCCACGATCGAGGCATCCAGCGGCACGGCCTGGACCGGCGCGGCTTCGGGCACGGGCGTGACCGTGGTCTGGGCGATGGCGGCGGCTCCCGCGATCGCGAGAACCGCGAGACCGGCGAAACCGTAGGCACGGGCGTGACGCATGCTCAACACTCCAAATGACGAGGCGGGGCCGGCGAAATGCCGGCCACAGACCGAAACCGTGAAATTATCGTCGTCGCGCCGGAGCCGGTCAAACGGCAATCGTCCCGGACCGTGCGATCCTATGCCGATGGCTACCCCTTCGAACCCGTTCCACCGCGCCGACTACCTGCTGGCCGCCCACACCCCGCGCCAGCTTCCGCCCGACGGCGGCTGGGAAGTCGCTTTCGCCGGCCGCTCCAACGCCGGAAAATCCAGCGCGCTCAATGCCTTGTGTCAGCAGAACGCCCTCGCCCGGGTGTCCAAGACCCCCGGCCGCACCCAGCAACTGGTGTTCTTCAACCTGCCGCCGCACGAAGCCAAGTTCCTGGTCGACCTGCCCGGCTACGGCTACGCCAAGGTTCCCAAGGACCTGCAGGCGCACTGGCAGGCCTTCCTGGCCGACTATTTCCGCAGCCGCGAAGCCCTCAAAGGCCTGGTGGTGGTGATGGACATCCGCCACCCGCTGAAGGACTACGACCGCCAGATCCTCGGCTACGCCATCGAGAACGGCCTCCCAGTCCACGCGGTGCTGACCAAGGCCGACAAACTCGGCCGCGGCGCCGGGCTGAACGTGCTGCAGGCCGTTCGCAAGGACCTGCAGACCAACTACGGCGATACCGTCAGCGTGCAGACGCTGTCCTCGGAGTCGAAAGCCGGCGTGGAGGAATTGCGGCAGGTGGTGGCGAGGTGGTTGGCGATCTGATCGTGCCGGCGCTTCGTGCCGGCGCTGCGGACAGTTCGTTCGAACATGTACACAACGCCATGATCGGCCGGCTTCACTTCACCGGCAACGGCTCGCTCGCCGCGATCTCGCCGCGACGGTCGTAGCGCCTCGCGGTATCCAGCCGGCCATCGCCGTCGCTGTCGAACTCGCCGGAGACCGGAAGGGCGTTGTCGTAAAGGATCGACTTGACCACGTTGCCCTTGGCGTCCAGCCATTCCTCGCGGAACAGCACGCCCATCAGGTATTCGCCGCGATAATCGATCTTGCGATCCAGTCCGTCGTCCACCACCCAGCGCTGCGGCTGGTTGTGATGGAAGCGGGTGACCGTTTCGTAACCGCCGTCGAAATCATTGTCGTCTTCGATCATCTCGAGTGCTCCGTCGATGCCGTAACGGACGATCTGGTCTACCTTCCCGTCGCGATTGCGGTCGGATTCGACGCGCTCGGCGCGCTCGCCGGCGAAGTACACCTGTTCCTCGGCGCGACCGTCGCCGTCGTAATCGATGCCGGCGCCGCCCGACGGCCGGTTGTAGACGGTCCAGACCATCGCGGCGCCCGCCAGCGCGCCGAACAGCAGACATCCGATCACCATGAAGACCGAAACGCCGCGACGAGCGGGCAACGACGAAGCGGCGTATTGCGGGGCGTCTTCCGCATCGTCTTCGATCGCTTCCACATCGGCGCTTTCCCACTGCTCCACTACGGCGCGCGCGGCGGCGTAATCGTCGTTGCCCACCTGCACCAGGATTTCGGTATTCGCCGGCAGTTCGCCGACTGCGCCCTGCAGGTACTCGCCCTGGATGAATGCGTGGATGCCTTCCGCTTCCAGCATCTGGCGGATGAGATGTGCGTCGGCGATGTTCGCGGCGCGGTAGATGATGATCATGCGTTGTCCTTCGAACGACTGCGGCGACGGTCACGACACTCTAACGCATCGACAGCCGGGCACTCGCAACCTTGTCGCGTTCGCGCCGGCCGGGATCCGTGATCGCCATGGATGATCCTGTTTTCCTGCGAATTCCGCTGTGCAATGGGAACGGCTTCAAGGCGAAGCGGTTCCCGGCGCGTCGCATCGCGTCCGCCGGAATGTCGACCCGACATCCACTGGAGACCCCATGAAACGCAACACTGCAATACTCGGCCTCGCCCTCTCGCTCGCATCCGCCGCCGCCGCTGCGGCACCTCCTCCGAACTTCTCGCAGCAGGTCTATCTGTGCAATTCGCACCTGCAGGCCAAGGTCGACATCACCTTCGGCCAGACCGGCACCACCGTCAACGTGCTGACCAAGTCCGGGCAGGTCAAGGACAATCCGTTCGCGCACGGTGTCGAGATCGGCATGCCGTATTCCGTATTTGTCGCGGCGTCGACCCGGCCCAACGCCAGCTCGTCGTGGAGCGTCCTCAGCACGCAGCAGGACGGTGTGGTCGGCACGCCGCAAAGCGCGGTCGACATCGGCAACAGTACGTTCGTCAACTCGTCGAACTGCCAGATCAAGGGCACGGTCATCCTGTCCACCGGCTGCCCGGCCGCCAGCAAGATGAGTCAGGACTACGTGACGATCGAGCGCAACTGGATCGGCTGCGGACTGTAATCACGCACAGGCCTGTGTTTCGAGATACCGGCGATAGCAACCGTCGCCGGTTGTTCACCCGGCCTCGCGCAGCCGCGGATCCATCCACGCGCGCAGCGCATCCACCAGCGCGTTGATCGCGACGATCAGCGCGCCCACCACCAGCACCACGCCCAGCACCAGGGTGTAGTCGCGATTGAGGGCGCCCTGCACGAAATAGCGGCCCATGCCGGGGATGCCGAACACCTGCTCCACCACCGCCGAGCCGGTGACGATATTGATCAGCGCCGGCGACAGCCATGCGACCACCGGCAGCAGCGCCGGTTTCAGCGCATGCGCGAACAGCAGCCGCGCTTCCGACAATCCACGCGCACGCGCGGCGGTCAGATACTCGGCGTTGAGGGTATCGAGCATCGACGCGCGGGTCAGCCGCGCGCAGTACGCGAGGTTCGGCAGCGCCAGCGCGATCACCGGCAGCACGATGTTGTTCCATTCGCCCCAGCCGCCCGCGGGAAGCCAATGCAAGGTCACCGCGAACAGCAGCACCAGCAGCGGCGCGACCACGAATTTCGGCACCGCCAGCCCCAAGCCCGCGAACAGCATCAGGCCGCGATCCAGCCAAGAACCGCCGCGCAGCGCCGCCCACACGCCCATCGGAATGCCGCACAACAGCGCCAGCAGCAGCGCGAGCCCACCGTTGAGCAGCGAGACCGGCAAAGCCTGCGCGACCAGTTGATTGACGGTGTAATCGGGATACTGGAACGACGGGCCGAGATCGCCGCGCGCCACATCGCCCAGCCACGCGGCGTACTGCGCCGGCAATGGGCGATCGAGCCGATATTGCGCTTCCAGCGCGGCCTGCACTTCCGGCGGTGCGGATTTTTCGGTATCGAACGGGCCGCCCGGCGCCGCGCGCAGCAGCACGAAGCACAAGGTCGCCAGCAGCCACAGCGTCAGCAGCGCTTCGAGCAGACGCGATGCGAAACGTTTCATCGGCGCCCGCTCAAGCGCGTGCGCACCGGCTCACACCTGCACATCGAACAGACGACCGATGATCGCGGCCGCCGCCATCGCCATGGCGCCCCAGAAGCCGACGCGCAGCGCCCCGCGGATCTTCGGCGCGCCGCCGGCCCACGCCGCGAGCGCACCCGAGCCGAGCAGCGCGGCCACGGTCACCGCGAACGTCACCGCTTCGATCCCGCCCGTCGGCGCGAAGACCACGGCGGCGATCGGCAGCAGCGCACCGACGGTGAACGCGGCGGCCGACGCCATCGCCGCCTGCAGCGGACGCGCGCTCAGCGCATCGGTGATGCCGAGTTCGTCGCGCTTGTGCGCGCCCAGGGCATCGTGCGCCGTCAATTGCTGTGCGACCTGCGCGGCCAACTCGGGCGTGAGGCCGCGCTTGATGTAGATATGGGTGAGTTCATGCAGCTCGTGTTCGGGCTCTTCGGCAAGCTCGCGGGTTTCCTTGGCGATATCCGCGCGCTCGGTATCGGCCTGCGACTGCACCGAAACGTATTCGCCGGCGGCCATCGACATCGCACCGGCGACGATGCCGGCCACGCCGCTGCCGAGCACCGCGCTGGTGGTGGCGCCGGTCGCTGCCACGCCGACCAGCAGGCCGGCGATGGAGATGATGCCGTCGTTGGCGCCGAGCACGGCCGCGCGCAGCCAGCCGACGCGATCGGTGCGGTGGGTTTCGACATGCCAGCGGCGCATCGCGTTCTCCCGGAATGGATCGGAGTATCGGATCGGTTCTTCCGATCCCTCTTCATTGTGACAGGCGCAGCCAGCGCGATGGGTGGCGATCCAGCGGGTTCGCCTCGAAACCATGCACCTGCGGCGACACCAGATGCTTCGATGTGTAGAAATACAGCGGAATCAGCGCGTGCGCGTGCAGCAGCCGGGTTTCGGCAGCGCGCAGCCACGCATTGCGCGCGGTCTCGCTGCGCGCGGCGTCCGCGTTCGCGAACAGCTCCCGATAACGCGCGTCGTCGTACCCGGGCCAGTTCAGCGCACCGTCGGCGGCGGCGAACGCGCCGAGGAAATTGCGCGCGTCGGCGACATCGCCGATCCAGCCGCCGCGGAACACCTCGGTGATCGCGCGCTGCTTGCGGTTCTGCACGAACACTTTCCACTCTTCGTTGCGCAGCCGCACGCGCACGCCCAGCGTATCGCGCCACATCGACGCCACCGCCAGCGACAGCCGTCGATGCGGCGTGGAGGTGTTGTAGCGCAGTTCGATCGTCAATGGATTGCGTTCGGAATACCCGGCTTCGCGATACAGCGCCTTCGCCCGCGCCTCGCGCCGCGGCTGATCCCAGTCGGCCCAGTGGAGCTTCGCGGCGACGTAACCGGGAATCCCCGGCGGCACGATGCCGTAGGCCGGGGTTTCGCCGAAACCGGTGACGTAGCGCGCGAGCGTGTCGCGATCCACCGCCAGCGACAGCGCCTCGCGCAGGCGCGGGTCGTCCTTCAGCGGCGGGCGGGTGATGTTCATGCCGAGCCAGAAAGCGCCGATGTACGGCGAAATCCGCAGCCGCTCGCCGAAACGTTCGCGCAGTTTCGGCAGCGGCTGCGGCGGTACGGTTTCGGTGATGTGCAGATCACCGGCGGCGAAACGCTGCAGTTCGGCGGCGGCATCCTCGGTGACGTGGAAACGCACGCTTGGAATGCGCACGCTCGCCGCGGCGTGGAAGCGCGGATTCCGTTCGACGCTCAGATTCGCCTGCGGCGTCCATGCGACCAGCCGATAGGCGCCGTTGCTCACCAGCCGTCCCGGCCGCGTGTGCTGGTTGCCGTGCTGCGCGACCGCCGGCAAATACACCGGAAACGCGATCGGCAACGTCAACAACGACGGCAGGAACACCTGTCGCGTGGTACGGATGCGCACCGTGTACGCATCGGGCGCGTCGATGCCGAGCGTCGTCGCCGGCGACTTGCCCGACTGCACGTCGGTCGCATTGACCACGGCATCGAACTGTTCGGCGAACGGCGCCGCGGTCGCGGGCGCGAACGCGCGCCTGAAACTGGCGACGATGGCCGGCGCGGTCAAGGCTTCGCCGTTGCTCCAGCGCAGCCCTTCGCGCAGATGGAACGTCCACACCCGCCCATCGGCCGACACCTGCCAACGCTCGGCCATGCCGGGAATCAGGCGACCGGTCGCATCCTCGCTCACCAGTCCTTCGTAGAGATCGCGCAACACATTGCCGCAGGCCACTTCCTGGCAGCGATGCGCATCCAGCGTGGACGGCTCCGGGCCGTTGCCGCGCTCGAGCCGCACCGTTGCCTGCGCGGCGGCGTCGATGGAACACAGACACAGCAGCAGGGCAACAATGCGCGTCATCGGCGGCGGCTATAGTGCGGAACTTGCGATGTTAGGGCATGGCCCCCATGTCGCCTACCTGCGCGCGGTCCGCAACCTTGTTCCGTCCGCCGCGCTCTGTTGTCCATCTCCCCCGTTGTGGAACCCCCATGTCCAGCCCCAGCCACGCCGCCGACACGCCCATCACCGATCGCGACCCATTGGTGGCGATGCTCGCTTCCGGCGAGAAACCCGAAGCCGATTGGCGCATCGGTACCGAACACGAGAAGTTCGGCTTCCGCCTGGACGATCTGCATGCGCCCGCCTTCGACGGCGAACGCGGCATCGAAGCGCTGCTGACCGGCCTCACCCGCTTCGGCTGGACACCCGTGCAGGAGCATGGCCGCACCATCGCGCTGCTCAAGGACAGCGCCTCGGTCACGCTGGAACCCGCGGGCCAGCTCGAACTCTCGGGCGCGCCGCTGGAGAACATCCATCAGACCTGCGCCGAGATCGGCAGTCATCTGAAAGAAGTGAAAGCGGTCGCCGACGAACTCGAACTCGGTTTCCTCGGCATGGGCTTCCAGCCGAAATGGCGTCGCGACGAGATGCCGTGGATGCCCAAGGGCCGCTACAAGATCATGCGCAATTACATGCCCAAGGTCGGCAGCCTCGGCCTGGACATGATGACCCGCACCTGCACGGTGCAGGTCAACCTGGACTAT
>CBIHKW010000076.1:0-19939 GCA_966203835.1 uncultured Thermomonas sp.
GCCTCAACTTATCGCCATCCGGGTCGCTGTCGTTGTCCAACACCGGAATCAGGATCGATGCCTGCCGCGTGACGATGATGTCGTCCACCGCCAGCGGCGGCGCGTTCGGCGCGGTCACCGCCAGATCGACTTCAGCCTCGCGCACCGCGCTGCCGTACTGCACGCGGTAACGGAAGCTGTCGCTGCCGGAATAGCCCGCCTGCGCGGTGTAGCTCGCACTGGCGCCCGCAAGCGACACGTTGCCGTGGGCCGGCGCACGCACGATCGCGTACTGCAGACTGCCGCCGTTGCCGATCGAGCCCGGTAGCGCGATCGACGTCGGCGTGCCGGCCAATGCGGCGGCGGAAACCGGCGCCGCGTTCAGCGATGCGTAGGTCTGCAGGAAGCGCACGCCGCCGGTGACCGACACCATCAGCAGCGAACCGTCTTTCGACAGTCTGGTGCGTCCCTGCACATAGGCGCGATTGCCGGTGCTGGTGAAGTTGTCTTCGAAGTCGTGGCTGGCGATCTGGGTGAAGGTGTTCATGTCGTAGACCCGGACCTGCCCACTGCTTGCCCACGGGAAATACGCGCTGCGCTCCACCGGGTGATAGGCCACACCGATCGGCTGCGGACCGGCGTACTGGCCGATGGTCGCGACCTTCTGGTAGGTATCGTTGTAGACGAAGGTGCCGCCGTAGGTGGGAATCGCGAACTGGCTCCCCAGACGGTCCGTGCCGATCTCGAAGTTGAACCACGACGTACCGTTGGTGTAGCCGGTGCGGCGCACGACCTGTCCGGTCGGAATATCGACCAGACCCCACGAACCGTCGGAGATGTTGGACTCGGCGAAGGCCACGGTATCGCCGTCGCCGCTGGTCGACAGCATCGTCGCCTGCCGCACCGATGCCAGTGGCGTCCACACGCCCGTGGCCGGGTCCAACTTGCGCAGCGGCGTCCAGCCCGAGCCCCAGAACTCCGTGGTCGCGTAGAGCTTGCCGTCGGCCGAGAAACGCACCGAGAACGTGCCGCTTTCGTAATTGCCGTTCTTGGCGAACGGCATGGTGCGCGCGCTCAGGTCGTTCAACGAGACCAGATGCACCCAACCGTTGGCGCTGTCGGACAGGTCGTCGGCCACGGCGAGCGTGCCGTTGTCGGCCGAAATATCCAGACCCTTGAGCTGGCCGCCGAGCACGATCGGCGAGAGGAAGCCGCCGCTGGCGATGTGATAGCGCAGGACTTCACCGCCCTGGCTGATGTAGATGAGGCCGCGGCTGTCGTCGTGGACCATGTCCACGCGCTGCGGTGCCGGAATGAGCGTCCCTGCCGCCGATGCGGGCAAGGCTGCGGCAAGCGAAGCCGCAGCGAATGAAGCTGTCAGCGCGACGATGCCAAGCATCGTGCGCGGAGCGTATCGAATCTCCATGTGATCTCCTGATGTGTGGTGTTCCAGCGTCTGGATCGGGCGAACGGCGACATGCCGAAATGCCGAAATGCATGAAATCCAGATGAAAATCATATGCTTAGGGTGTCTCACGGACTGAGAACGCACGCCACGACGACACTGCGGCCGACATCGCGCGGGCAGCCGCAAGACCGCCCGGCAGGTCGGATGTGAAGGGAGGATGCGGCGACCGGATGCGCCGATGGAATCGACAATGTTCTGCGCGGCGATCGCGTCGGAGCCGATCGCCGCGCTGGCCGTGTTCAGGGATCGAGACGAGTGCGGGTCGCGAGCGCGCCGAGCGAGCGCGGCAAGGTGTCGCGCGCCATGGGCGCATGACGCATGGCCTCAGCCGATGCGCGAATCCGCGGCGCGGACGGCGCATCGGTAACCACCTGCACGTTGATCAGCGCCTCGCGCGAAGCGCTGCCGTAGCGGACGCGATAGGTGAACGTGTCGGTGCCGGTGAAGCCCGCACGCGGCGTGTAGGTCAGCATCCCGCCGGAGACCGACGCCTGCCCGTTTGCCGGCGCCCTGCCGAGGCTGTAGGCCAGTGGATCGCCGTTGCCGATGCTGCCCAGCAAAGGCACGGTCGTACCACTGCCCTGCGCAGCGGTGAACGACACCGGCGCGGCTTCCAACGGCGCATACATGCGCAGCACCCGTATCCCGCCACTGACGGACACCATCAGCAGCGAGCCGTCGCGCGAGATGCGCGTGCGCCCGTAGTTGTAGGCGCCATTGCCGGTGTGGGTGAAGTTGTACTCGAAGTCGTAGCTGCCGATCTGGGTGAAGGTCTGCATGTCGTAGACCTTCACCTCGTTCGTCTGCGCCCACGGAAAATAAGCGACCTTCCGCACCGGGTGGTAGACCACGCCGATCGGCTGCGGGCCGGCGTAGGTACCGATCCTGGCGATGCTCTGGAACGTCTCGTTGTAGATGTACGCGCCGTTGTAGGTGGGGATGGCGAATTGACTGCCGGTGCGGTCGGTCCCGACCTCGAAGTTGAACCAGGACGTGCCCTGCTGGTAATTGCTGCCGATGACCTGCCCGGTGGGGATGTCCGCGTATCCCCATGCGCCGCTGGAAATGCCGCCCATCACATAGGCGATAGTGTCGCCGTCGCCGCTTGCCGACAGCATCGAGCCGAACGTCACCGTCGAAAGGTTGGTCCAGGTGCGCGTGGCCGGATCCAGCTTCCGCATCGGTCCCCAGCCCGAATACCCATAGAGGACGGGTGCGGTGCGGATCGTGCCGTCGGACGCATAGGCCACCGAATAGATGCCGCCGTCGTAGAGCCCGGCATTGGTGGTGGAGATCTTCCTGGGACGCAGATAGCCCGTGCCGCTGACCGGGCGCACCGGCACCAGATAGACGTGCGCCTGGTTGCCGTCGGGAATACTGTCGGCGACCACCAGCGTATTGCCGTCCGGCGACAGGTCGATGCCTTCCACGTATCCGCCGGTCACGATCGGCGAGAGGAACGTGCCGCTGCCGACGTGGTAACGCAGCACGCGGTCGTTGTTGGTGATGAACATGATGTCGCGCGCGTCGTCGTACACCATGTCCCTGCGCTCCGCGGCCGGCACGAACGTGCCCACGGCCAGAACCTCGGGCGCCATCGCCGCCAGGCCGAGCGACAACGCGAACAGCAGATGCTTGTGTTTCATGAAGATCCCCTTGAGCCTTCGGAAGGAAGCCGCAACGCGGCGGTTCGGTCCATCGCCCCGGTCGCAACCGGGCGCGAATTGCCTGCGACCGTCCGCCGGACGAGCGTTACTGGTAAGCCTTATCGTCGACCGCGGATAAAGAGGATCACCAGCGCGTTACGGCCGACGGCGCCAGGCTCAGCGCGGCAAACGGGCGCCGGTCGACAGACCTGCGAGCGTGCGCAGCGGCATCCGGTCGTGGACGCGCGTGATCGCGCCCGCGGCCAGGCCCGATGCGCGGGCGCTCGACCGCTGCTGGCGGCCGTTCAGCACGACCTGCACGCTCACCAGCGCATCGCGCGTGGTGCCGCCGTAACGGACACGGTAGGTGAAGCTGTCGGTGCCGGTGAAGCCCGCGCGCGGCGTATAGGTCAGCGTCGGCCCCGACACTGACGCATGCCCATTCCGCGGATCAGTGGCGAGGTCGTAGGTCAAGGGGTCGCCGTTGCCGATGCTGCCCTGCAGCGTGACGGAGATGGCCGTACCCTCGATCGCGGTGAAAGACACCGGTGCCGCCTGCAACGGCGCGTACATGCGCAGCAGTCGCACGCCACCGTCCACGCTTACCATCAACAGCGACCCGTCACGCGACAGACGCGTACGCCCCTGCTCGTACGCGCGGCCGAGGAGGATGAAATCGTGTTCGAAGTCGTAACTGCCGATCTGGGTGAAGGTCTGCATGTCGTAGACCCGCACCTCACGCGTCTGCGCCGACGGGAAATAGGCCACCTGCCGCACCGGATGGTAGGCCGCGCCGATGGGATATGGGCCACCGGAGCCTCCGATCATTGCAATCTGCTGGAATGTGTCGTTATAGATGTAGGTGCCGGCGTAGGTAGGGATCGCGAACTGGCCGCCGAGTCGGTCGGCTGCGATCTCGTAGTTGAATGTGGAGGTACCCTGGAAGAACGTACTGCGGATGACCTGCGCGGACGGGATGTCCAGATAGCCCCAGGGACCATTGGAAACACCCGCTTCCGCAAACGCGATCGTGTCGCGATCACCGCTGGCAGAAAGCATGGTGGCATTGCGCACTGATCCCAGCGTGGCCCAAGTCCTGGTGGCGGGATCCAGGCGTCGCATCGGCAGGGTGGCGGAGCCGGCCTGGATGGTGGCCGTGGTGCGGATCGTGCCGTCGGAGGCGTACGCGATTGAATGCATCTCCCCTTCGTAGAATGCGTTGGGAGTGGTGATTTTCCTGGGACGCAGATAGCCGGTGCCGCTGATCGGCCGCACCGGCACCAGATACACGACCGATTTGGCACCGTCGTTGACGCCATCGGCGACGGCGATGGTGTTGCCATCCGGCGAGAGATCGATGCCTGCTAGCGCCCCGCCGGTCATGATCGGCGAAAGGAATGCACCGCTGCCGACGTGGTAGCGCAGCACGCGGTCGCCATGGGTGATGAACACGACGTCGCGTGCGTCGTCGTACACCATGTCCTTGCGTTGCGGTGCCGCAACGAATGTCCCCGCGGCCAGAACCTCGGGGGCCATCGCCGTCAGGCCGAGCGACAACGCGAACAGCAGATGCTTGTGTTTCATGAAGATCCCTTGAGCCATCGGATGGAAGCTGCAGCGCGACGATTCTAGTCCATCGCCACGGTCGCAACCTGACGCAAATCGCCCACGCTGTGCGCAGAATCGACGGCCAGCCTATGAAACGGAACATCGCCGGAGAACGACAATCCGAACGGGCCGGCGGACCGGAGTGCGGCCTACCGGCGATGGTGCCGGTCGGGCGCCGGACGAGCATTCCTGGTAAAGCGTTATCCCCGCCGCGGATAGAGGATCACCGGCAGCACGGCCCGGCGCGAACGTGCGTCGCACGGCACTGGGCGCAGCGCGGCAAACGGGCGCCGTTCGACAGACCTGCGAGCGTGCGCAGCGGCATCCGGTCGTGGACGCGCGTGATCGCGCGTGATCGCGCCCGCGGCCAGGCCCGATGCGCAGGCGCTCGACCGCTGCCTGGCGGCCGGCCGGTGCCAGTCGCGCGCGGGTCAGCGCCCGCCGTTCGGATACTTCGCCGCCATCAGCGCCTGGTAAGTGGCTGGATGATGCTGATGCAGCGCCTGCAGCGCCCAGATATCGCCGTCGATGATGCTGTGATCGAAGCTGCCCGGCAGCAAGAGACCCGGCTGCGGATGCGCGTAGCCGATGCCCGCCTTCGCCGCGTCGGCGAACAGATCCTTCACCGCATCCTTGTCGATGCAGTCCCAGTGGAGGTCATAAGGCACGTAGATCTGCTGGATGCCGGGATACGACCACCAGCACAGCGGCGCGACGTCCAGGCTGTTCTGGATCCGCCACAGAAAGCCCTGATCGTTCGGCAGGATCGAATTGAAATAAGCGTTGAATCCGGTACCGCCCGCAGTCAGCCCCGCGAACGACCACAGCGCCATGTTCGTCACCGGCCCGGCGCCGTACAGCATCGCGTTGAGATAGGCGAACAGCGTCGGCGTGAGCGTGCCGCCGAGGCTGTGCCCGGTGACGTAGAGATACCGCGGCTGCAGCGCGTTCAGGAATTGGAGCATCGACGCGCCCGTGCGCGGGTCGTGCAACTTCAGTAGATCGGACATGCCGTTGAACGAGCCCTGCGCGATCAGCGCATCCGCCGGCACGCCAGGCGGATTGCCCGGCAGCGCACCGAAGGGCTGGGTCTTGGCGAGGTCGAAATCCTGCTTGCGCCAACTGACGATGCTGTCGAAATTGGTGCCGCGGATCACGACGAAATACTCGCCGGTCCCGATATCGCCAGCGATAAAGGCGCGGCTGTAGGAAATGTCGTCCCAGCTTTTCAGCTCCGCCGGTCCCCACACCACCTGCAGGCCAGTTTGGGAAGACACTTCGCCGGGGATGGCCGACATGTCGTCGTAGGCGATCGCGCACAGCGCGATCGAAGTGTTCGGGTAGTAGTCGTAGTTGCGGCCGATGTTGTCGAATACATCCATGCTCTCTCCTTGGCGTTGATCTGCCGTTGCGTTGTGTTTGAAATGCCCGGTGATATCCCGTGCCTTCTGGCGAAGCGCTTGCCCGTTGAGGACTTCGGAGGAAGTCTGCGCCTGCTCTCGGCGGATGGTCAAATACACCGGACGACGATGCAATCAATGTAGGAGCGGCGGAAGCCGCGACGCTCTTCGCTTTTGTGCTGTGGGAGCGGCGGAAGCCGCGATGCTCTTTAGGATTAGGAACCACACTAGTTTGGGCATTGATTGATGCTGAATTTCATGAACTGGGATTTAAGCTAATGCTACTCATCAAGCAGCGCCTTCAGACGATTCATCGCCTCATTTCGCTGCCCTAGAACCAATTCCATGGAACGCTCCCTTCCCAAAACGAACGCCTCCGCTTCCCTCACAGGTAAAATTTCTCCGCTAGGCATTCGCACTGAGCCTCGATATGGCCCAATCTGCATAATTTGCTCAAGAACAAAACGCGATTCATCGCGAAGACGCGCTAGATCCCCGTTACAGGTAGACAAAATCGCGCTAAGCGCGTTGATTTTTGCAGTTTCACCTGCGATTTCAACCTGTTTCGACTGCGAATCTGCGCTATCCCTGAGTGCATCCTTCGTTTCCGTTAATTCCTGCTTCTGCAGTAGCACTGACTGCGTCAGCCAATAGAATGCAAGAAATGCAATAAGCGGATTTAAAAGACCACCAATATAGTCACCAAACTGTCCCCAGACTTCAGAGTCATCTGCCAATTTTCCACCTGACAACAACCCCATCTTCCCCAGATACATCAGAATGACAAGGGCGAAAATGACGAACGCAATGCGCGTCGACCACTCAACCCGCCGCCTCAATTTTTCTAGATCCATACCTCCTCCAGGAAATTGGACTACTCAAAACTCCCGGTCGCATCGAACGAAAGATTGTCGAAGCGGGTGTACTCGCCGAAGAACTTGAGCTTGAACGAGCCGGTCGGGCCGTTACGCTGCTTGCCGATGATGATCTCGGCGAGGCCCTTGTCCGGCGAGTTTTCCTTGTTGTAGTAATCGTCGCGGTAGATGAAGACGATCATGTCGGCATCCTGCTCGATGGCGCCGGATTCGCGAAGGTCGGCCATCACCGGGCGTTTGTCGGCGCGCGTTTCCAGCGAGCGGTTGAGCTGCGACAGCGCGATCACCGGGACGTTGAGTTCCTTCGCCAAGCCTTTGAGCGAGCGCGAGATTTCGGAGATTTCGGTCGCGCGGTTCTCGCTGTTGCCGGGCACCGCCATCAGCTGCAGGTAGTCGATGACGATCAGGCCCAGGCCGTGTTCGCGCTTCAGGCGGCGCGATTTGGCGCGCAGACCTTCGGGCGAGAGGCCGGGCGTGTCGTCGATGAAAATCTTGGTTTCCTTGATCATCCGGATCGCGCCGCTGACCCGGCTCCAGTCCTCGTCTTCGAGCTGGCCGGTGCGCAGGCGGGTGGCGTTGACCCGGCCGTTGGCCGAGATCAGGCGCAGCGCCAGCTGCGAGGCCGACATTTCCATCGAGAACACCGCGACCGGCTTCTTGGTCTTGATCGCGGCGTGCTCGGCGATGTTCAGCGCGAACGTGGTCTTGCCCATGGCGGGACGCGCGGCCAGGATCACCAGATCGGTCGGCTGCAGGCCGGCGGTCATCTCGTCGAATTCGGTGTAGCCGGTCGGCAGACCGGTGATGCCGCTGCCGTTCTGGTAGCGGGTCTGCAGCACGTCGAAGGCTTCGGCCATCGCCTTGTTGATGGCGACGAAATCGGTACGGCCCTGCGAGCGCGCCTCGGAGATCGCGAACACGTCCTTCTCGGCCTTGGCGAGGATCTCGTCGCTGTCGCGGCCCTCGGGCACGAAGGCGTCGTTGACGATGCCGGTACCGGCTTCGATCAGCTGACGCAGGATCGCCTTGTCGCGGACGATCTCGGCGTAGGCGGTGATATTGGCGGCCGAGGGCGTGGTGCTGGCCAGTTCGACCAGATAGGCGCCGCCGGCGACCAGTTCCACCAAGCCCTGCGACTCGAACCATTCGCCCAATGTCACCGCATCGTAGGGCCGGCTCTTCTCGGCCAACTCGCGGATCGCGCGGTAGATCAGCTGGTGGTCGCGACGGTAGAAATCTTCCTCGTTGAGGCGGTCGGCGATGCGGTCGAAGGCGTCCGGCGCCAGCATCAGGCCGCCGATCACGGCCTGTTCGGCCTCGATCGACTGCGGCGGGATGCGCAACTGCTCGACCCGGCTGTCGCTGAAGGTATCGCGGCGCGGCTTGTCGCCGTAGGCATTGGGGCGGAAAGCCATCGGGATGAAGTGCTCCGGGAGTAACGTCGGAAAGGTGGATTCAGGCAGAGGGCCGCGGGCGTTCGGATCCCCGGGCCATCGTATGCGCCCGGCCTGTGGGCACGCGACGGGACAAGCTGTGGATAAGTACGCTTTCTTCTACCCGTCCGCCGTCTCATGCACTGCGACATGACGGATCGGCGCCAAACAAAACGGGCGCCTTTCGGCGCCCGTCCGTTCAAAACCTGAAAGACGCGCTTACGCGGCTTCCGGCTCGATGACGACCTTGACCGTCACTTCGACTTCGGCATGCAGATGCACCAGCACGTCGAATTCGCCGATGTTGCGCAGGGCGCCTTCGCCCATGACCACTTCGGACTTGTTGACCTTGTGGCCGGCGGCGGTGAGCGCCTCGGCGATATCGCGCGGGCCGACCGAGCCGTACAGCTTGCCTTCGGTCGAGGCGTTGGCCTTGATCGTGACGCGAACGCCGTCGAGCTGGCTGCGACGCGATTCGGCGCCGTCGGTCATCGCCTGGGCCTTGGCTTCGTATTCGGCGCGCTTGGCTTCGAACGTCGCGAGGTTGGCGGCGGTGGCCGGCACGGCCTTGCCCTGCGGCACGAGGTAGTTGCGGCCGTAACCCGGCTTCACGTCGACCTTGTCGCCGAGGTTGCCGAGATTGACGACTTTCTGCAGAAGAATCAGTTGCATGGAATAACTCCGTATTCGTTAGCGGCGCGCGTACTGAATGGTGTGCGCCGCAGCGGATGGCTGTCCGAATGACAGTTTCGTGTCATTCCGAACGAATGTGAGGAATCTGCTGTTGGAAAGCAGATCCCTCGCTGCGCTCGGGACGACTTAAACGTTGTGGTTGTCGGTGTACGGAATCAGCGCAAGGAAGCGAGCGCGCTTGACGGCGGTCGCGAGCTGGCGCTGGTACTTCGACTTGGTGCCGGTGATGCGGCTCGGAACGATCTTGCCGTTCTCGGTGAGGTTCTGGCGCAGGGTGTTGAGATCCTTGTAGTCGATCTCGATCACGCCCTCGGCGGTGAACTTGCAGAACTTGCGGCGGCGGAAGAATTTGGACATGGCGGGCCTCCTCAGGCTTCGACTTCAGCGGTTTCGGGGGCATCGTCGCTATCGGCGATGCCGACGGCGCCGTCATCGTCGCGGCGGCGGCGATCGCCCTTCTCGGCCTTGTCCTTGTCGTCCTTGTTCTTCATGATCAGGGACTGCTCGGTGTCCGGGCCATCGCGCTTGATCACGAGGTGACGCAGAACGGCGTCGTTGAAGCGGAAGGTTTCGACCAGTTCGTTGAGAACAGCGAGATCGGTCTCGATGTTCATCATGACGTAGTGGGCCTTGACCAGGTTCTGGATGGGATACGCGAGCTGGCGGCGGCCCCAATCTTCGAAACGGTGGATCGTGCCGTTGCCGGTTTCGACGAGCGACTTGTAGCGCTCGACCATCGCCGGCACCTGCTCGCTCTGGTCCGGATGGACCATGAAGACGATTTCGTAATGACGCATTGCGGTGTGTCCTTGTGGATATCGCAGACGGAATTGTCTGGCGAAAGCCCCCTCGTCGCTGTGCGGCGACGGTAGGGCAAGGTCCCCTGCCGAGGCAGGAGAGCCGGAAAGTATGGCAGTTCAAGCACTTGGAGGCAAACTGGCAGGCAGAGAGCCTCCGGAGGACAACCTCCGGCATGTGCCGCGGCGATGCGGATGCGGGATAGTGGCGCCCTTTCGATACCGACCCTTCCTTCGAACGCCAACGGACCCGCGCCCATGCCCGGATTGAACAACATGTCGAACCGCATCCCGCTCCGCCCGTCCCTACGCCGCCACTGGCTGGCCTGTTGCGTTGGATCGGCGCTCGCCGCCAGCGCCGGCGTCGCAGTCTCGGCGTCTCCTGAGACACTGGCCACGACACAGGCGCCGACCGCCCTGCCCGCCCAGTTCGCGGACTTCGATGCCTACGTCGAAAGCGTGCGCAAGACCTTCGAGGTGCCGGGGATCTCGGTGGCGGTGGTCAAGGACGGCGAGATCGTGTTCGAACGCGGCTATGGCGACCGCGTGCTGGTGGACGGCGCGCCCGGCAAAGCTCCGGTCGACGCCCACACCCTGTTCGCCATCGCCTCCAACACCAAGGCTTTCACGGCGACCGCGCTGAATCTGCTGGCCGAGGAAGGCAAATTGAAGCTGGACGACCGGGTGATCGACCACTTGCCGTGGTTCCAGATGTCCGACCCCTACGTCACCCGCGAAATGCGCATCCGCGACCTGCTGGCCCATCGCAGCGGTCTGGGGCTGGGCGCGGGCGATCTGCTGTACTGGCCGACGACGACCTACACCGGCGAAGAAGTCGCGCGGCGCCTGCGGCATGTGCCGCTGAGCGGTTCGTTCCGCGACCGCTACGCCTACGACAACATTCTTTATGGTGTGGCGCAGTTGGTGGTGGAGGAAGTCAGCGGACAGTCGTTCGAGGCCTTCCTGCGCACGCGGATCTTCGCGCCGCTGGGTATGGACGAAACCCGCTACAACAGCGACGCATTGAAACCCGGCGACCGTAACGTCGCCACCGGCTATGCGCTGGCCGATTTCAAGGATCTGCGACCCGCACCTCCACTGACCTGGCACAACGCCGCCGGCGCTGGCGGCGTTTACGCCAGCGCCCACGACATGGCCAAGTGGATGCGCCTGCAGCTGGCTGGCGGCGCCTATCGCGACGCAAAGGGCGTCGAGCAGCGGATGTTTTCGGAAAAGAGCCAGCAGCAGATGTGGTCGGCGATCACCCCACTGCCGGTGTCGCAGCCGTCGGTGCCGGAACTGCTGCCGGCGAAACCCAATTTCGTCGCCTACGGTCAGGGCTGGATGCTATCGGACTACCGCGGCCGCAAGCTGGTCTGGCACACCGGCGGCTGGCCGGGCATGGTGTCGCGGCTGACGCTGGTGCCGGAGCACAAGCTCGGCGTGGTGGTACTGACCAATGCCGAACTCGGCGGCGCGTTCAATGCCATCACCCTGCGCGCGCTGGATGCGTATCTGGACGCGCCGAAGACCGACTGGAACGCCGCCTACGGCGCGGCGCTGGCGAAATCGCGGAAGAACGCCGACGACAGCTGGGCCAAGCACGAAGCGGCGCGGGCCAAGGATTCGAAACCCTCACTCGCGCCCGCGGATTACGCCGGGACCTATCGCGACCCGTGGTACGGGGACGTGTCGATCGTCCAGGAAGGCAGCGCGCTGCGGATGAGGTTCTCGCGCACGCCGTCGCTGGTCGGCACCCTGAGCCACTGGCAGCACGACACTTTCATCGTCCGCTGGGACGAACGCTGGCTCAACGCCGATGCGTTCGTGAATTTCGCGCTGGACGCCGACGGCAAGGTGCGCGAAGCCGGCATGCAGGCGATCTCGCCGAACACCGATTTCAGCTTCGATTTCCATGATCTGGTGTTGAAGCCTGTGAAATAAGGCCCGGCCCTGTGGGAGCGGCGGAAGCCGCGATTGCTTGCGGAAAGCCTTGCCGCAAATCATCGCGGCTTCCGCCGCTCCCACAGATCTATTCAACG
This sequence comes from uncultured Thermomonas sp., assembly GCA_966203835.1. Taxonomy (GTDB): domain Bacteria; phylum Pseudomonadota; class Gammaproteobacteria; order Xanthomonadales; family Xanthomonadaceae; genus Lysobacter_I. Next base: position 11,942 of record CBIHKW010000076.1, read on the forward strand.
CCTCCGCGCAATCCACGCATCGATATGCCGTTCCAGCGTCTCCAGCGGCACCGAACCGGTTTCCAGCACGGCGTCGTTGAAATCGCGGAGGTCGAACTTGTCGCCCAAGGCCTGCTTCGCGCGGGCGCGCAGCTCGGAAATCTTCAGCTGGCCGATCTTGTAGGCCAGCGCCTGACCGGGCGTGCCGATGTACCTGTCGATTTCGTTGACGACATCCTGATCGGTCTTCGGCGCGTTGTCCTTGAAATAGGCGATGGCCTGATCGCGGCTCCAGCCCTTGGCGTGCATGCCGGTGTCCACCACCAGCCGCACCGCGCGCCACATTTCGTAGGCGAGCTGGCCCATGCGGTCGTAAGGGTCGTCGTACAGGCCCATGTCGTAGCCGAGCTGTTCGGCGTACAGCCCCCAGCCTTCGCCGTAGGCCACGAAATACGCGGTGCGGCGGAACATCGGCGCATCCGGCAACTCGAGACCGCGGGCGAACTGGAAATGATGGCCCGGCACCGCCTCGTGCAGCGACAGCGGCATCATTTCCCAGATCGGCCGCATGTCCGGCTTGTAGAGATTGACGTAGTAGAAACCCGCGCGGCTGCCGTCGCTGGCGCCCTGCTGGTAATACGCGGTGGTGGTATCGGGCGCGATGTTGTCGGGGATCGGACGCACGCCGTAGGGCTGGCGCGGAATCACGCGGAACACTTTCACCAGCTCAGGGTCGATCCGCTTGGAGATGGCGCGGTAATGACTGAGCAGCGCCTCCGGGGTTTTCTCGAAGAAGCGCGGATCGGTGCGCATGAACGTGAAGAAGTCGCCCAGGCTGCCCTTGAAGCCGACTTCGGTCTTGATCTTCTCCATCTCGGCGCGGATCCGCGCGACTTCCTTCACGCCGGTGGCGTGGATGGCGTCGGCGCTCAGACCAGTGGTGGTGTAGTAACCGGCGAGGAAATCGTAATAGGTCTTGCCGTTGGGCAGATCGGCCACCGCGATGCCGGTGCGGGTCTTCGGCAGGTAGCTGTCGTTGAAGTAAGTCTGCAATTTGCGGTACGCCGGCACGATCTGTTCAGCGACGACCTTGCGGGCCTCGGCCTGCAGCGCCGCGCGTTCGGACTCGGGCACGCCGGCCGCGAACTTCGCGAACGGCCGGTAGAACGGGCTGGCGGCCGGATCGTCGACGATCTGCGCGGCGATCTGCGCCGGCACCCGCTGCATCAGCACGCGCGGCGGCACATTGCCGGCCTTCACGCCTTCGCGCATCAGCGCGATGGTCTGGTCGATAGCCTTGGGCAGGGCGCGCATCCGCGCCAGCCAGTCGCGGTAGTCGCGGACCTCGTTGAAGGCGAGTCCTTCGACCAGGCCATCGGCGGTCTGCACCCCGCCCTGATGACCCATCGGCTGCAGATATTCACGGAAGGCCTGGCGCTGCACCGACTTTTCCTGCAGCCATAGATAGGTGTCGTAGTTCAGCTGGTCGGCCGGGCTCAACTTGCTGCGGTCGAAGCGTTTGAGCCGGGCCAGCGCCTCGCGGTCCGCGGCCTCGCTGGCGGCGATGGCTTCGAGGCTGTTGTCGGACCAGCGATCGTTGAAACGTTTGTCGCCCTCGAACGAAGCCGACTCCGGGTTCTCGCGCAGCCCGCGCTCCCATTCCTCGGCGAAAAATGCGTGCAGGCGTTTGCCGTCGTCGCTCTGCTGGGCCTGGACAACGTTGGTGAACAGGCTGGTGACGAGAACGGCCGCGAGCGCGGCAGCGCGGATTTTTTCGCTAAACAGGCAACGGGTCATATGGAACTCCGGCGCAGATAAACGTCGGAGTCTAGCCCCCGGGCCCGCTCGGGGAACATGTCGGAAGTCAGGCTGTGAGCCTGTCTCCCACCGGACGCAGGCGATCAGGCCGCGCGATCGGCGTCGGTGGTGAAGCTCTCGCCGCAGCCGCATTCGGCCTTGACGTTGGGGTTGCGGAACACGAACTGCTCGTTCAGCCCCTGCTTGAGGAAGTCGATCTCGGTGCCGTCCACCAGCGGCAGGCTGTCGGCGTCGATATAGACGCGGATGCCGTCCTGCTCGTTGACCACATCGTCGGGCTTGGCTTCGCGGGCCAGGTCGACCACGTAGCTCCAGCCGGAGCAGCCGGTGCGTTTGACGCCGAAACGCAGGCCCAGAGCGGCCGGTGCGTCGATGAGATAGCCCTGGATGCGTTGCAGGGCGGCTGGAGCGAGGGAAATGGCCATGTGCTCGATTCTATCTCAGTTAAACTTGGTGGCTCACCTCATATCGGCGCGACGGCGCGGGAATTCAAGGCAATGGCGTTCAGCAGCGTAAAAGAAGCATTGGCCGGGACGGCCGGCATCGGCACCGAAGTCACCGTGAAGGGCTGGGTCCGCACCCGCCGCGATTCCACCGCGTTGAGCTTCGTCCAGGTCAGCGACGGCTCGTGCTTCGCGCCCATCCAGCTCGTCGCCACCGATGCGCTGCCGAATTACGAAACCGAAGTGAAGCGCCTGTCCGCCGGCTGCGCGGTCGTCGCCACCGGCACCCTCGTCGCTTCGCAGGGCAAGGGCCAGAGCTTCGAAATCCAGGCGACGGAGATTGAAGTGGTCGGCTGGGTCGAAGACCCCGAAACCTACCCGATCCAGCCCAAGCCGCACACCCTGGAATTCCTGCGCGAAGTCGCGCATCTTCGCCCGCGCACCAACCTGTTCGGTGCGGTCACCCGTATCCGCCACTGTCTGGCGCAGGCGGTCCACCGGTTCTATCACGAGAACGGGTTCTACTGGGTCAACACCCCGATCATCTCGACCTCGGACGCCGAAGGCGCCGGCCAGATGTTCCGCATCTCCACGCTGGACATGATGAACCTGCCGAAGACCGCCGACGGCAACGTCGACTTCAGCAAGGACTTCTTCGGCAAGGAAGCGTTCCTCACCGTCTCCGGCCAGCTCAACGTCGAGGGCTATTGCCTGGCGCTGAGCAAGGTCTACACCTTCGGCCCGACCTTCCGCGCCGAGAACAGCAACACCAGCCGCCATCTGGCCGAGTTCTGGATGATCGAGCCGGAGATCGCCTTCGCCGATCTGAACGACGACGCCACGCTGGCCGAACAGTTCCTCAAATACCTGTTCCGCGCGGTGCTGAGCGAACGCGGCGACGACATGGCCTTCATCGCCGAGCGCGTGCAGAAGGACGCGATCACCCGGATGGAGGCGTTCGTGAACGCGCCGTTCGAGCGCATCGAATACACCGACGCGGTGAAGCTGCTGCAGAACGCCAAGCAGAAGTTCGAATTCCCGGTCGAATGGGGCTTGGACCTGCAGACCGAGCACGAGCGCTGGCTGACCGAAACCCATGTCGGCCGCCCGGTGGTGGTGATGAACTACCCCGAGCACATCAAGTCCTTCTATATGCGCCTGAATGACGACGGCAAGACCGTCGCCGCGATGGACGTGCTGGCGCCGGGCATCGGCGAGATCATCGGCGGCTCGCAGCGCGAAGAACGCCTCGACGTGCTCGACGCGCGCATCGCCCAGTTCGGCCTGGATCCGTCGCACTACGGCTGGTACCGCGACTTCCGCCGTTACGGCACCGTGCCGCACGCCGGCTTCGGCCTGGGCTTCGAGCGGCTGGTGGTCTACATCTGCGGCCTGAGCAACATCCGCGACGCGATCCCGTTCCCGCGCGCGCCGGGTCACGCGGAGTTCTGATGACGACTCCCGGCGGTGTCGAGATCGAAGGCGATCTCGTTGTCATGTATCGGCCAACCGGACCGAACGAACTGGCACTGGTCGAAGCCACCGGCTTTCGCCGCTGGCCGCCGCGCCTGCCGGAACAGCCGATCTTCTATCCGGTCACCAACGAGCGCTACGCGATGGAAATCGCCACACGCTGGAACGTGAAGGACAGCGGCGTCGGCTACGTCACCCGTTTCCGGGTGCGCAAGGAGATTGTCGACGGCTACGCGGTGCAGAAAGTCGGCGGCGCGCATCACACCGAATGGTGGGTGCCGGCCGAGGAACTCGAAGCGTTCAACGATGCGATCGTCGGGCAGATCGAAGTGATCGGCGAGTACCGCACCGCAGCCAGCCATGAGGTTGTGCAGTGACTTCGGCGAAACCTTCGCATCGATATGCGACCGAGGCTATGCACTGACATGGGCGGAGAGGACTTCTGGCGCGACGTGTTTTTCAGCCTGATCTTCGTGGGGGTCGGCATCTGCACGATCTGGAAGGGACGCATCGAGATCGAGTTTGGCGGTGGCGAAGCGCCGATGGATCCGAGCAGCCCGTGGTATCGCGTATGCGTCGGCCCGGTGGCGAGATACGGCGGAGCCGCGATGGTGATCGCCGGCGCGCTGGTGTGGGTCCACTGGCTGCTGGGTTTCTTCGCTTTTGCTGTCGTGGCCACGGTGATGTGGTTGCTTGCCCCTCGATGACCTTGCCCTTTCAAGAGATTCTTCTTCCATGATCCTGTTCTTCGCCCTGGTCTGCGTGGCGCTGGCCATCGCCGGCGCCACCGCTTTCGTGATCTTCTGGCCGCTGGCGCTGGTGCATCTGCGCGACCGCCAGCCGGCGATGCGCGCTGGACTGGCCGCGCCGGCCTTCATCCATCCCGTCGCGCTGTGGTGGCTGCTCGATGGCGGCTACCGCGTCGCCAAGGACCGCAATCTCGACGGCCTCGCCACCCCGGCGCGGTTGTCGCTGGCGACGATCCTGTTCGGCCTGTCCGCGGCCGGCATCCTCTGGCTGTGGTCGGTAGCGAGCACATGAGCAATCACGATATGACGACGAATCCACAGGGCATGCGCCTGGAATGGTGGCTGGCCAGTCTCGGGCGCACGCTGGTATGGGCGCAGCTGCGCGTACGCGAGGCCGGTACTGCCGAAGTGTTCGACAGCGACGGCAACATCCTTGCCTACGACAGCGAAGACACCGCCCGCGCGGCGCTGATGGACGCGGAATTCGTCGCGTTCGAAGGTCTGGACGAAGAAGACGCGCTCGAGCGCGGCTTCTCGCTCAGCGAAGTCATGCCGCCGCAGGGCGACGACGATGCCGCGCTGCGCGACCGCATGGTGCAGACGCTGGGCGCGCGGGCCTGAGCGGAGCGGTCGTGTACCTCCCCCGCGCCTTCGCCGAAACCGATCTGACCCGGCTCGATGCGCTGATCGACGCGCATCCGTTCGTCACCCTGATCAGCAACGATGCCGAGGGCGCACCGTTCGTCAGCCATCTGCCGGTGCTCTATCGCCGCGACGACGATGCAGTGCTGATCGAAGGCCATTGGGCGCGGCCGAATCCGCAGGCACGCCACGACGGCGCGATCCTGATGATCGTCTATGGCCCCGACGCCTACGTGTCGCCGGGCGTGTATCCCGACAAGGAAGCCGCGGCGCGCGTGCCGACCTGGAATTACGCGATCGCGCATCTGCGCGGCACGCTCGAGCGCTACGACGACGAAGCCGCGCTCGGCGATCTCGTCGACCGCCTCAGCCAACGTTTCGAAGCCACGGTCGGCCACGACTGGCGCTTCGAGATGGCGCGCGACGATCACCGCAGCCAATTGCGCGGCATCGTCGGCTTCCGTTTCCGGCCCGAGCGCATCGACCTGAAATTCAAGCTCAGCCAGAATCATCCCCCGGACAACCGGCGCGCGGTGCGTGAAGACATGGCCGGGCGCGAAGACCACGGCGCCCGCGCCATCGCCGAGCTGATGCGCGCCTACGACACCGGCCGCAGCGACTGAACCGAACGCCCCTCCTACAGAATCAGGACGACCATGGATCTCGATCTCAGCGGTAAACACGCGCTCGTCTGCGGCGCGTCCGAAGGTATCGGCCGCGCGACCGCGCACGAGCTCGCCCTGCTCGGCGCCGATGTCACCGTGATGTCACGACGCGCCGACGCGCTGCGCGCGGTGGTCGATGCGTTGCCGAACACAGGCACGCAGCGTCACGGCGTGGTTACCGCCGATGTCGCCGACACCCCGGGCCTGCGCGCCGCAGTCGAAACCCTCGTCGCCGGGCGCCCGGTGCATGTGCTGGTCAACAACACCGCCGGCCCGGCGGGCGGTCCGGCGCAGACCGCCGCCGAGGATGCGTTCCTCGACACCTTCCGCAAGCATCTGCTGGCCAATCACGCGCTGGTGCAGACGGTGCTGCCAGGCATGCGCGGCGCTGGCTGGGGCCGGGTCGTCAATGTGATCTCGACCTCGGTGTACGAACCCATCGCCAACCTCGGCGTGTCCAACACCATCCGCGGCGCGGTCGCGAGCTGGGCCAAAACCCTGTCGCGCGAACTCGCGGCCGAAGGCATCACCGTCAACAACGTGCTGCCGGGGTATACCGAGACCGGGCGCCTGGCGCAGATCCTGCACGACCGCGCCAAGGTCAGCCAGCAGAACGAAGACGCCGTAGCCGCCGGCATGCGCCAGACCGTACCCGCGGGCCGCTTCGCGCAACCGCACGAAATCGCCGCGGCGATCGCGTTCCTCTGTTCGCCGGCCGCCGGCTACATCAATGGCGTCAGTCTGGCCGTGGACGGCGGGCGGATGCAGTCGATCTGATCGAGGCGTCGCACGCGGCCGCAATGCCGCAACCCGCACCGTTGCCGCCCCGTTTCGCCCGCATCCGTCCGGCGACGCTTGCCTGTGGCCCGCGCCTGAGGCAGCCTTGAGTCCATACGCATGCGAATATGCAGCGCAGGCAAGACGGCCCCGGTAATCCCCCACGCACCAGGATGGTCCCGCATGGAAGAAACCCTGATCAAAGATCGGCGTAGCGCTCATCGCGTTCCGTTCGCCATTCAAGTCATGATCGTCCACGGCGATCTGGCTTGGGCCGCCGACGTACTGGATCTCTCCGAAGGCGGCTGCGGCGTGTTCCGCCCCGACGGCTGTTTGCTGCACGAAGGCAATGTGGCGCAGTTGCTGTTCTTCGGCGGCACCGGCCCCGCGGTGCCGGTCTCGGCACGCATCGCCCGCGTCACCGAGCGCCACATCGGCTTCGAATACCACGATTTGCAGACTATTCCGCCATCGCTGCGATGAGCCCGATGATCCCGAACCGAGCGCCACGAACCGATGCCTGAAGGCCCGGAGATCCGCCGTGCCGCCGACCGCCTGGCCGCCGCTGTCGTCGGCGAGCCGCTGCGTTCGGCGTGGTTCGCGTTTCCCGCGCTGAAACCCTACGAAACGCAGTTGCAGGGCCGACGCATCGACGCGATCGTCCCGCACGGCAAAGCCCTGCTCACCCGTTTCGATCACGGCTGGACGCTCTACAGCCACAACCAGCTGTACGGCGTGTGGAAAATCGCAGCGCCCGGCGAGCGCCCCGACACCAGCCGTTCGCTGCGCGTTGCGCTGGAAACCGAACGCAGCGCGATCCTGCTGTATTCGGCTTCCGATATCGAAATGTGGCGCAGCGACGAGATCCATCGTCATCCGTTCCTGATCAAACTCGGCCCGGACGTGCTGGATGCGGCGCTGACGCCCGCGATGGTCGCCGCGCGCCTGCGCGACCCGCGCTTCAGCGGCCGCGCGCTGGGCGGGCTGCTGCTGGATCAGGGCTTTCTCGCCGGCATGGGCAATTACCTGCGCTCGGAAGTCCTGTTCGCCGCCGGGCTGTTGCCGGAACGCAAACCGTCCGAACTCGACGCAGCGCAGATCAAGGCATTGGCCCGCGAGCTGCTGGTCATCCCGCGACGCAGCTACGCCACCCGCGGCATCGAACCCGCCGCCGGCATGCGCGAGGATTACCTCACCGACACGCCGGAAGGTTTCCGCTTCCTCGTCTTCGATCGCGAAGGCCAGCCTTGTCCGCAGTGCGGGAAACGCATCGTCCGTCAGGAAACTGGATCGCGGCGGTTGTATCTTTGTCGGCGCTGCCAGACGTGATTCTGAGCGGCGCTTGCGACAACAATATTTCGTCATTCCCGCGAGTGCGGGAATGACGAAATTTCAATCACGGCTATGCCTGGAGACGAATAATGCGACCCAACCGATTGCTTCTCGCCGTCC
>CBIHKW010000077.1:0-19933 GCA_966203835.1 uncultured Thermomonas sp.
AGCGAGACCCGCTCGCTGGTCAGACGACGACGCACGGCAACGTCGGCGAGAATGCGGCGGGCGTCGTCGAAACCGATGCGGGTGGGAAAGGTCATAGCGATGCGTTGTCCGAAGCGATGCCGGCAGCGTCGAGATCGGCCGGGGTATTGAGGTTACCGAAGCGGAAGCCGGAGAACACCACCGGCGACATCCTCAGCATCGCCTGCAGCGCATGCACGGCGCCTTCGCCGGCCGCGAATGCATCCGTGCAGGCCGTGCGGAGGGCGTCGCGGCGCCACAGCGCCACCAGCGGCTGCACGCCATCGTCGTCGACCGCGTACGCGCCGTCATCGCCACGCATCATGGCGAGCGTGCGCAGCAGGCAATCGTTGATGCCGACCAGATCCACCGGCAGCGTGAACAGCCAAGGGGTTTCGCAGGCGACCGCGAGAGCGTCGAGACCGCCGAGAGGCCCGGCGTCGGAGATACGATCAGGTACTGCGATCAAACCATGCGCGGCATAGCGATCCAGATTGCGATTCGCCGACACCAGCATCGCGGCAACTTCACCCGAGAAACGGCGCTGCCAGCGCAGCACCTGCGGCACACCGTCACGTTCGAGCCAGGCCTTGTCGATGCCGCCAAGACGCGAGGCTTTTCCGCCTGCGAGCAGGCCGAGGGTGATGTCGTTGACGGGGATCGCAGCGTTCACAATGCGCAGCATTCCGGAGATTGACGCCGAGCCGGCGGTAGAGCAGTTGTAGAGCGGGCTTCAGTCCGCTGCTTTTCATAGGGTGCGCCTGCGGCGCACCGTTGAGACTACTGATGTATCAGCAATGGTGCGCCACAGGCGCACCCTATCGGCACTATCCGGAGCAACAGCAGCGGGCTGAAGCCCGCTCTACGCCCGCTCTACGGTTCTACTTGTTCTTCTTCACATGCCGCATCAAGCGCCGGCGCTTGGCCATCTGGCCTTCGGTCAGGACGTTCTTCTTGTCCTTGTACGGGTTCTCGCCTTCCTTGAAGACAAAGCGCACGGGGGTGCCGACCAGTTTGAAGCGCTTGCGGAAGAAGTTTTCCAGATAGCGGCGGTAGCTTTCCGGCAGGCTGCGCAGGCGCGAGCCGTGGACGACGAAGGTCGGCGGCATGTCGCCGCCCGGGTGCGCGAAGCGCATCTTCGAGACGTGGCCGCGGATCGCCGGCGGCGGATTGGTTTCGTAGGCGACTTCCATCGCCACGGTGACTTCGGAGGTGCTGAACTGGCGCGTCGCCGAGTGGTGAGCGCGATGGATCGCACCGAACAGCTCGCGCAGGCCCGAACCGTGCTTGGCGCTGATATGCACCGCTTCGGCCCAGCTCACGAAGGTGAGTTTGCGCGACAGCAGGCCGTCGGTCTGCTCGCGCTGGTACTGCGACAGGCCGTCCCACTTGTTCACGGCGACGACCAGCGCGCGGCCGGCGTCGAGCACCGCGCCGAGCACGCTGGCGTCCTGATCGGTCACGCCTTCGGTAGCGTCGAGCATGATCACCGCGACCTGGCAGTGCTCGATCGCCTGCAGGGTCTTCACGATCGAGAATTTCTCGACCGCTTCCTCCACCCGCGCCTTGCGACGGATGCCGGCGGTATCGATCAACCGGTATTTGCGGCCATCGCGCTCCAGATCCACCGCGATAGAATCGCGGGTGGTGCCCGGCACTTCCGAGGCGATCATGCGTTCTTCGCCGAGGATGCGGTTCACCAGCGTCGACTTGCCGACGTTCGGACGGCCGACGAAGGCGATGCGCACGCGCTCCGGATCGTTGTCGAGGATTTCGGCATCGCCCTCGGCGGGCAGACGCGCCATCACGTCGTCGAGCAAATGATCGATGCCCTGCCGATGCGCGGACGAGATTGCCATGACATCGGCGATGCCGTAGCGCGCGAACTCAGCGAGCGCCGCGCGGGCGTCGATGCCGTCGGTCTTGTTGACCACCAGCACCACCGGGCGTGCGGTCTTGCGCAGCCAGCGCAAAATTTCGTCGTCCAGCGACGACGGGCCTTCGCGGCCATCGACGATGAACAACACCAGATCGGCTTCTTCGGCCGCGGCGCGCGACTGCCGGGCGGTCGCACCGGCCAGTCCGGCGTTTTCGAGATGCGTGCTTTCGCCGGCGATGCCGCCGGTGTCGACGATCGCGAACGGCCGGCCTTCGACCAGACGGCAGACGCCGTAGTTGCGGTCGCGGGTGACGCCCGGCTCATCGTGGACCAATGCGTCGCGGGTGCGGGTCAACGCATTGAAGAGCGTCGATTTGCCGACATTGGGACGACCTACGAGAGCAACGAGGGGCAGCATGGCATCGGATCTGAAGTTGGGGATGGGAAAACTGGAATGCGGAATCGGCAGAACAGAATCTGGGGCGTGAAACGAGCGACCCCGGGGAGTCGGACTACCCGGGGCCGCAGGAGGTTGTCAGCGGAGCGGATTACTGCAGGCGGTAGGCACTGAGATCGCCGCCAGCCGTCTGTACGATCAGCACACCGTCGACGACGACCGGCGCGGCGCGCACGGGGTCGCGACCGGCGCGGATGCGTGCGCCCAGGTCGCCATTGTCGAGGCGCAGCCAATGCAGGTAGCCTTCGAAGTCGCCGACTACCGCGAACTCGCCCTGCACCGCAGCACCGGACAGGTTGCGGCGGGCGAGACCCGCCTGCTGCCAGAGCGAGGAACCGCCGGACTTGTCCAGCGCCCACACCACACCGGCGGGATCGGCCACGATCACGCGGTCGCTGGCGACGCCGACGCGACCAACGCCACCGTGATCCTGCGCCCACAGCGGGCGACCGCTCGGGGCATCGACGGCCATGGTCTGCTTCTTGTAGCTGCTCGCGAACAGCGTGGTGCCGTCGAGGGCGGGCGTGCCGTCCACGTCGGCCATGCGGTCGAGTTCGGTGCGACCGTCGGGCTGGCCGACAGCCTGGTCCCAGAGCGGGCGACCGTCGACGAGCGACAGCGCCACGAGGGTGCCGTCGTCGTTGCCGACGAACACGAAGCCCGGGCCCAGCACCGGCGCGTCGTTGCCGCGCACGGACAGCGACGGCAGATCGTGATTCCAGAACCAGCGGCGCTCGCCGCTGGTGGCGTCGAAAGCGGTGATGCGGCCATCGTTGGAGCGCACCAGCACCGTGTTCTGACCGGCGACGGGCGCAGCGATGACTTCGTTCGGGACTTTCGCGGCCCATTTCTGAGTGCCAGTGGCGGCATCGAGCGCGATCACGTCGCCGTCGAGGCTGCCGATCACGACCAGCCCTTCTCCGGCACCCGGACCGCCGGACAAGGCCAGCTCGCTTTTGTAGTGCCAGATGGTCGCGCCGGTCTGCAGATCGAAGGCGCGAACCCCGCCCTCGACCGCTGCGGCATAGACCCGGCCATCGGCGATGGTCGGTGCCTGGATCAGGCCCAACTGCGACTCACCGCTGCCGGCTTTCGCCGTCCACAGCCGGGAAACCGTGGCGGAGGGCACGAACTCGGTCAGTTCGGCCGGCTGCGCGGCCTTGCCGGTTTTGCCGTCGATCGTGAACCAGCCTTTGACCGTGCTGCAACCGGACAGCGCGACGACGGCGGCAAGCAGCGCGACGCGCAGCAATGCGGGAGTGCGCGAATTCGTATCGGGATTCATCGTGTTCGGCGTGCTCAATTTGACGGGCTCAATTTCGTTCAACGTGATCAGGAAGCGGAATCGGGTTTCGGCGGAGTACCGCCGGCTTGCGACAGTTTCAATTCGACCAGACGACGCTGCGGTGCGGCGACATCGAGTTGGGCCAAAGCCTTGTTGTAAGCCTCGCGCGCCTGCTCCTTGCGGCCCAGCGCGAACAGCGCATCGCCGCGCACTTCATGCGCAACCGGATCGTCGATGCTGGTCAACAGGGTCAGTGCTTCTTCGCTCTTGCCGCCGTCGATCAGCAGCCGCGCGAGCCGCTGCGAAACCACCGCGGCGATCGCGGAATCCTCGGTCTTGATGCCGCGGAGCGCGGCGATCGCTTCATCGCGCTTGCCGCCGTCGGCATGGGCCTTGGCCAGATCGAGCGCGGCCAGCGCCGCGTAAGGCGTGTCCTTGAGTGCGGCGGCCTTGGTCTGGGCTTCCTTCAACTTGCCGGCCTGGACCTGCTCCACCACTGCCTGATAGTCGTCGCTGGCCTTGAGGCGCTTGGCCTCGCCCTGATCCTGCCACCAGTACCAGCCGTAGATCGCGGCCAGACCGAGGGCCACGCCTCCGATGAGGCCGGCGGCATTGCTGCGGAGCCAATTGCGGACCCGTTCGCTTTGTTCGTGTTCGTCGAGGAGATCGTCGATCGCCATGTGTCGGTATCGTCTTTAGAAGAGTGTTGCTGTCGATGGAAGGCGTGACGGAAGCAGGCGCTCAAACTTCCCGATGTCGTAGTCGCGACGTTGTAGCAAGCCGCGCCTGAACCCCGACCGTCACGGATGGCGTCGAATGGATTCGCCGGGTCACCGGCCGGCGACCGGTGCCGCGATGGGCAGACAGGCTTCGGATGGGTTCCCGGATCCGCTCCGGCGGTTGGCCGTAGCGGACTCCCTGGCGGCGTGCGTCGAAACGATGCGCGAAGCGCGGTTCGACGAACGGCCGGGACTCCTCAGCGATCGACCGGCTGGAGAGAACCGTCAGAGGATACCGTAAAGCGCACGACATTCGCGCGGATATAGGGCGTGAGGTCCAGCGCTTGCCCGCGATACTGCACGGACACGGCCTGTGCGTTGCCCAGCACGGCCTTGCCGATCTGGCCCGGCTGGAACACGCGCTGCTGGCCCGGCTGCACCAGTGCCTGCTCGACCGTGCTGCCGTCCGGCGCGGTGAGTCTGACCCAGCTCTCGCCGCTGAAGCTGACGGTGAGATCCGCTGCGATGGCGGCGCGCTGCGGCATCGGCGGGGTGATCGAAGCGACCAGCGGCGGCGCCGGAAGCGACGCGCCATTGCTCTGGGCGCTGCCATCGGAAGGCGAACCCTTCGGCGGCGGCAATGCCGAAGTCGACTCGACGTCGAGCGGCACGGCATCGACCGCACCATCGAGATGCGAGCGCGTGGCCAGCCAGACCGGGACCGCGATCGTGGCGGTGATCACCACATACACCAGACGCCGGGCGGTCTGCTCCATGATGCGCTGCATGCGCGGAGTGAACGTGCGCGGCACCAGCTCGGCGGGCCTGGGGGCCGGCGTCGAGACGCTCTCGACCACCGCATCGCCGGGCAGCTCCATCAGTCGCGCGTAGCTGCGCAGTTGGCCGCGGATGAAGACCGGTGCGCCGATGCGCGCCCAATCCTCGCGCTCCAGCGCTTCGATCGCATGGGTCGGCATTTTCAGCTTTGCGCCGACCTCGGAGGCACTCAGCCCGGCACGGATGCGGGCCTGTCTGAGACGTTCACCGATGCCGCGAGTGCTCTCGGGCATACCGGTCTCGGAGGATGTCATTGCGAATTGCTCCCCAAAGCAAGGCTTCCTGCCGTTGCGGCCGCGTCCCTCGCCGGGGCATCGCGACCGATCATGAAACGCAGCGCATCATGCTGCCGCATGCACTGCATCCGGTTCGTCGCCGCCCGACGCGCTTCCCCCGCGCGGTTCGAGCGTTTCAAGCGTTTTGCGGAACTCGGCCTGGCGGCGGGTACGATCCGCCACCTGGCCCTTGAGCTGTCCGCAGGCGGCGTCGATGTCGTCGCCGCGGGTGCGGCGGACCATCGTCAACACCTGCGCGTCCAGCAGAATCTTCTGGAATGCGCGGATATCCGCATCCGGCGAGCGCGTGAAGCGCGTGCCCGGGAAGGGGTTGAACGGAATCAGATTGACCTTCGCCGCGTCCTTCATCTGCACGGCGTTGTCGAACTGCCGCATCAGCCGCGCCAGATCGCGGGCGTGCTCCGGGCGGTCGTTGACGCCTGCCATCATGGTGTATTCGAAGGTGATCGAGGTGCCCTTCTTGCGCAGCGCGTAGCGCACGCAGGCGTCCATCAGCTCTTCGATCGGATATTTCTTGTTGAGCGGCACCAGCTCGCTGCGCAAGGCGTCGTTCGGCGCGTGCAGCGAAACCGCCAGCGACACGTCGCTTTCCACCGCGAGGCGGTCGATCATCGGCACCACTCCGGCGGTCGAGAGGGTGACGCGCTTGTTGGCCAGGCCGTAACCGAGATCGTCGCGCATCACGCTCATCGCGCGAACGACGTTATCGAAGTTCAGCATCGGCTCGCCCATGCCCATCATCACCACGTTGGTGAGTTTGCGCTGGCGGTGCGGCACGTTGCCGAGATGGCGGGCGGCCACCCACACCTGGCCGACGATATCGGCGACCGAGAGGTTGCGGTTGAAACCCTGCGTCGCGGTGGAGCAGAACTGGCAGTTCAGCGCGCAACCGACCTGCGAGGACACGCACAGCGTGCCGCGGCCCTTGTCGGGAATGAACACGGTTTCGATGGCGTTCTTGCCGTCCATGCCGAGCAGCCACTTGTGAGTGCCGTCTTCGGAAGGCTTGTCGAACTGGATCTGCGGCACGCCGACGAACGCATCGGCTTCGAGCTTGGCGCGGAGGGCTTTGCCCAGATCGGTCATGTCGTTGAAGTCGGTGACATGACGATGATGGATCCACTTCATCACCTGGTGGGCGCGGTAGCGCTTCTCGCCGAGGGTATCGGCGAAGAAGCGCTCCAGACCATCGCGATCGAGGTCGAGCAGATTCTGTTTTTGCGCGACTTCGTTCATTGCATCAGCGCGGGCAGAGTTCCGTCGCCGCGAAGAAGTAGGCGGTTTCGATCGCTGCGTTCTCCAGCGAATCCGAACCGTGTACGGCGTTGGCGTCGATCGAAGCGGCGAAGTCGGCGCGGATCGTGCCCGGCGCGGCGTCCTTCGGATTGGTGGCGCCCATGAGGTCGCGATTCTTCAGCACGGCGTTGTCGCCTTCGAGCACCTGGATCATCACCGGGCCGGAGATCATGAATTCGACCAGCGCGTTGAAAAACGGACGTTCGGAATGCACGGCGTAGAAACCTTCGGCTTCCTTGCGCGAGAGATGCTTCATCTTCGCGGCGACGACCTTGAGACCGGCCTGTTCGAAACGCGAATAGATTTCACCGATGACGTTCTTGGCGACGGCGTCGGGTTTGATGATCGAAATGGTGCGCTCTAGCGCCATGAGGGTGGTCTCCGGGGGTAGACGGCCGCGATCAAGCGGCCGAAACATAACATGAATGAGAAGGAAAAACCCGCGTGTGGACGCGGGTTTAGCCGATTCGGCTGCAGAAGATTCTAACCCGGCGCGGGGTCTCTTTGCATCTTTGTCGACGGTCACGTTTTGCGCCCTGGCGCGGTTGGATGCTAGTCTCAAACAAGCGTTTGATTCACCCGGCCATTCAGGCCGCCTTTTCGTCGGACCCGGAGCCCACTCATGAGCAAAGCCCAGTTCTCGACCAAGGAACGGATTCTCGATGCCGCGGAAACCCTGTTCGCCCAGCACGGGTTCGGCGGCACCTCGCTGCGCCAGGTCACCAGCCAGGCGGACGTCAACATCGCGGCGGTCAACTACCACTTCGGCAGCAAGGAAAATCTGGTCAACGAAGTGTTCCGCCGACGCATGGACGAAATGAGCGCCCAGCGCCTCGCGCGCCTGCAGGACGCGGTGAAGGCCGACGGCGGAGGCGATCTGGACGCCATTCTCGCCGCCTTCGTCGAACCGCCGCTGGCGATGGCCCAGGACCGCCACGGTGGCGGCGCCTTCATCCGCGTCATCGCCCGCGCCTACGCCGAAAAGAACGACGGCCTGCGCCGCTTCCTGTCCGAGCAGTACGGCCACGTGCTGCGCGAGTTCGCCAAGGCGATCTCGGCCTGCATGCCCGGGCTGAGCAAGGAGGAACTGTATTGGCGACTCGACTTCCTGGCCGGCGCCCTGACCTACGCCATGGCCGATTTCGGGATCATCAAACGCCCGCACGGCGTGACCGAGATCGAGCACCGCCAGCGCGCGGCGCAGGAGCTGATCCGCTTCGCCGCAGCCGGGTTCAAAGCCGGAAAGATCAACTGACGGCGCCGGCCAAGTCCCTATTTCCACAGCTTCATTGCATGACTAAACCCCACGTAATCAACAGGATGCAGAACATGTCTCAGAAACCGCTTATACGGCGTGCCGCCGTGCTCGGGGCCGGCGTGATGGGCGCGCAGATCGCCGCCCATCTGACCAACGCCGGCGTCGACACGGTGTTGTTCGATCTGGCCGCGAAGGAAGGCGACCCGAATGGCGTGGTCCTCAAAGCCCTCGCCAATCTGGGCAAGCTCTCGCCCGCCCCGCTGGCCAGCAAGTCGCTGGCCGAGGCGATCGTCCCCGGCAACTACGACACGGGTCTGGAACAGCTGCGCGGCTGCGACCTCATCATCGAAGCGATCGCTGAGCGGATGGATTGGAAACAGGATCTCTACAAGAAGATCGCGCCGTTCGTACCCGCGAACACGATCCTCGCCAGCAACACATCGGGCTTGGGAATCAACAAGTTGGCGGAAGTTCTTCCAGAAGAACTTCGCCATCGTTTCTGCGGTGTGCATTTCTTCAACCCGCCGCGTTACATGCATCTGGCCGAACTCATTCCAGCCAAGACCACCGATCAGGATGTCTTGGAAGGTCTCGAAACCTTCCTCACCACCACCCTCGGCAAGGGCGTGGTCTACGCCAAGGACACCCCGAACTTCATCGGCAACCGCATCGGCGTGTTCTCGATCCTGGCGACCATCCACCACACCGCGACCTTCGGGCTGGGCTTCGATGAAGTCGATGGCCTGACCGGCCCGCTGGTCGGCCGCCCGAAATCGGCGACCTACCGCACCTCCGATGTGGTCGGCCTGGACACGATGGCCCACGTCATCAAGACCATGGGCGACACCCTGCCGGACGACCCGTGGCACAAATATTTCAACGCGCCGGCGTGGCTAGGTGCGCTGATCGCCAAGGGCGCGCTGGGACAGAAGGCCGGCGCCGGCATCTTCCGCAAGGTCGGCAAGGACATCGTCGTACTGGACTTGGAGAAGCAGGATTACCGTGCGGCCGACCGCGCTGCGGCGCCCGAAGTCGTCGAAATCCTGAAGATCAAGAACCCCGCGGAGAAGTTCGCCAAGCTGCGCGACAGCGCGCACCCGCAGGCGCAATTCCTGTGGGCGGTGTTCCGCGACCTCTTCCACTACAGCGCCTATCACCTGGCCGACATCGCCGACACCGCCCGCGACGTGGACCTGGCGATCCGCTGGGGCTACGGCTGGTCGCTCGGCCCGTTCGAGACCTGGCAGGCCGCCGGCTGGAAACAGGTGGCGCAGTGGATCGCCGACGACATCGCCGCCGGCAAAGCCATGAGCAGTGCTGCCCTCCCCGCCTGGGTGCTGGACGGTCGCGACGGCGTGCATGCCGCCGATGGCAGCTTCAGCCCGGCCAAAGCCGCGAACCTCCCTCGCTCCGCACTGGCGGTGTACAAGCGCCAGCGCTTCCCCGATCCGGTGCTGGGCGAGCGTTTCGCTCCCGGCGAGACGGTGTTCGAGAACGACGGCGTGCGCCTGTGGCACGACGGCGACGGCATCGCGGTCGCCTCGTTCAAGACCAAGATGCACACGGTCAACGACCACGTGCTCAACGGCCTGCAGGAAGCCATCGGCATCGCCGAACGCGACTTCCGCGGCATGGTGATCTGGCAGCCGAAGGAGCCGTTCTCGGCCGGCGCGGATCTGTCCGGCGCGATCGGTCTGGTCCAGGCCGGCGACGTGAAGGGCCTGGAATCGATGGTCGCCAACTTCCAGGCCACCAGCCAGCGCATCAAATACGCACTGGTGCCGGTGGTGGGCGCGGTCCGCGGCCTCGCCCTGGGCGGCGGCTGCGAATTCCCGATGCACACGGCGCGCACCGTGGCCCATCTCGAAAGCTATATCGGTCTGGTCGAAGCCGGCGTCGGCCTGATGCCGGCCGGCGGCGGCCTGAAGGAATTCGCGGTGCGCGCCGCGCAGGCGGCAGGTCCCGGCGGCGATGTCTTCGCCCAGCTCAAGCCGCTGTTCGAGGCTGTAGCGATGGCCAAGGTGTCGGCCTCGGCGATCGAAGCGAAGGAGCTGGGTTTGCTGCGTCCGAACGACGTGGTGGTCTATCACGCCCACGAACTGCTGCACATCGCCAAGCAGCAGGCGCTGGCGCTGGCCGAATCCGGCTACCGCCCGCCGCTGCCCGCACGTCGCATCCAGGTGGCCGGCGACGTCGGCATCGCCACCTTCAAGATGATGCTGGCGAACATGCTGGAAGGCCGTTTCATCTCCGAGCACGATTATGAGATCGCCACCCGCATCGCCACCGTGATCTGCGGCGGCGAGATCGATCGCGGCGCGCTGGTCGACGAGGAATGGCTGATCCGCCTGGAGCGCGAGAACTTCGTCGCGCTGGCGCAGATGCCGAAAACCCAGGCCCGGATCATGCACATGCTGCAGACCGGGAAGCCGTTGCGGAACTAGTTGATGAAGAAGACCGGGCATCCTGCCGCGGCTTCTTCGCGCTGGACGAAAACGCGGTTTTCGTCCAGCGCCGCGGTATCGCCAAGGCGACACCGCGCCGGCACATCCATGTGCCGGCCTACCCCACCAGACTCGGAGTGATCCAATGAGCAAGCAAATCCAGGACGCCTATATCGTCGCCGCCACCCGTACCCCGGTCGGCAAGGCGCCGCGCGGCATGTTCCGCAACACCCGCCCCGACGAAATGCTGGCGCACGTCCTGCGCAGCGTGGTCGCGCAGGCGCCCGGCATCGATCTTTCCCGCATCGACGACGCCATCATCGGCTGCGCCATGCCCGAGGGCGAGCAAGGCATGAACGTGGCGCGCATCGGCGTGCTGCTGGCCGGACTGCCCAACGTCATCGCCGGCCAGACCATCAACCGCTTCTGCGCCGCCGGCGTGCAGGCGGTGGCGATGGCCGCCGACCAGATCCGCCTCGGCAACGCCGACCTCATCCTCGCCGGCGGCACCGAATCGATGTCGATGGTGCCGATGATGGGCCACAAGGTCGCGATGAGCCCGGAAGTGTTCGCGCACAACGAAAACGTCGCCATCGCCTACGGCATGGGCATCACCGCCGAAAAAGTCGCCGAGGAATGGAAGGTATCGCGTGCCGATCAGGACGCCTTCGCCCTCGCCTCGCACCAGAAGGCCGCGGCGGCGATGCAGGCCGGCGAGTTCCAGCAGGAAATCACCCCGTACGAGATCGTGTCGCATCAGCCCGACATCGCCGGCAACACCGTGCGCCTGCGCACCGTGCTGGCGGAACAGGACGAATGCCCGCGCCCCGAAACCACGCTGGAAGGCCTGGCGAAACTCAAGCCGGTGTTCCGCAACGGCCAGTTCGGCGGCACCGTCACCGCCGGCAACGCCTCGCAGATGAGCGACGGCGCCGGCGCAGTGCTGCTGGCTTCGGAACAGGCGATCAAGGATTACGGCCTGACCCCGCTCGCCCGCTTCGTCAGCTACTCGGTGGCCGGCGTGCGTCCGGAAGTGATGGGTATCGGCCCGATCGCGGCGATTCCGAAGGCGCTGAAGCAGGCCGGACTGACCCGCGACCAGATCGACTGGATCGAACTCAATGAAGCCTTCGCCGCGCAGGCGTTGGCGGTGATCCGCGACTGCGACCTGGATCCGTCGAAGGTCAATCCGCTCGGCGGCGCGATCGCGCTTGGCCATCCGCTCGGCGCGACCGGCGCGATCCGCACCGCGACCCTCGTCCACGGCATGCGTCGCCGCCAGCAGAAGTACGGCATGGTAACGATGTGCATCGGCACCGGCATGGGCGCGGCGGGTATCTTCGAAGCGCTGTAAGCGCTTGTTTGAATGCGGATACCTGTAGAGCGGAGCAAAGCTCCGCTCTCGTCTTCATGAAACAGAACAGCGGAGCTTCGCTCCGCTCTACGGTTCAGATCGTCTCGGCCGCTTCGGGCATTTCTTCCTGTGCGATCTGGTCCCGGCCGCCGCGCTTCGCCACATACAGCGCGGAGTCCGCACGCATCCAGAGGCTGTCGTAATCGTCGGTGTCGCTCTGGGTCGTCGCGATGCCGATGCTCATGCTCGGACGGATATCGCCGGTGAACGGATACGTCGACGCCCGTACGGCGGCCAGCAGACGCTGCGCCACCTGCGCGGCTTCCGAATGTCCCAGAGAAGGCAGCAGCACGCCGAATTCGTCGCCGCCCAATCGCCCCAGCACATCGTTCGCGCTCAGCGCGCCGCGACAGACATGGGCGATCTGCGACAAGGCCTGGTCGCCGGCCGCATGACCGTAGCGGTCGTTGATGTGCTTCAGGTTGTCCAGGTCGAGCATCAACATCGACGCCGGTTGTTCGCGCATCCGCGACTGGCGGATCGCCTGCTGCGACAGTTCGACGAAGAAATGCCGGTTGTAGGCACCGGTCAGCGCGTCCTGGATCAGCAGCCGTCGCAGCTGGGCGTTGTCGGCATGCAGCATCGGCACCGCCAGTCCGTAGTAACTGCCCACCGCCAGAGTGATCATCGCGAATTGCAGGGTCAGCGCATGCTCGCCTAGCCCCATCGCGAACACCTGCACCACGACCATGAGATTGAACAGCGCGATCGACACCAGGGATTCGACCGCGCCCTGAGTGTGGACGATCCACAGCTGCAGCATGATCGCCATGTACACGATGAACAGCAGCGGCTCGTTGTTCGGCGCCTGGGCGATGGCCAGCAGCGACAGGCTCGCCGCCCCCAGCACCAGCGCCAGTTTCAGCGCGAAAGCAGCAGGATTGCGCGGCGGGCGCGGCAGGTCGTCGAAGGCATGCAGCCGATGCGGAATCGGAACCCGCAGGTGCGCAGCCAGCATCCGGAAACCCAGCAACAACAGCGGCCCCAGCGCCACCAGTCCGGCGATGTCGCCGATCAACCATGGCAGCACCATCGACCCGCTGTCGGCCTCGGCCAGAAGCCCTGCCCGGGTGGACACCCACACCCCGGACACGGAAGCGACCAATCCGGCGACGATCCCGCCGAGCAGAAAAACCCCGACGGTGCGCGCCAGCGAAGGCGGCGCATTGCGCGGGATCGACTGCAGTGTGGCCGCCGCTGCGAACCAGTACGCCGCGCAGTGCGTCGACGCGAACATGATCCCGAACAGGACGGTCTGGTGGGGCTGCAGGTCGAGCCCCGCATGCGCGAACGTCAAATGCGCGCCGATGAGATTGGCCAGCAGCAGGCCGGGCCACGCGCCGCGCCGGAACACCGCGAAGGCCGCGTAACTGACCGCGGTCGGCGGAAACCAGAGGCTGGTGAAGGATTTGTATTCCAGCATCAGCGCCGCACCGTAGGCGATCAGCCAGACCGCGACGATCACCAACGTCGCCGCCGGCCAGCTCCACCATTGTGCCGCCGTCCGCTGTCGCCCGGCAGCGCCAAGCGTCATCGTTTCCCGCATCCCCACGCCCCCCGGTGTCGTCGCGAACAATCGAACGCAGCATCCAGGCTGGTGAGCTCCATACCCCGCCCAAGCGGAGTCGAGGCGGGAGGATAGCCCTCGACCGGCACAATCGCTACCGGCGACGTTTACGGCGCCGCGACCGGCAGCCGGGGCAGCGACGAAAACAGCGCTTTCTCTTTTCCTGTCGAATCAATCGTTTGGATTGCCGGCGCTCGGCGACAGGTGATGGACTCATGACAAAAAGCCCGTTCTACCGCAGTGCGACATGCTTTTTCGTCATGCGAAAACGAGCGGCCGCTCACGCTTCCGAATCGCTCGCGCTCGATGCTCAGCCCGGGTGTTCTACCTGATATCGCGAATCCGGCATGACTTCCACCCGCCGTTGCGCGGTTTTTATCGCATCCCGCCTCGCATCCCGCCTCGTCTCAATCGAGATCGATCACGCCCAATTCGTTGAGTGCGTTCTGCATCATCCCGCGCGCGGCATCGCTGAGTTTTTCGTGGTCCAGCGCATAGCGGATGGTGGCTTCGATCAGGCCCAGATGGGTGCCGCAATCGAAACGGGTGCCCTGGAAACGGTAGGCATGCACCGGTTTCTGCGCCAGCAGGGTCGCGATGGCGTCGGTGAGCTGGATCTCGCCGCCAGCACCCGGCGTGGTGCGTTCGAGAATGTCGAAGATGCTGCCGTCCAACACATAACGCCCGACCACCGCCAGATTGCTCGGCGCCACTTCGGGCTTGGGTTTCTCGACGATGGCGTGGATCGGCGCGCTGCGGCCTGCGAACGGGCCGGTGGCGACGATGCCGTAACTGCCGGTCTGTTCGTGCGGCACATCCTGTACCGCGATGATGCTGCTGCCGGTCGCTTCGGCCGCATCGGCCATCTGCTTGAGCGCGCCGTGGCCGCCGCCCCCGGATTGACGATTCCAGATCAGGTCGTCGGGCAACACGACCGCAAACGGTTCGTCGCCGATGATCGCCCTGGCGCACAGCACCGCATGGCCCAGGCCCAACGCCTCCGCCTGGGTCACGAACACCGCGCGGACGTGCGGCGGCAGGATGTTGCGCACCAGATCGAGCTGCTCGTGCTTGCCGGATTTCTCCAGCTTCTGCTCGAGCTCGTAGGCCTTGTCGAAATAATCGGCCACCGCATGCTTGTAGCGATTGGTGACGAACACCAGCGTGTCGCAACCCGCTTCGATCGCTTCGTCCACCGCGTACTGGATCAGCGGTTTGTCGACGATCGGCAACATCTCCTTGGGCACGGTCTTGGTGGCCGGCAGAAATCGGGTGCCGAGACCGGCGACGGGGAAAACCGCTTTACGGATGCGGGTCATCGAAACTGATCAACCTCTGGAGATGCGGAATATTCTGCTGGACGCGGGAACAACCCGCAGCCAGGGACCGATGACGGCCGGAGACATCGGATCGGCGCGAAACGGGCGATGATCGAATCCGCCGGCCTGTCAGGTTCTGCGTGCATTACGGGCGGGAAATGCTACCACCGTCGCCGCATGCGCATGGGACTCGCCGACGCTCGTGGTCGGCGCGAACTCGGGCACTGCTTCGCGCAACATCGCGGCCAGCGCCTCCAGATCGTAGCGTGCGCTTGCCTCGCGCATCCGCGCCAGGGCCGCGGCGATGGCCTCGGTCGAAACCTGCCGCGGCGCCGCCTGCAGAATCTTCGGGTGCGAGGTGGGCCGGTAGCGTTCGTCGGCGTGGAACAGGGTCTCGTGCAGTTTTTCGCCCGGACGCAAACCCGTGTAGACGATGGCGACGTCGCGTCCCGGCTGCTTGCCGGCAAGGCGGATCATCTGTTCCGCGAGCAGACGGATCGACACCGGCTCGCCCATGTCGAGGGTGTAGATCGCCTGCTGCGAACCGATCGCCGAGGCCTGCAGGATCAGCTGGCAGGCTTCCGGAATGGTCATGAAGAACCGGGTGACTTCGGCATCCGTGACCGTCACCGGGCCGCCGCTGCGGATCTGTTCGCGGAACAGCGGGACCACGCTACCTGCGGAGTCGAGCACATTGCCGAAGCGCACGGTGACGAAGCGGGTGGACCGCGGATCGGCCAGCGACTGGCACAGCATTTCGGCCAGACGCTTGGTCGCGCCCAGCACATTCACCGGATCGACCGCCTTGTCGGTGGAAATCAGCACGAAGGTGCCGACGCCTGCGGCCGAACTCGCCCGGGCGACCGTTTCGGTGGCCAGCGCGTTGTTGCGGACGGCCTCGCGCAACTGCGCTTCCAGCAGCGGCACCTGCTTGTAAGCGGCGGCGTGGAACACCGCATCGGGCTTCACCAGTTCCAGTGCGTAACGGATCACCGCCGGATCGCCGCAGTCGCCCAGCACGGGCGCGAGCTCGATCCCCGGGAAATCGCGGCGCAGCCGCATCTGCGTGGTGGTCAGCGCCAATTCGTCGATCTCGACCAGCGCGATCTTGCTGGCGCCGTGACGCGCGCACTGGCGGCACAGTTCGGAACCGATCGAGCCGCCCGCGCCGGTCACCAGCACGCTGCGGCCGCCGAGCCAATCGCGCATGGCCTTCCAGTCGGGCACCACCGGGGCGCGGCCAAGGAGATCCTCGATCGCGACTTCCTTGAGCTCGCCGGGCAGCGAACGGCCTTCGAGAATATCGTTGAGTCGCGGCACCATGCGGAACGGAACGCCGGTGCGTTCGCAGGCTTCGATCACCCGGCGC
Source organism: uncultured Thermomonas sp. (assembly GCA_966203835.1). Taxonomy (GTDB): domain Bacteria; phylum Pseudomonadota; class Gammaproteobacteria; order Xanthomonadales; family Xanthomonadaceae; genus Lysobacter_I. The sequence continues at coordinate 16,159 of CBIHKW010000077.1, forward strand.
ATGTGCTCGGCGCTGACCGACGGCATGGCGATGACCAGCAATTTGGCCGCGGTTTCCGGCGCGATCCGGCCCACATCGTCGATCTGGCCGAGCACCGGCACGCCGTGCAGATGGCTGCCGCGCAGCTTCCTGGCGTCGTCGAGAAAGCCCACCGGCTGATAGGCGCCGGTGCGGCGCAGATCGCGAACCAGGGCTTCGCCCGCCTGCCCCGCGCCCAGAATCAATACGCGCACCGCCGACTTGTCGCTGTTGATGCGGCCGTGATCCTTCCACGAGCGATACAGCAGCCGCGGCGCCCCGAGCATCAGGGTCAGCACGAAGGGATACATCACCAGCACCGAGCGCGGCGCCTGGCCCAACCGGTTGTAGATGAAAAGCACCAGCAGAATGGCGAGCAGACCGAACATGCTCGCTTTCAGGATATTCACGAGGTCGGGCACGCTGGCGAAGCGCCAGACGCCGCGATACAAGCCTACTTGCCACGACACCAGCCCCTGCGCCACCAGCACCAGCAGGCCTTCGGTCGACCACAGCGCCGGCTGCGCGGTGGTATCGAGCATGGCGTAACGGAACTGCACCAACCCGGTCCAGCACAACCAGACGATGCACAGATCGTGCAGCACGATCATGGCGCGGGGCCATGCGCTGCCCAGACGGTCTTTCAATGCGGTCATGTGCCCAATCCTCCGTTCGCGGCGTGCCCGGCCGCCCGACGCAGCCAGTACCAGAACACGCACCCCAACACCATCCAAGCAGACACCATCATCGAAATCCCTTTCTGTCCTTCTCCCCCGAGCCAAATGGCGCCCGCACATGCGAGCAACGTCCAAACCGCATAGCCTGTGGTCACCGGCACATGACTGCCGGCGCGCCTGGACCAGCGTTGGTAGGCGTGTTCGACGTGAGGCGTCCACCAGCGCTCTCCGCGCAACATCCGCGTGAGCAGGGTGAAACCGGCATCCAACACGAACGCGCTCAAGGGCAGAAGCGCCAGTGGCCACGCCTCGACCGGCATGACATCCAACGACAACCCGACCATCAGCGCCAACGCGAATCCGAGCGCCCCGCTGCCCACATCGCCCAGAAAAATCTTCGCCCGGGGAAAATTGAACGGCAGGAAACCCAAGGTTGCCGCGATCAACGCCAACCCCAGATGAACCGCCAGCACGCTCCCCGCCAGCCACGCGAATGCGGCAGCCACCAACACCGCCTGCGTCGCGGCCAGACCGTCGATGCCGTCCATGAAATTCCAGACGTTCACCAACACCAGGCACAGCGCGAAGACTACGAAGGCGACACCGCCACCGCTGCCGGACAGATAGAAACCCACCGCCAACCAGCCGGCGGCGACCGCATGCACCACTAGCCGCGACCACGGCGACAGCGGTCGGTGATCGTCGACCCAACCGATCCCGGCGACCATCAGGAAACCGAAACCCGTGCAGACCAGCAGTACGATCTCGCGCGGCTGGCGCAGGATCATCGCCGCGATCGCGATCAGGAACGCCAAAGCGATGGCGATGCCGCCGCCGCGCGGCGTGGCGATCCGATGGCTGCGGCGCTCGCCGGGTTCGTCCAGCAAACGACGGCGCAGCGCGTAGGTCCGCGCCGCCCAGGTACCGGCGGCGCCGAGGGCCGCGAACAACGCGAACCAGGCGAGGGAACCGGGCGACAGCGACATCAGACGACGGCGTAGTTCAACAATGGCTTCACCGAACCCCACTCCTTGCAGCTCGGGCACTGCCAGTGATGGCTGCGCGCGCCGAAACCGCAGCGGTTGCAGCGATAGCTCGGATTGCGGACCAGCAACTGCTCGGTCACGTGCTTGAGATCGTGGAGCGTCGCGGTCGGGTCGGTGTCGTCGGCCAGACTCAGATCGATCAGGGCGGCTTCACCGCGCACCGAGGGGCGCTCCTTGAGCTGACGGGCGAGATAATCGCGCGCCGCGTGCACGCCCTCCGCGGCTTCGACCAGCCGGGTCAGCGCCAGCACCGGCGAAATGCCGCGGTAGTGTTCGCACATCTCGGTCAGGAACGAGCGCGCGCCGCTCGGGTCGCCCACGGCTTCATAGCAGACCAGCAGCGACGGCAGGATGTCCGGCAGGTAGTCCGGGTCATGACGTGCGGCGCGCTCGTAGGCGCGGATCGCGGCGGGATGGCGACCGGCGTCGAACTCGATCCGCCCCTCCAGCATGCCGGCACGGACGGTATTCGAATCGGCGGCATAGGCGCGCGCGATCGCCGCCCGCGCCTGGTCGCTGTCGCCGGCGGTGCGGTGGCGTTCGGCCAACTCGCACTCGAACTGCGCGATCAATTTGCCCATCGGCTCGCCGGTCACCGCCTCGTAGCGCGACGCCTTCTCGATCGCCTGCTGCCAGTCGCGTTCGGCCTGATAAATACCGATCAGATGACGCAGCGCCTGCGGCGCGCGGTCGTCGAGTTTGGACAGGTCGGTGAACACCGTTTCGGCGCGATCGAGCAGACCCGAGCGCATGTAGTCCTCGCCCAGCGCGAGCAGCGCCTGCACTTTCTGCTGATCGTTGATGTCGGAGCGCTGGACCAGACCCTGATGCAGACGGATCGCGCGGTCGACCTCGCCGCGACGGCGGAACAGATGCCCCAGCGCGACCTGGGTCTCGAAGGTGTCCTTGTCCAGTTCGGCGACATGCAGGAACAGCTCGATGGCCTTGTCCGGCTGCTCGTTGAGCAGGTAGTTCAAGCCGCGGAAATAGGTGGTCGACAGCCGACTGACCTGATGGTCGCTGTGGCGCTCGCCGCCGCGGCGGCCGATGACCCATCCGATCACCGCTGCCAGCGGGATCAGCAGGAAATACCAGAACCACTCGGAGATGAAGGCCATCTCAGGTCTCCGACGGAGCGGACAAGGAAGGGAGTGCGACCGTGACAGGCTGCGAGGTATCAGTCTTCTGTTCGGGCTTCTGCACATTGTTCTCGACGCGCCGCAATGCGCGGCGCAGCGGCAGGACCACCGAAACGACGATCGCCAGGCCGCCGGCGATCACGCCGGCCAGCAGGGTGCAGAGCAGGATCACGCCGAGCCCGGCGTTGATTTCGACGACCCCCAGATCGACCGTCGCCGGTTCGGCGTTCAGCACGCCGAGCACCAGCCCGACGGCCAGGAACACGATGGCGATGAGCAGACGCAAAGGGCGCATGGGGGAAGGCGGGTCGCGTTTGTAGTCGGAACGGTCATCAGTGTATGCCGCCCGAAGGACGAAAACGATGGATGCCGCTGTCGGCCGGCGGAAGGCCGGAGCGGATCATGAAAACGGTGATGGAAAAATGCCGGGCGACGAATCGTCGCGTAGACGCAGCCGCCTCGAACCAGCCGGACTCAATCTTCCGGCGGCAGCGGAACAACGTCGCTGACCCGGTCGCGCAACTCTTTGCCGGGTTTGAAATGCGGCACGTGCTTGCCGGGCAGCGCCACGGCGTCGCCGGTCTTGGGGTTTCGACCGGTGCGCGGTGGGCGGTAATGCAGGGAAAAACTGCCGAAACCGCGGATCTCGATCCGTTCGCCTTCGGCCAGCGAGCCGCCCATCATTTCCAGCAACGACTTGACCGCGAGATCGACGTCGTCGGCCTTCAGATGACTCTGACGCTGGGACAGGATCTCGATCAGTTCGGATTTGGTCATGGGCGCTCGCAATCCTTTTTACGGGCCGCAGCCGACCGGCGCCGCGGGGGGCGCGGGGGACCCCCGCCCCCCCCCCCCCGGGGGGGGCCTAAGATGAAAACATTTTTTTAAAAGCTTT